>JBBIJC010000048.1:0-17947 GCA_037446165.1 Hydrogenophilales bacterium | reverse complement strand
ACTATCGCTACACTTCGAAGTTCTGATCCGGCTCCAGGGCGCGCGGCAGGCCGCAAGGCAAGGGCTGGGCGGCCAGTTCGGCCATGATGTCGGCCTCGTTGCCAGGCTTGAGATGAGTGATCCAGACCTCAACCCCCGGCTTGAGCCCGGCCAGATCCGGCAGCAGCGTGGCCGGGCAATAGTGGCTGGCCGCATCGGCGATGTCACGATGAGCATCGGTGAATGAGCACTCCACCCACAGGTAACGCAGATCGGCACAGCCATTGGCAATGCGCCAGAGTTCGGCGTGGCTCATGGTGTCGCCCGAAAACAGCAGGCTGCCCGCTGCACCCCGGAGCAGATAACCCACCGCCGGCCGGCCATGATTGGCCGGGATCGCGGTGATCCGGCGACCGTCCAGCTCGACCGTCCCGCCCACGGCCAATTCGGCAAAGCGCATGAAAGGCTGCTCCGGGCTCGGCACTTTTTCGAAGTCCGGCCAGAGTTCCCAGTTGAACAGGTGCTGGCGCAGCGTGGCAATCACTTCCGGGATGGCATGCACGACCAGCGGCGGCGCCGAACCGACTCCCACGCTGTCCATCAGGGTCGGCAAGGCCAGGATGTGATCGAGGTGGGAATGGGTGATGAACACGTGGCGGATCCTGGCCAGTTCATCCAGCGTCAGCCGGGTCACCCCGCTGCCGGCGTCGATCAGGATATCCTCATCGAGCAGGAACGACGTGGTCTGGCGGCCGCCGCCGATTCCTCCCGAACATCCGAGCACTCGTAGTTTCATCGCGTCATCCTGTTACTTGGTGGTGTAGGTAAACGCGCCATCCCACTCCGCAGGCGGCGGCGTTTCCCGGAAATGGGCGATGCGTTCGAGATAGACGCCGTACAGCTTGCACGGCGCGGCCCGGTTCAGCGCCTGCAGCTTCACCTCGGCCGCATCCCAGCGCTGCGCGTTGTAGTCCGCCAGCGCCGCTTCAAACTGGCGCGCCGTCTCCAGCCGGGCCGGCTCCACCTCGGTCGCCAGGCCCAGGGGTTCATAGATGGCCACTGGCTGGTCCTTGCCCTTGACCCGAACCCGGTCGACCGGCATGAAGGCAATCTCCGGACAGGCCTCCCGCGTAGCCTCGCCGCACAGCACCCAGACCCCGTATTGCCGGGTCAGGGCCTCAAGCCGCGAGGCCAGATTCACCGCATCGGCCATCACGGTATAGGCCATGCGGAATTCAGAACCCATGTTGCCGACCGACATCCGACCGGTGTTGACCCCGACCCCGAGTGCGACCGGCGGCCAGCCTTTCTCCTGCAGTATCGGGTTGAGCACGGCCAGGGTCGACTGCATGGCCATGGCGGTCAGCACCGCATCCCGGGCGTGATTCTCGTCGCTCATCGGCGCTCCCCAGAAGGCCATGATGGCGTCGCCGATGTACTTGTCGATGGTGCCCTTGCGCTCCTGCACCAGCCGGGTCATGTGCGACAGGTAGACGTTGAGCATGGCGGCCAGTTCCGACGCCTCCAGCTTTTCCGAGATGCTGGTGAAGCCGACGATGTCGGAGAACAGCACCGTCATCACCCGCGATTCGCCGCGCAGGCTGTAACGGGCCGGATCCTGGGCCATCTCGTCGACCAGTTCGGGCGGCACATACTGGCCGAACAACCGGGTGATCTGCAGCTTGCTGCGCGCCTCGACGAAGAAGCCATAGGACATGTTCAGGATGAACAGTCCGGCAACGGCGGCCAGGGCGGCGGCGACCGGCAGGTTCATGTGCCAGTGCGACCAGGCGTAGAGATCGGCCCCGGCCAGCAGGACCAGCGCCGCAACCGTGAGCAAGGTGGCGCGCAGCGGCTGGGCGAATGGCAGCAGCGCGGCCAGGATCAGGCCCAGAACCAGGATCGCGAGCACTTCAAACTTGTGCACGCCGACCGGCTCCCAGGGGATCACCCCGTCCAGGATGCCGGAGATCACGTTGGCGTGGATCTCGACCCCGGGAAACTGCTTCGAGGTGGGCGTCACCCGCAGGTCCATGATGCCCGGCGCGGTGGAGCCGATCAGCACCACGCGCCCTTCCAGGTTGGCGGACGGCGCCGTGCCCTTGATCACATCAGCGGCCGAGACGTATTGAAATGCGCCGGGCAGCCGATAGGGCACCAGCGCCATGGCCTGGCTGTCGAGCGGGATGGTCAGGTTGTCGAGCGCCAGCGCGGCCGGGATATAGCCGTGCGGCGGCAGTAGGCGGGGCGCGCTGCTGCCCATGGCGTGGCGCGTGGCCAACAGGGCCAGCGAGCCGTAGCATTGGCCCTGATACTCGATCAGCACCGGCATGCGCCGTGCCACACCGTCGAAGTCGGCCTGCATGTTGAAGAAGGCGGCATCGGTCGCCTTGCTCTGCAGGCCGGGCAGATTGGCGTTGTAGCCGGTGGCCGCCAGGGGCGTGATGCCGTATTTGTGCAGTTCAGCGCAGCCCAGCGCGGGTGCCGGCAACCGGCCAGCGCTTTCGGTCTGATCGGCAAAGCTGAAGTAATAGCCGAGCACCGACGGCCCGGTCGCCAGCGCGTCGGCCAGACGGGCATCGTAGTTGAGGCGCGGACGCAGCCGGGCCAGGATCGCGGCGAAGTCAGCTTCGCCCTTCAGATCGCCCGCTGCCAGTTTTTCCAGCACCGGCAGGCCGGAGCTCTGGTCCGGCTCGGAAAAGACGATGTCGTAGCCGACCGAGGCCACGCCGTATTGCTGGAACAGATTGGCGGTCAGTTTGGCCACGGTCTCGCGCGGCCAGGGCCAGCGGCCGATCTCGCGCAGGCTCTTGTCGTCGATGTCGACAATCACCACCCGGTCGTCCATCGTCTTGGGCATGAAGGCCTGCAGCTTGAGGTCGTAGATCACCGCTTCAAGGTGGTCGAGTGCGGTCAGCCGGTACAGGCCGCCGGCATAACCGATCAGCAGCAACAAGAACGCCAGACTGGCGATGAACTGGTACAGAAAACGGCGGCCACGCAGATTCATGGCCGGTCTGGCAAAGCGGGAAAACATGCGGCTTGGCTCCGACGAGGGGGTCTTGCAGCGATTGTATCCCGGTAATCAGCAGCGTTGGCTGACAATCAAATTACCAGCGCTTGGCGCTATCATGACGCCATGACCAGCGCATCCCCGACCGATCTTTTCACCCGTCTTGGCGCCAGCCTGCTTGGTTGGCTGAGAAGCTGGAAGGCGGTTTCACGGTTCACCGCGGTCGCCATCGTCGAAGCGATCTCGCCCAGCACCTACAACAGCGCGACCCGCTCGGTGGTGCTCAAGCAGATCTATTTCACCGCCTGGCAGATTCTGCCCCGCTTCACCCTGTTCTCGGCCCTGCTGTCCTACGTCCTGATCCAGATCGTGGTCGATACGGCACGCAACTTCGGTCTGGCCGACTTCGCGCTGGAGGGCGTGATCCGGCTCCTGGTGCTGGAGGTGTTGCCGCTGATGACCGCGCTCTTCGTCGCCCTGCGCTCGGGCGCCGCGACCGGCACCGAAGTGGTCCTGATGAACATCCACAACGAGATCCGGGCCATGGAAGAGTCGGGCATCGACCCGCTGCGCTTCGAACTGATCCCGCGGGTCATCGGCGGCGTCATCTCGGTCCTGGCCCTGACCGCCGTCACCAGCGCGCTGGCCCTGCTGTTCGCCTACTTCGTGGTCTACGGCCTGCAATACTGGAATCTGCCGGATTTCGCCCGGGTCATGGCCCACATCTTCGACCTGCCCGCCCTGGCCATCCTGTGGGCCAAGGTGCTGGCCTTCGGCCTGGCCGTGACGGTCATCCCCATCACCGAGGCGCTGGCCGCACCGCAGAAGCTGTTCTTCGCGCCGATCGCCGTGCTGCGCGGCATGGTCCGGCTGTTTTTCGTCCTGATGCTGATCGAGGTGCTGTCATTAGCCCTAAAGTACATCTGAAATGGGTGCCGGATGACGCCGGCCGAGTAGCACTGCTCGAGGAACAGGCCGCCGCCGCCCTGATTTCGGACAGCCTGCCCTTGCGCGCCAACCTGTCCGTTCTGGAAAACGTGGCCATCGTGCTCCAGTACCGGCAGAACCTGAACTACGACCGCGCCGCCGACCTGGCCTGGACCCTGCTGGGCCGGCTCGGCCAGACCGGCTCAGCCTTCAAGCGCGACCCCGACCTCGGCAGCGACGAGCGCTTCATCACCAAGCTGGCACGCGCATTGATCCTGCCCCAACCTATAATCGTCATTGAACGGCCGGGTCTGATCCTGCCGGACTGCCATTACCCATCCTTCCTCGAAGCCACCCTGGCCTGCGTGGAAGACTTGTTCGAACAATGCTGGATCGTGGACTACCCATGGAACGAGCCCCTGTACGCGCCCCGCTGATCAAGAACCTGGAATTCAAGGTCGGCCTGCTGCTGGCCCTGACCCTGGCTCTGGCCGTCGCCTTCATCGCCTACACCCTGTATTCGCGCGGCGTGTTCGAGCGCACCCAGCGGCTGGTGCTGGTCGCCGACAATGCCGAAGGGGTCAGCATCGGCATGCCGATCGGCTTTTCGGGCTTTCCCGTCGGCCAGGTCGAGCGCATGTCGCTGACCGACGAGGGCAAGGTACGGATCGAGATGTCGATCCCGGTCAAGGACGCCAAATGGCTGCGCAGCAGCAGCGTCTTCACCCTGGAAAAATCCCTGGTCGGCTCGGCCAAGATCCGGGCCATCACCGCCAACCTGAAGGACCCGATCCTGCCTGACAACGCTGAGCGTCCGCTGTACACGGGCGATGCCGCGCAGGAGATTCCGGAACTGATCATCAAGGTCCGCGACGTGCTGACCAACCTGCAAAACATGACCGACAAGCAGTCCAGTCTCAGCCAGAGCATGGCCAACCTGCAGACCGTCACCGGGCGCATGGCCGGCCAGTACGGAGTCATGGGCGGCATCCTCGGCGCGGACCAGAACTCGCGCAAGGTGGTCGACGCCATCGACCGGGCCAATACCCTGCTGGCATCGCTGAACGGCGTATCGCTCAAGGTGGACAGCGTCCTGGCCAAGACCGACCAGCGGCTCTACGGCCAGGGCGGCGTCATGGACGAAACCCAGAAGGCCGTGGTCCAGATCAACGCCATCCTGACCGACGCGCGGGAAAGCCTGAAAAAGGCCGATGCCATACTCAAGAACACCCAGGGCATCACCTCCGACATCAAGGGCGCGACCACCGACCTCGGCACCCTGCGGGCCCAGGTCGACGACAGCCTGACCCGGGTCAACGGCATGATCAACGAGCTCAACCGGAAATGGCCGTTCTCCCATGACGCCGAGGTGAAGCTGCCATGAAGCCGACCACGCTGAACCGCCTGCTGGCCCTGCTCGCCCTGGCGACGCTATCCGCCTGCGGCAGCAACCCTCCACCACCGGACTGGAAGCTGAACGCCCAGAGCGCGCTGGAGAATTATGAGAAGGCCTACCTTGAAGGCAATACTGCCCTGGCCGAACTCAGCTATGCCCGCGCCCGCGCCGAGGCAGCCCGCACCGGCCAGGCCGAATCGGTGGCCCGGATCGAACTCGCGCGTTGCGCCACGCGCGCCGCCGCCCTGGAATTTGACGACTGTCCCGCCTATGTGGCTCTGCAGGCGGGAGCCAGCGCCGAAGAAAAGGCCTACGCCGCTTTCATCGCCGGCAAATGGCAGGCCGTGGACGGCAAGGCCCTGCCCAGCCAATATGCCCCGCTGCTGAAATCCGGGGCCGCCCTGGATCAGATCAAGGACCCGCTCTCCCGCCTCATCGCCACCGGCGTGCTGTTCCGCCAGGGCAGCATCACCCCGGCTGGAATCACTGCCGCCATCGACACCGCCTCTGGACAAGGCTGGCGCAGACCGCTCCTGGCCTGGCTGGGGGTCGAGTTGAAACGCGCCGAAGCCGCCGGCAATCAAACCGCCATTGACCACCTGCGCCAGCGCATCGGCCTGGTCGAGTCATCCAGCCCGGCTAAATTAGAAAATCATTAAATTATCAATCACTTGCTTTGACAGCGCCAGCCGATCCGGTCTACTCTTTGCGCCGGCTTACTGCCTGCATTTCGACCCTGAGGAGACAATATAAATGCGTAAATTAGTGATTGCACTGGCTGCCCTGACCGGCGCCGTTTCGGCTCAAGCTAGCCCCCTGATGTCCACCGAATGGGCCAAGCAGGCCTGTGAATACTGGAATAGCAACGGTCCGCTGACCAGCGAGTTGTATACCGAATGGAAGAAACATGACGATGGCTCAGGCTACAAGGTCATCCACATGTACCGTTCCGACTGCGACGCCAGCGGCGGCAAGGATAACGACAAAGGCGCCTCCCACAAGGTCGAGTTGACCGTCGCGATCAAGGACGGCAAGACCATGTGCGAATATGGCGGTGCGGTGAAGCACAACCTGAGAAGCCAGGACTACCAAATGGGCGCCACCACCTCGCGCTGGATGAAGTGGGGTAGCGAGAAGCCTGACGATATCGGCATGTTCGACATGATGAAGCTGAATTTTGACAAAGGGTCAATGACGGAAGCGATGAAGACCATGACCCCGTTCCACCAGTTCATGGTGATTGCAGGCAGGGTTCAGGGAACCACCGACGCCTGTCCGTCCAAGTAAACTGAATGTCCTGATGTAAAAAACCGCTTCGACGAAACGGAGCCTTGAAATTCGAGGCTCCGTTTTTATTTGCTGGGACAGGAACCGGAGACCGAGCCCGGCCTCCGCAAAATGCGGAAGGTCTAGCCCAGCAGCCGTTCGATCTCCGGCGCCAGTTCAGCCGGCGCGGTGGTCGGGGCATAGCGGTGCACCACCCGCCCCTCCCGGTCGACCAGGAACTTGGTGAAGTTCCATTTGATCGCCTCGGTCCCGAGCAGGCCCGGCGCGGCCTGGGTCAGATGGCGATACAGCGGATCAGCCTGGGCGCCATTTACCTCGATCTTGGCCGACATCGGGAAGCTCACCCCATAGCGCGTGCTGCAGAATTGTCCGATCTGGTCGGCTTCGCCCGGCTCCTGATGGCCGAACTGGTTGCAAGGAAACCCGATCACCACCAGGCCCCGTTCCCGGTAAGTCCGCCACAACTGTTCCAGGCCGGCATACTGCGGCGTAAACCCGCATTCGCTGGCAGTGTTGACCAGGAGCATCACCTGGCCCTGGTAATCGGCCAGCCGCAATGTGCCGCCGTCCAGGCTGGGCAGGGTAAAGTCATGGAGTGCTGTGGTCATCTACCGCTCCTTCTTGTACTGAATATTGATCCGACAGTTAGCTGGGCTGGTTGTTCAAATCCGCCACCAGGCCCTGATTGCCGGGCAAGGCCAACAGGACGTTGACCAGGTCAGCCAGGGCCTTCTCCTCCCCGCCCTGACTGACCTCGACAAAGTCCTCGCCGGGCATGGGCGCCCCGGCGGACATGGGAATTGCCGATGCCCGGCCCCGTCCGGCCATGCTGCCGCCGTCGGTCACCAGATAGTAGCTGCGATAGATTTCATTGGCTTCGGCATCCTTGCCATGCATTTTCAGGGTCATCATTTCCATGATCGGATTCCTTGTGCTGTTTGAAAGGGTTCATACCACCAGGATGACCGGTTCCGGATCAGGCTGCGCGGACAATTCAACTCCGCTGCCACCGAGTTGGATTGGGTTGAGATTCGCATTCATGACTTTTCCTTGAACAAGGTCAGGGCAATGACACGCGCTGCGCCGTGATCGATCACCGGCATTGGATAATCACGGCCGACAATGACGCCGCATGCCGCTTGCGCCGCCGCCGGCATGGTCCAGGGGGCATGGATGTACCGATCCGGAACCTGGTTCAGTTCAGGCAGATAGCGGCGGATGAATTTGCCCTGTGGATCGAATTTCCCGGATTGAACGACTGGGTTGAAGATGCGGAACCAGGGCTGCGCGTCGGTGCCGACCGAGGCGCTCCATTGCCAGCCGCCTAGATTGGCAGCCTGATCGTAGTCAAGCAGCTGCCCGGCGAAGTAGCGCTCGCCCAGGCGCCAGTCGCAATGCAGATCCTTTACCAGGAAAGAGGCGGTGAGCATGCGCAGTCGATTGTGCATGTAGCCGGTTTGATTCAACTGGCGCATTGCCGCGTCGATGATCGGATAGCCGGTCTGCGCCGCCCGCCAGGCGTCGAAATGGCCGGGCGGATTGGGCCACTCGATGGCGTCGAATTTGGCCTGGAAGGCATGTTCGACGGTCTCCGGATAATGCCAGAGCAGCATTTGGTAAAACTCCCGCCAGATCAGTTCGGAAAGCCAGGTCCGTGCGCCTTCGCTGCCCCGCCCATACGCGAAACAAACCAGTTCCCGGATCGAAAGGGTGCCGAACCGGAGATGGACCGAGATATAGGACGGGCCCTTGACTGCAGGATAGTCGCGGGCCTCGCGGTAGTTGTCGATGCGGGTCTGGAAGTCTGCCCACAGGGCTTGGGCTGAGGCAATCTTGAGCTCGACCTGCCGGAAGCCAAGGTCGGCATGCGACGGCATGGGTCCGGAGGCCTGTGGCGCGAGGCGGTTGAAATTCGGTTCAACCGGGCTGGCGGCGAAATTGAACGGGTATTGCTCCAGCCAGGCCCGCTTGTAGGGCGTGAATACATGATATGGCCGACCGGATTGGTTCAGTATCTCGTCAGTCTCGAAGATGACCTGGTCCTTGTATTGGAAAAAGGAACAGTCTTGAGCCTGCAAGGCCCGCTCGAGGTCATGGTCCCGCCGACGGGCAGACGGTTCGTAATCACGGTTGGCATGAACCGCTGTGACCCCCAGCTTTCTCGCTAGGCCCGGAATCACGTCGCGGGCCGGGCCATGCAGGACATGCAATCCCCCGCCCAGTCGCTCTAGTTTGGCTTTGAGTTGCGCCACCTGGTGATGGATGAAGCTCACGCGCCGGTCAGCCCGATCGGTCAGTCCACCCAGAATATCGGTGTCAAACACAAAGGCACAATGAACCGGACCACCCGCCTCCAGGGCGTGATGGAGTGCGGTGTGGTCGTTGGGCCGAAGATCACGGCGAAACCAGACCAGCGAACCGCTCATGGTCCGGTCATCCCGAGCTGGTGTGCGGGTGTGCAGGGCTTCATCGTTCGGGCCTTCGGACGGCTGTCAGGTTGGAAACTCGCGATGCCATGTTGCTTCGGCCAGGTTCAACAACGCCTGCACGAGTTCCCTGGCGGCACCAAAATGCGGGGCCAGGCTGACCCTGACCGAGGGGTTTTCTGTCTTGAAAGACTCGATCGCATCCGGTATGTCGGAGAAGACATGGGTCCCTGCTGCGAGAAAATACGGCAGCACCACGATCTGGTCAGCGCCCTGCCCGGCCAGGCGTTTCAGGCCTTCCGGAATGGATGGCTCGGCCAGTTCCAGAAAGGCAACCGCGACGCCGTCGAAATTGCCGCCTTTCTGAGCGCTGACCCGATCGGCCAACTGGTGAACCTCGTCGTTGGAGGCCTGGCGTCGGCTGCCGTGGGCGACGATGAGCAAATGGCGTCCGGTCATCTGGCCGCCCTCAGTTGATGCTGCCGGTGTCGGGATTTTCAGCCATCTCGCTGAAGATCTTGCTCAGGGCCGCCGACTGCACCCCGGCATGCATCTCGGTGCCCAGATACTCGGCCTTGTTGGCTTCGGATTCGAAGTAGATCTTCATTTCACCACTGCCCGTACCTTCAATGACGAAAGGTGCCTGGCTCAGGTCGTTGACATCGTTCAGGGTGATCGGATCGCGGGTAACGGTCATCATGGCAGTACTCCTTCAAGGTGTGGCACGCGCGGCGCCGGGGAAAATCAGTTGGTCGGTCGCGAACCCGGCAAGACGGGCCCGCTGCAGCAGATCGGCGAGCAGATCGGGGCTGAGCACGGGGTCCCGGGCCAGGATCCAGAAGTAGTCCCGGCTCGGGCCGGCGATCATGGCCCAGCGGTATTCCGGGTCGAGCGCGAACACGTGATAGCCGCCATAGAACGGGCCGAAGAAACTGACCTTGAGACTGGCGGTATGGCGGTCGACGAGGAAATAGGCGCGGCCAGTCGCTTCACGCCACTTAGCCTGGGCAGGATCGTAGCCCCTGTTGAGCACCGAAATGCCGCCGTCGTCGCGTGCGGCATAGGTGGCCGTGACCGGGGTCAGGCCACGCTCGAAACCGTGATCCAGGCGGGCAATTTCATGCCAGGTACCCAGGTAGCGCCGGGCATCGAAACCGTGGACCGGGACGATGCCGGTCGGTACGCCGGTGCAGCCGGTCAGAAACAGGAGCAGACCCAGCAGGGCGGCAAGCAGCGGGTTGCGGCCAGTATTCATGACTGCGGCATCACGATCGGCAGACGGCCGCGCCAGCCCGGCTTGCTGAGCAGCATCTGCACCGTACCGATGTCGCGCTCGTGAAAGCCTCCTTCGCAATAGCAGAGATAGAACAGCCACATGCGAATGAAGCGCTGATCAAAGCCGAGCCCGCGCACCTCGTCGATCCGGTGCAGGAATTGGGCCCGCCAGCGGGCCAGGGTTTCGGCGTAGTGCGGGCCGATGTCTTCGAGGTGGACGGCGCGCAGTTCGCCGGACCGGGTCATGGCGCGGGTCAGTGCAGTCACGCTGGGCAGGAAGCCGCCGGGGAAGATGTGCTTCTGGATGAAATCGACTTCGCGCAGCGCGGCCTCATAGCGTTGATCGGCAATGGTGATGGCTTGCAGCAGCATCGCGCCGTCCGGCTTGAGCAGGCGGCTGCACTGGCCGAAGTAGCGTTCCAGATTGTTGGCGCCGACCGCCTCCACCATCTCGATCGACACCAGCTTGTCGTATTGGCCGTCCAGGTCGCGGTAGTCGCAAAGCCGCACTTCGACCCGGTCGGCCAGGCCGGCCTCGGCCACGCGTTCCCGGGCCAGCGCGCACTGTTCCACTGACAGGGTGACGCTGGTGACCCGGCAGCCGAACCGTCCGGCAGCGTGCAGGGCGAAGCCGCCCCAGCCGGTGCCGATCTCGAGCACATGGTCGCCAGGTTGCAGGTCGAGCTTGCGGCAGATATGTTCCAGCTTGGCAGTCGAGGCCTCGACCAGGGTCATCCCGGGACGCTCGAAGATGGCGCTGGAGTACATCAGGGTCTGATCCAGCCAGAGCCGGTAAAAGGCGTTGCCCAGGTCGTAGTGGGCGGCGATATTGCGCCGGCTGCCGGCGCGGGAGTTGCGGTTCAGCCAGTGGCCCAGGCCGCGCAGGGGGGCGGACAGCCTGGCCAGGCCGCGCTCGATGCCGTCCAGCGTGGCGCGGTTGCGCAGTAGCAGGCGCACCAGCCCGACCAGGTCATCGCAGTCCCACTCGCCGTCCATGTAGGACTCGCCCGCGCCAACGCTGCCGCCAATGGCAAGCGCTGTCCAGAACTGCGCGCCCTGCACCCGGACCCGGATTTCCGGCGCGCCGTTGCCGCAACGCCAGGTCTGATCGCCTTCTTCCAGGATCAGGCAGCCGCAGGTCAGGGAGGCCAGCCGGTCGAGCACCCGGTTCCGGATCGGGTTGGCCAGGAAGGCCGGACGACGTCCGGCCAGGGGGGGCAAGGTGGTGTCGTTCATGCGGCTCGCTCGTGTTCGGTGGGCGGATGACCCGGATGGTCGAAGATGGGCGTGCCCTTGAGCCAGAGCCGCAGGGCCTGCCAATAGATGCCGAACACGACTTGTCCGGTCATGAACGGAAACCGGACCAGGGCACGGGCCAGGCTGGCCCCGGTCAGCGGCCGGCGGTGCAGGTTGAGGGTGGCGTCGAAGACCAGTTCGCCGGCCGCATCCAGGTCGGCCAGATAGGCCAGCAGGTTCTTGCCGGGCAGGGTCAGGCGCCAGCGGTAGGCCAGGTTCATGGGCAGGAAGGGCGAGACGTGGAAGCGCTTGGCGGTCTCGAACCGCAGCCGGTCCGGACGGCCCAGGTTGTCTGACATGGGCAGGACGTAGACGTGCCGCTCATGCCAGGGCGTGTTGCTGACCTCGACGACGATGGCTTCCAGATCCTGGCCGTTTTCGGCATAGCAATAATAGAAGCTGACCGGATTGAAGCCATAGCCGAAATAGCGCGGGTGGGTGAGCAGCCGGATCGGGCCACCGGGCCGTTGCCCGGTCTGCCGTTCCACTTCCAGGCGCACCGCGAGCGACAGCGGCAGCCTGGGGTCGCCGAGATGATCGGCGCGACGGAAACTGGCCAGATTGGCCCGGTCGACCGACCACAGCCAGCGGCCGGCGAAAACCTGATCCAGCTCGTCCAGATCGAGCCAGAGCAGATAGAGTCGGTAATTGAAGGCGTGCGGCCGGGGCGTGAACCGCCTATGCCGCACCCAGCCTTCGTACAGGCAGCTTTCCATGGTCGCTCTCGAAGTGTCGGATGGCATCCAGCGCACTGACCACCCCATCCTCGTGGAAGCCATAGCGCCACCAGGCGCCGCAGTAATAGGTCCGGCGCGTGCCGTCGAGTTCACGATGCCGAGCCTGGGCGGCGACACCGGCGGTGGTGAACAGGGGATGGTGATAGGTCATGCGCTCGATGATCCTGTCCGGGTCGATCCGTTCGCTGGCGTTCAGCGTCACGCACACGGTTTCCGGCGCATCCAGCCCTTGCAGGATATTCATGTCGTAGGTCAGGCTGATCCGGCCCTGCGGACCGTCCGGCATCAGGTAGTTCCAGGCCGCCCAGGCCCGGCGCCGCTTCGGCAACAGGCGGATGTCGGTGTGCAGCACGGCCTCGTTGGCCTGGTAGGGAATGGCGGAAAGCACTTCGCGCTCGGCCGGGGTCGGGTCGTTGAGCAGGGCCAGGGACTGGTCGCTGTGGCAGGCCAGGAACACCGCATCGAAACGGGCCGTGCCATCGGCCAGATGGACATCGACCGAATCGTCGTAACGGGTCAGGCCGAGGACTGGAGCATCAACTTTGACCCGGTCCAGAAAAGGTGCAATCAGGCGCTCGACATAGGCCCGCGAACCGCCCTTGATGACCCGCCACTGCGGCCGGTCAGTCAGGCTCAGCAGGCCGTGGTTGACGAAGAAGCGGATGAAGAAACGGGCCGGAAAGAGCAGCATGCGAGCCGGGTCGGTCGACCAGATGGCCGCGCCCATGGGCAGGATGTAGTAATCCCGGAACATCGCGCCGTAGCCTGCACGGCTCAGGCACTCGCCCAAAGCGATGTCGCCGGCCTCGGTGGCCAGGAGGCCGGGCGCGTCGCGGTTAAAGCGCAGCACGTCCCTGAGCATGCCCCAGAAACCGGGGCGCAGCAGATTCTCGCGCTGGGCGAACAGGGCGTTCAGATTGGCGCCGTTGTATTCGAATCCGCTTTGGCCGCAACTGACACTGAAGCTCATGTCGGTGACCTGGGTCTCGACCTCCAGTTCATTCAGCAATCCGATGAAATTGGGATAGGTCCGGTCGTTGTATACGATGAAGCCTGAATCAACCGGGTAATGGTGGCCCGCCAGGGTGACATCGTGGGTATGGACATGACCGCCGATGTGCCGACCGGCCTCGAACACCGTCACCTCGTGTCCGGGATGGAGCAGGTGGGCGGCAGTCAGGCCGGCGATGCCACTGCCGACGATGGCTATCTTCATGGCCGATCTCCCCCGCGTTGCGGCACCCGGCGCAGCTGCCTGGGGTCATAGCCCCAGGTGGCGATGCGGTCGACCAGTTGTCCATATTCGGCATCGCCGATGTGCGGGCTGCGCGCCATGATCCAGACATAATCACGCTTCTGCCGGGCGATGATGGTGACGCCGTAGTCGGGCCTCAGATAGACGATCCGGTAGTCGGCCTTGAACGGCCAGATGAACTGCATCTCCCACACGGCATTGCTGCTCCGGTCGCTGACGAAGCCGGTCGGCTGCATGCGCTTCGCTTCGCCGTCGAATCCGCCCTCGCGAAAGCTGAACGTGGTGGCGACCGCACCATCGGCATTGAGCCGGTAGGACTCGATCGCGTCATAGGCGTTGCGTTCGGGAAAGGTCGGGATATGGGCGATGACATACCAGTCGCCCATGAACCGGTTCAGATCGACCTGGGGCACGGTCGCCATTGGCGGTAGCGGGGCCGACTGGCAGCCCGCCAGGAAACCGCCACAGAGCAGCGCGAACAGGCGGCGCATCAGTGCGTTTCCCTGGTCTGCCAGCGAGCGCCATGACGCGGCGGCATCGGCACGAAGGCACTGGTCCGGGCGATGTAGTCGCGGTAGGCCGGACGGCGTTCGGCAATATCCTTTTCGAGCAGGACGACGCCCGACACCCGGAGCAGCAGGAAGGTCATCAGCAGCGGTGCGGGCAGGCTCCACCACGCACCGGCGGCCAGGGCGATCAGCCAGAAGCCCCACCAGACGCAGGCCTCGCCGAAGTAGTTGGGATGCCGGCTGTAGCGCCACAGCCCCCGGTCCAGCACCCTGCCCCGGCTGCCAGGATCAGCCTTGAAGCGGGCCAGTTGCTGATCGGCCACGGCCTCGAAAACCTGCCCGATCAGCATCAGCGCGACGCCAAGCCCATCCACCCAATTGAGCGGCGAGATTGAGACGATGGCCGCCACCAGCGGCAGGGAGATCAGCCAGGCCAGCACCGCCTGCAAGCCAAAGACGATGAACAGGCTCTTCCAGGCAAACCCTGGCGAGTTGTTGCCCCGGATGGCCTGATAACGGTAGTCCTCCGCCTTGCCCCAATTGCGCACAGCCAGGTGAGTGCTGAGCCGGACTGCCCACAGCGCCACCAGCGCCAGTACCAGCAGCGCGCGCCCTTCAGCCCGCCCCGACGACAGGACATAAGTCACCGCTCCGGCCAGGAAGAACAGGGACCACAGGCTGTCGACCAGGTTGACGTTGCGTCGCGGCAGGGTCGCCAGCCAGCCGGCCAGGGCCATGATCAGCATGACTGCCAGGCCGGACAGATAGACGTTCCAGCTCATCATGGCTGACCTCCATCCGGCTGGCTTCGCTGCCAATAACCGGCCATGAACAGCAGCGCGGGCAAGGCCAGCGCCCAGCCTGCGGCGAGCGCCAGCATCCACAACGGCACCCACGACGGCGAACCGGGATAGCGCACCAGGCCGGCCGCCAACAGGGCATTTTCCAGTACGGCGCCGATGATCAGGGCGGCCAGCATCAGCCTGACCTCGATCCCGGCCCGCGCGGCCATGACCAGATGCAGGCCAATAACCCCTGCCACCACCAGCGGACCCAGCCAGAACACCCCGTGGGCTGCGCACAGAACAGTGGCGAACCAGCCGACCTGGAAGCCGGCAAGGTTGAGCAGCCAGCGTCGCCCGGTCATGGCCGAAGTCCCGGAACGGGTCGCGCTCAGGCCTGCGCCGGACGCTCGAACAGATAGTGACTCAGCCACCATTGCTGCCCCCTGTCATAGCCGAACAATTCGGCACAGGCCATGAAGAAGATGCGCCAGCGCTGCCACCACAGCTCGGCATCCTGCGCGCCGTAGGTCTGGGTCAGTATCGGCATCACCTCGGCGCGTCGGCTGTCCATGTTGGCCAGCCAGGCATTCAGCGTGCGCTCGTAGTGACGACCGTCCCAGCGCCAGCGCCGGACCAGTTGCAGCTGCTCCTGAAAACGCAGCGGCAGATCGTCGCTGGGCATCAGCCCGCCGCTGAAAAAGTGCCGGCCCATCCAGTCGGTCGGCCCCTCGTCTTCGAAGAAATAGGGCGTCGAGCAATGGCAGAAGATGTGCATGAAGAAGCGGCCACCCGGCTTCAGCCAGCCGTGTATGCGCTGCATCAGCACGCGCCAGTTGCGCATGTGTTCGAACATCTCCACCGAAACCACACGGTCGAACTGTCGGTCGGTGGAAAATCCGTTCATGTCGGCGGTAATCACCTGCAGGTTGCGCAAGCAGTTCAATTCAGCGCGGGCTTCGATGTGGGCCTTCTGCGAGCGCGAATTGGACACCGCAGTGATACAGGCGTTCGGGTAGCGCTCGGCCATCCAGAGCGACAGCGAACCCCAGCCGCAGCCCAGTTCGAGTATGGTCTGGCCATCCTCCAGACCGGCATGGGTGCAGGTCAGTTCGAGCGCCTCGCGCTCGGCCTGGGCCAGATCGCGGGCCGAGTTGCTCCAGTGACAGGCGCTGTATTTGCCGCGCGGACCCAGAACTTGATCGAAAAACGCGGCTGGAACCTCGTAATGCTGCGCATTGGCGAGTTCCGGCACCAGGGCCACCGGGCTGGCTGCCATGGCTTCGAGCAGCGCTTCGGTCGCGTTCGCGGAGGCGGCGCAATCACTGGCGCCGATCTCCTCGATGCGCTTGGTCAGCAGCCGGCGTATGCCCTGACGTATCACCGGGTCGGGCACCAGACCCTGTTCGACCCAGCTGATGGCGACGCGACTGGCGACGGTCATGGCGCCACCCTGTCCTGGAGCATCTTCTGCATCGCGCCGACCAGCGCCTTGTCATCCGGGCTTGCCGACGAGCCGAAGCTCAGCACCTTGCCGCCTTCCCGGTCGATAAGATATTTGTGGAAATTCCACTGAGGCTGCTCACCGGTGCGACGGGCGAGCTCGGCGAACAAGGCATTGGCGCTGGCCCCGACCACGTGGGATTTCTCGAACATCGGAAATTCGACGCTATAGGTACGGCGGCAGAAGGCAGCGATCTTGGCGTTGCTGCCCGGCTCCTGATTGCCAAAGTCGTTGGCGGGAAAGCCAAGCACGACCAGCCCCTTGTCCTTGTACTGTCTGTACATCGACTCCAGGCCGGCATACTGATCGGTGAAGCCGCAGTAACTGGCAGTGTTGACCACCAGAACCACCTTGCCGCGGTACTGGCAAAGGTTCTGCGGCACGCTGTCCTGCAGTCGGTTGAAAGTGTGATTCAGCAGGGGTGGACAATCTGCGGCGTGGCCATGCCCGGAAAACAGGCTGGCCGCCGCGATCAGGGCGCCCACCAGCCAGACCTGAAGCCGCCTGCCATCCGGCCCGAATTTTGCGGCGGTTTTGGCCCTGGACTTCGACAATTGAGTGCGTTTCATGTTTTTGTCCTGGACAAATATAAGCATGACCGTAAGATAGGCGCACAATTTGCAGATGTCAAATATTTGTCCAGGACAAAACATGGATTCAATGGAACAAGCCTTGAGCATAGGCACGGTCGAACGGGAAACCGGGTTGTCCAAGGATGTCCTGCGCAAATGGGAGTTGCGCTATGGCTTCCCCATGCCTGGCCGGGATGCAAATGGCGAACGGGCCTATCCGGCCGAGCAGGTCGCCCGGCTGCGCCTGATAAAACACCTGATGGGCCATGGCTTCAGGCCCTCGAAACTGATCCCGCTCAGCCAGGCCGACTTATCCGACCTGGCGGCAGGCAATACGCGGGCAACAACCGGTTCCGCGGACCCTGCATTGGTGGCCGACATCCTCGCGCTGCTGCGCGCCCATGACCCGGCCAACCTCAAGGGGCGGCTGGGACGGCTTCTACAGGAACAAGGGCTTAGGCATTTTGTCCAGGACACTGTCGAGCCAGCCTCGGTGGCCGTGGGGGAAGCCTGGGCCCGCGGTGAATTGCAGGTTTTTGAAGAGCACCTCTATTCCGAGGTCGTTCATAACCTGCTGCGCAGCGCCCTGGAGCCGCTCGATTCGCCGTCTGGACAACCGCGCGTCCTGCTCACCACACTGCCCAAGGAAGGGCACAGCCTGGGGCTGCTGATGGCTGCGAGCACCCTCGTGCTAGGCGGCGCGCATTGCGTCTACCTGGGGCCGCAGATGCCGATCGACGACATCGGCAACGCCGCGCAGGCCCACCATGTGGACGTGATCGCGCTCTCGTTCAGCGCCGCCTACCCGCGCCGGCAGACCCTGCCCGCGTTGCTGGAACTGCGCCAGCGGGTCGACCCGGCCATCGAAATCTGGGTCGGTGGCAAGGGCGTCAGAGACCTCGCCGAGACCAAAGTCGGGATTCAGATACTGCCGGGACTGGACCAACTTGAAGCGGCGATGAGTCAATGGCTGGAGCGCAGAAAATAAG
>JBBIJC010000047.1:0-18999 GCA_037446165.1 Hydrogenophilales bacterium | reverse complement strand
TTGATGAGCATCACCGAAGTGTGGGTGGATGCCGCGCTACGGATCGAGCCGAAGGATCTGCGCATGATGGAGCGTCTGGTGGCGCGGCAGGGCGGCAAGATTGCACCCCGGGTCGAGGAGTCAATGCCGCTGGAGGCTCGCCTGGCGGGATAGATATTCCGACAGCGCCTTGCCGGCGGCCGCCCACGCCTCGCGTACCCGGCCTAGTTGTTCCCGCGACAGGGGGCCGCCGAGCTCATAGGGCTGGATACGCTCGGCCTCTTCGCAGGCCTTTGCCAGCTGGAGCGCGCCGACATCGTTGGCGCCGCCCTTGAGCATGTGCAGCTGTTCTTTCCAGGCGGGGTAGTCGCGATCCCGTTGTGCCCGCTCGACGGCATCGAGAATGTGCAGGCTGTCCCCGGTAAATTCGTGGATGAGGCCCTCGACAAAGCCATGCCCGCCGGCAACCGAGGCGAGATCGTCCAGGATGGTTTCGTCCAGCAGGACCGCGGTCCGCGCCTTCTTGTGGGCTGGCCAGACGTCGTCCGAGCCGGGCGTCGTCGCCAGGCGGGCGACGGTTTCGATCAGGTCGATGCCGTTGATCGGCTTGGTCAGGAACACATCCGCGCCGGCTTCCCGGCAGATCCGCATGCTTTCTTCCCGGGCATCGGCCGTGAGCATGATGATGGGCAGATGGCCCGTCTCCATGATCCGCCAGTGACGGACCACGTCCAGGCCGGAAAGTCCGGGCATCTGCATGTCGATGATGGCCAGGTCGAGGTTGCTGCCCTCGGCTTCCAGCACATCCAGGGCCTGCTCGCCATCATTCACGGTCAGCACTTCATGGCCGGCATGTTCCATGATGCCCTGGGTGACCCGCAGATTGACCGGATTGTCGTCGGCCACGAGGATGCGCAGACGCATCCCGCCGGCACGATTCTGGAAATGCTCGGCGATGGAAACGACATTGCCGGGCAAGGCCCCGCTCATGGCGGCATGGATTGCATTGAACAGCAGGCTGGGATTGACCGGATCGGTCAGCACGGCCTCGTAACCGGCATGGGTCAGGCGGGTCTCGGAAAACTGCGGATCGGCCTCGTTCGAGGCTTCGATCAGGATCACCGGCCGGCCCTGTTTCTGTCCGGGCAGCCCGAGCGCGCGGATGAAGGTCAGCGGGTCTGCGGACAGGCAGTTCCGGGCCAGCACCAGCGCCGCCATCGAGCCATGGTCAGCGTTGTTCAGCACGCCGGCGACTTCGCGGTCGGAGGCCAGGGCCAGCACGTCCAGGCCCCAACTGCGTACCATCTCATCCAGTCGCGGCCGCATGGCATCCGGCACCAGCAAGGCCACCTGGCCGTTCAGCCGCTCCTCGGCACGATGGCCCGGTTCTGGGCTGGCCTGGGCCGTGAACGGAATCTCGACCCAGAAGACGCTGCCCACCCCTTCTTCGCTACGCAGCCCGATCCGGCCGCCCATCAATTCGACCAGTTGCTTGGCGATGGTTGTGCCCAGGCCGGAGCCGCCGAACCGGCGGGTGATCGATGCATCGGCCTGGGTGAAACTCTGGAAAATTGTCGCCTGGGCCGCGTCCGGGATGCCGATGCCGGTATCGACCACCTCGAACTGAAGCCTGGGCGGTACGCTCAGCCCGATCGGGCGGATATACAGGTCGACCCGGCCGGTTTCGGTGAACTTGATGGCATTGCCGATCAGGTTGAGCAAAACCTGGCGCAGATGGGGGGCATCGCCGCTGAGCCGGAAGGGGGTCTGGGGCGCAATGTGCGCGGCCAGGGTGATGCCCTTCTTCTGGGCCGCCGGCTTCAGCATCTGCACGATGCGGTTGACCAGCAGGTGCAGGTCGAAGGCTTCGTCGGCCAGCGTGAGGCGGCCTGCCTCGATCCGGGAGAAATCAAGAACATTGTCGATCAGGCCCAGCAGGGTGTCGGCCGACGAGCGGACGATCTGGACCAATTCACGCTGCTCCCGGTCAAGCCGCGTTTCTTCCAGCAGATGGGCGACTCCGATCACCCCGTTCAGGGGGGTGCGCAACTCGTGGCTCATATTGGCCAGAAATTGTGATTTGGCCTGATTTGCCTCTTTCTCCCTGGCAATTGACTGGTGTAACTGGCGCATCAGTATCGCTGCATACAACGGAATGACAATGACCGCGGCCAGCATGCTGAACCCAAGCGCCAGGTTGGCATGCCAGAAACGGCTCAGGGCAAGGACGGTCGAAAAACCTATTGCCGAAAGTACGGTTGAAAAATACAGATATCTGATGCCGTACCGGAATCCATTTCCTACGGTTACCCATAAATAAATGACAACGAGCGGCGCAGTAATCTCGTCACCGATATATAGCAATAACGAAGCAGTAGAGAAGTCGAGCAGAGACCCTGCAATCCGCCGCGCAGGCGATTCCTTCGGGAAAACAAGGGGGGCTAAAAGCAATACTGTAGACAGAGGCATGAAGACCAGAGCTACCCGATACACAGAGACCGTCAGGTCTCCGGAATGATCAAACCATGGCCCGATGTAATACAGAAGAAAAAGTACACCAATAAAAAAGCGGATCAGCGCCTGCTGAAACTCTGAATCGGGACGCGACCTGACCCGTTCGGCCAGCTTGCCGAAAAGGGTTTTCAGTTGGCGTCCCCAGGGGCGAATCATGGCGCTGTGTCTTCTTCGTCCTGGTATTCGCGCATGATGCGCCGGACCTCGTCGGTGTTGTCGAGAAACACCTGTGCGCAGTTCGGGTCGAAATGGGTGCCCTTTTGTTCACTTATGTATTCCAGGGCCGCCTCGAAGGTCCAGGCCTGCTTGTAGGGGCGTGCGGTGGTGAGGGCATCGAAGACATCGGCCACCGTGACGATGCGTGCCGACAAGGGGATGCTCTCTCCGGTCAGACCGTGCGGATAACCCTTGCCGTCGTATCGTTCATGGTGGCACAGGGCGATCAGGGCGCCCAGGCGCAGGTAATGGGACGGACTGTCGGCGAGGATGTCATGGCCGATGACCGGGTGCTTCTTCATGATCATCCATTCCTGCGGCGTCAGCGGCCCGTGCTTGAGCAGCACGTTGTCGGGGATTCCGATCTTGCCCAGGTCATGCATGGGCGCCGCCACCTCGATGTCTTCGCATTCCTGCGCATTCAAATCGAGCTTGCGTGCAATCAGGCTGCTGAATCGCGCCATCCGGTAAATGTGGTTGCCCGTGTTCTCGTCCCGGTATTCGCCGGCCTTGGCCAGCTTGATCAGGGTTTCCCGTTCCCGGGAGTGGATCATCTGCGTGGCGCGGGCGACCTGCACTTCGAGCCGGTTGGCGCGGTCGCTCAGTTTCTTCTGGCTTCGACGCAAGGCCAGGAGGTTGCGGCAACGGGCCCGGCATTCATGCGGATCGATGGGTCGGGTCAGAAAGTCGGTGGCGCCGCTTTCCAGCGCCAGGTGGCGGACTTTCCGGTCTTCCACGACCGTGATGATGACGATTGGGATGTCGGCCAGCGCCCTCATGGCCCGCAGCCGGCGGGTGAATTCGATGCCATCCATGGCGGGCATGCGGTAATCGGTGATGACCAGATCGGGGATCAGGCTTTCTGCCCGTTCCAGAGCCTGCCTGGGGTCGGCGAAGCATTCGACTTCGATCCCGTCGCCCAAAGACTTGGCCAGGCCCTCGAGCAGGCTGCGCGCGGTCGCCCGGTCATCGACGATGAATACGGTCGCCGCCTCCGGCAAGGCCGAGGCTCGCGCGGTCGCCATCGGTCCCGACGGATTGCTGTGGATGAGCCGCAAGTGTTTCAGAGTCTGCTCCTGTCGCCGGATAGGGTAAAAAAACGCGCCGGATCAAAGTCACCCGGTAATAATAGAACGCCCGGAAAACGATATGCTACGGGGAAATGCCCCGCCTGGAGCGGAACCAGAGGCATTGGCCCTGCTGATCTGGTATTTTGCCGCCCGGGCAGTCATTAACGACAACTTGCAGGATAAATTTAACCGGTACGCGCCCGGGCCGGTCTGGCGTCTTCCAACGAGCTCCATAATGCACATACACATCCTCGGCATCTGCGGCACCTTCATGGGCGGCATTGCGGTCATCGCCAAACAGGCCGGCCACAAGGTCACCGGCTGCGACGCCCAGGTCTATCCACCCATGAGCACTCAATTGCAGGCTCAGGGCATCGAACTGATCGAGGGCTTCGACGCCGGTCAGGCCACGATCGGTGCCGACATGTTCGTGGTCGGCAACGTGGTCAGCCGCGGCAAGCAGCCGCTGATGGAGGAAATCCTCAACCGCGGCCTGCCTTATATCTCCGGTCCGCAGTGGCTGTACGAGAACGTGCTCAAGGATAAATGGGTGCTGGCTGTCGCCGGTACCCACGGCAAGACCACCACCTCGGGCATGCTGGCCTGGATACTGGAAGACGCCAAGCTCAATCCCGGCTACCTGGTCGGCGGCGTGCCGATGAACTTCGGCATCTCGGCCCGGCTGACCGAGTCGCCCTTCTTCGTGATCGAGGCCGACGAGTACGACACCGCCTTCTTCGACAAGCGCTCCAAGTTTGTCCACTACCATCCGCGCACCGCAATCCTGAACAATCTGGAATACGACCACGCCGACATCTTTCCCGACCTGGCCGCTATCGAAACCCAGTTTCATCATCTGGTCCGCACCGTGCCGGGCAATGGCCTGGTGGTGGCCAACGGCGGTGACCAGAACCTCCTGCGGGTGCTGGGCAAGGGTTGCTGGAGCGGGGTGGAATACTTCGCCGGGCCGGGCTTCGGCTGGAAGGCCAAGGCCACTGGCGCCACCAGCTTCGAGGTCACGCTCAACGACCAACCGGTTGGCACGGTGAGCTGGGAACTGGTCGGCGAACACAACCGCAGCAACGCCCTGGCCGCCATCGCCGCCGCGCGCCATGTGGGTGTGTCACCGCAGGTGGCGATTGAAGGCCTGGGCCGGTTCCAGAACGTAAAGCGCCGGCTCGAGCTGCGCGGCACGGTCAACGGCATCGCCGTCTACGACGATTTCGCCCACCACCCGACCGCCATCGAGACCACGCTGGCCGGCCTGCGCTCCCGGGTCGGCGATGCCCGCATCCTGGCGGTGCTGGAACCGCGTTCGAACACCATGAAACTGGGCACGCTGAAGGATGAACTGGCGGGCAGCCTGAAGGACGCCCAGAAGGTGTTCTGCTATTCGAAGGATCTGGGCTGGGACGCTGCCGCCGTGCTGGCACCGCTGGGCGACAAGGCTGGCACGTACGACGAACTGGCCGAACTGGTCGAGGCCGTTGCCGCCGAGGCCCGACCCGGCGACCAGATATTGGTGATGAGCAACGGCGGCTTTGGCGGTGTCCACGACAAGCTCCTGGCCCGGCTGGCCCGATAACCATGACCGACCGCCCCCCGATTTCCCTTGAGCGGACCGAATCGGGCGGAGTGTTGCGGTTGGCCGGAGACTGGCGGCTGGCGCGACTGGCCAGCCTGGACCGACTGCTGGGCGGGTTCGAATGGCCCAAGGGCGGCGCCTTGACGCTGGACGGCAGCCGGCTGGCCGGGCTGGACAGCGCCGGCGTCATGTTGTTGCACAACCATCTGCAGGCGGCCGGTTTTCCCTGGCAGAAGATCGACCTGGCCGGTTTTGCCGAAGACCAGCTCGGCCTGATTCGGCTGGTGGCCGAGCGGCTGGATGTGCCTGCCCTGCCCGAGCCGATGCAGCCGGGCCTGCTCGCCCGTCTCGGGCACGAGGTCAGCCGCCTGGCCGGCCGCCTGCCGAACATCATCGGCTTCCTGGGCTGGCTGGGCGAGTCGCTGTTCGACCTGGTCCGGCGCCCGGCCAGCTTCCGGGCCCGGGAAACCTTCGTCCAGCTGGAAAACGTCGGCCTGCGCGCCCTGCCCATCGTCGCCCTGATGACCTTCCTGATCGGGGTGGTGTTCGCCTATCTGCTGGGCATCCAGATCGAGAAATACGGCGCCAACATCTTCATCGTCGACGGCGTGTCGATGGCCATGGCGCGCGAACTGTCGCCGCTCCTGGTCGCCATCCTGATGGCCGGTCGTTCCGGCGCGGCCTTCACCGCCCAGATCGGGGCCATGAAGGTGACCGAGGAGATCGACGCCATCACCACTCTGGGCCTGTCGCCGATGCAGGTCCTGGTCGTCCCGCGCCTGATCGCGATCGTCATCGCCATGCCGCTGCTGACCTTCTTCGGTGACATTGTCGGCATCGCTGGCTCGGCGGTCATCGCTGCCAGCCAGCTCGACATCACCTTCGTTACCTTCGTCAGCCGCCTGAAGGACGTGCTGCCGGTCGACATGGTGGTCTACGGCCTGTACAAGGCGCCGGTGTTCGCCGCCGCCATCGCCTTCATCGCCTGTCGCAACGGCTTTGCGGTGAGCCGCGACGCGCGCAGCGTCGGCGACAAGACCACCTCGACCGTGGTGTCCAGCCTGGTCGCGGTGATCCTGATCAACGCCCTGTTCGCCATCCTGCATCCGGAGATCAAGTGATGAGCGTGCTCGAACTCGACGGCGTGCGCACCCGGCTGGCCGGGCAGCTGCTGCACGACGGCGTGAACTTCCGGGTGAACAAGGGCGAGGTGGTGGCCCTGATCGGCGGCAGCGGCACCGGCAAGACGGTCCTGCTGCGCGAGTGCGTCGGTCTGCTGCGGCCATCGGGCGGCTCCATCCGGCTCTTGGGTCAGGACATCTGGACCCTGAACCCGCAGGCGCTGAACCAGGTGCGGCAACGGTTCGGCATGCTGTTCCAGGAGGGTGCGCTGTTTTCCTCGCTGACCGTGGCCGAGAACATCGCGGCGCCCCTGCGTGAACACGCGAAGCTGCCGGCCAGCCTGCAAAACGAGGTGATCGCACTGAACATCCGCCTGGCCGGCCTGCCGCTGGATGCCGCCGCCAAGCGGCCGTCCGAGCTGTCCGGCGGGATGAAGAAACGGGCGGCGCTGGCCCGTGCGCTGGCGCTGCAACCGGAGATGCTGTTCCTGGACGAGCCGACCTCCGGTCTCGACCCGATCAGCGCGCGGGAGTTCGACCGGCTGTTGCGCACCCTGTGCGACAGTCTCGGCCTGACCGCGTTGCTGACCACGCATGATCTCGATACCCTGTGGGGCATGGTCGATCGGGTCGTGGTCCTGCATGGCGGCAAGGTCATCGCCGACGGCCCGGTGGCCGAAGTGGCCAGGGTCGACCATCCCTGGATACAGTCCTATTTTTCTGCCCAGGCATTGTCGAGGGGAACGTCGAATGGAATCTGAAGCGAGATACATCCGGGTCGGACTGGCCACCCTGATCCTGGCCGCGCTGCTGATCGCGGGCCTGTTCTGGCTGTCCGGTCGGGCCGGCGACAAGGATCAGGATCGCTATATCGTCTATTTCCGGGTGCAATCGCTGGAGGGCCTGCAGATCAACAGCGACGTGCGCATGCAGGGCATCAAGGTCGGCAAGGTGGCGGACTATGCCATCCTGCCGGGCGAGGCGCACAAGGTCCGCGTGCTGCTCCAGGTCGATGCCCGCACGCCGGTCATGGAAGGGGTCGAGGCCGTGGTTTCGCGCCATCTGGTGACCGGACTGGCGGCGATCGATCTGGAAAACCCGCCCCAGGCACGGGCGCCCCTGACCCGGGTGCTGGAAGGCGAGAAATACCCCGTCATCCCGGAAGGCGTCTCGCAACTGACCAAGGTGACCGATAACCTCGAGGAACTGAGCAAGACCAGCCAGGAGGCGCTCAATCGGTTCAATAACCTGCTCTCGGACCGGAATCAGCAGGCCTTTGCGCACACTCTGGCCAATCTCGACAGCGTGACCGGCGACCTGAAACAGACCATGCCTGGTATGCAGGCAGCGCTGGCCAGCATTCAGAAAACCACCGATCAGCTGGGTGACCTGGGGGCCGAGGCCCGCGCTTCGCTGAAGGACACCGCCGTACAGCTGAATTCGGTGCTGGGCGAGGCCTCGTCCACGCTGGCTTCGTCGCGCGCCACCCTGGACCGGATGGACCAGCAAGTGACCACCCTGAGCGGGCAGGTCAAATTGACCACCGATCTTGCCGGTCAGGACATCCAGTCCACGGGACAGTCCCTGCGCGAGGCCGGCGATGCGCTGAAGGACAGCGGCCGGGCCCTGGCGGACCCGGCCCGGGTATTGTTCGGCCCCAATCCGCACGCACTGGGGCCGGGCGAGGAGATCAAGAAATGAAAAACCGGTTGCCATTCATCCTGACTATCCTGGCCATCCTGCTGGCCGGCTGTTCCAGCCTGACCGGGTCGACCCAGCCGGTCACCCATTACGTCCTGAGCGACCCGGGCCCGGCCATCCACCTGCCGCATAGCCAGCCCGGCGTGCTCCTGTTGCGCGAGATGGACGCACCGGCCTTTTATCAGGAGGCCGGACTGGCCTACAGCCGCGAGCCGGGTACCCGGTCGCATTACGAATTCGCCCAGTGGGCCGAGCTGCCGGGCAAGCGCCTGACCTGGCTGCTGCGCCAGCGCCTGGAAACGGCAGGCGTCTTTGCCACGGTCGCGTCCATGGCGTCGGGCGTGGTGGGCGACTACCAGCTCAATACCCGGCTGATCGACTTCTATCACGATGCCGCAGTCCAGCCCGGCTCGGCCTTCCTGCTGGTCGAGGCTGAACTGGTTCGCCGTTCCAGGGGCGAACTGGTGGCAAGGGAGGTTTTTCTGGCCCAGGTGCCGGTTGCCACCTACAACGCTGCCGGGGCGGCGAACGCCATGGATCGGGCGGCGACCGAGGTCATCGACAAAATCACGGTATGGCTGGCGAAGGTGACCGGGTAAAATCACGCCCTTTCCAGCCCTCTTCCCTGCGGCATGCTGATCTACCTCCATGGCTTCAACAGTTCATCCCAGTCCGGCAAATCGCGTGAACTCGCCGCCTGGATGGCGGCGCGCGGCCTGGGCGAGGCCTTTGTTTGCCCCGACCTGCCGCATCGTCCAGCCGAGGCGATTGAACTGCTCGAAGGCCTGATTGGCGCAAGCCGCGGACCGGCCAAGCTGGTCGGCAGTTCGCTGGGCGGCTTCTACGCCGCGTATCTGGCCGAGAAACATGGACTGAGGGCGGTATTGATCAATCCCTGCGTCGGCTGTCATGCAAAACTGGCGGCAGAAATCGGCCGGCCGCAAAAGAACTGGCACAGCGGCGACGACTATCTGTTCACCGATCGACATGCTGCGGAACTCGACACCCTGCAGGTCGAGCGCCTGAGCCGCCCGGAAAACTGTCTGCTGCTCGTGGAAACCGGCGACGAGGTGCTCGACTACCGCGAAGCAGTGACTTACTTCGCCGGCGCGAGACAGATCGTGCTGGACGGCGGCGATCACGGGTTCACGCGCTTCACCGAATACATCCCCACCATCCTGGAGTTCTGAGCCGTGTTCGCTTATTACGAAGAAGACGGTGACATCAAGGCCGGCACCATCCTGACCGACAACGACAGCTCGGTGCAGATGGAATCCCAGTTCGGCAAGCGGACCAAGGTCAAGGCCGCCCACATCCTGTTGCGTTTCGGATCGCCCGCGCCGGGCGAGGCGATGGAGACGGCGCGCCGTCTGGCCGGCGAGATCGACACCGATTTCCTCTGGGAAGTGGCCGGCGCCGACGAATTCGGCTTCGCCGATATTGCTGCCGACTATTACGGCAAGACGCCGACCGGGCCGGAAGCCGGCGCCGTCCTGCTCTGCCTGCATAATGCGCCGATCTTTTTCTACAAAAAGGGCAAGGGCCGCTACAAGGCGGCGCCGGCCGATGCGCTGGCCGCCGCCAAGGCCGGCCTGGAACGCAAGGCACGCGAGGCCGAGCAGCGCGCCGAGTGGGTGAGCCAGCTCAAGTCAGGCGGTCTGCCCGAGGTGTTTGCCGCCAAGGTGTTCGAACTGGCCCACAGGCCGGACAAGAACAGCCTGGAATACAAGGCCCTGATCGACGCCTGCGCCGAGACCGGCCTGAGCCCGGTGCGGCTGCTGGACAAGTGCGGTGCGATTCCGTCCAGCCATGAGTTCCATCTGCAGGCCTTCCTGCTCGAACACTTTCCCAGGGGTGCCGGCTTTCCCGAGCTGACGGCCCCGCCGCCGCCGCCCGAACTGCCGGCCGGCGATGCGCCCGCCTTCAGCATCGACGACGCCGCCACGACCGAAATCGACGATGCCTTCTCGGTCATCTTCCGCGATGATGGCTCGATCCGGGTCGGCATCCATATCGCCGCGCCGGCCCTGGGCATCGCCCCCGGCAGCGATCTCGACCGCCTTGCCGCGACGCGCCTGTCCACCGTCTACATGCCTGGTGGCAAGATCACCATGCTGCCCGAGAATCTGGTGAACCAGTACACGCTGGCCGAACACCGTGACTGCGCAGCCTTGTCGCTGTACGTCGAGGTGGCCTCCGATTTCAGCATCCAGTCGCTGTCCACCCAGGCCGACACCATCCGTATCGCCGCCAACCTTCGCCACGAGACGCTGGAACCGTTGTTCAACGAGGACACCATCAAGAACCCGGCCGCACCCGATTATGAATTCCGGCGTGAACTGGAATGGCTGTGGGGCTTTGCCTGCCACCTCGAAGCCGCGCGCGGCAAGGCCGACCAGGTCCAGCGCGCCGATTACATCTTCAAGGTGGCCGACGACCGGGTGCAGATATCGACCCGCATTCGCGGCAACCCCATCGACAAGCTGGTGTCCGAGTTGATGATCCTGGCCAACAGCCGCTGGGGTAAACTGCTGGCCGATCACGAGGTCGCCGGCATGTACCGGGCGCAGAGCCAGGGCAAGGTACGCATGACCCTGAAGCCCGCGCCGCACGAAGGGCTGGGCCTGGAGTGCTACGCCTGGAGCACCTCGCCGCTGCGCCGCTATGTCGACCTGATCAACCAGCGCCAGATCCTGGCCGTGGCGCGCGAGGAAAAGCCGGTCTACGCCGGCAATGACCCGATGCTGTTCGCCGCCATGCGCGATTTCGAGCTGGCCTATGACGCCTACAACGACTTTCAGCGCAAAATGGAACGCTACTGGTGCCTGCGCTGGCTGATGCAGGAGGGGGTACAGGAGTTGAATGCCGCCGTGCTGAAGGAGAATCTGGTTCGCTTCGAAGGTCTGCCCATGGTCACCCGCGTGACCGGTGCCCCGGCGCTCAATCAGGGTGACCAGATCCGGGTGGCGGTGACCGATTTTGATCTGCTGGATGTCGAGTTGACATGTCGCTACCTGGCAACTTTGCCCGCAGCCTGAAGACGGCCGGCTTTTCGTCGGAGGGCGCGGTCCTGCACGTGCCGCTGACCGTGAATGATATGAACAACCGTTTCAATACGGCGATCATCGCTTCGCTGATCGTTCATACCATGCTGATCTTCGGCCTGACCTTCAAGGCGGCCAACCCGGCCCTGTTCGAAAACGACAAGCCGCTCGACGTGGTCCTGGTCAATGCCCGCAGCCACACCAAACCGCTCAAGGCCGATGTCCTGGCCCAGCACAACCTGGATGGCGGCGGCAACGTCGACGAGGACCGTCAGGCCAAGAGCCCATTGGCCGCCAGCGAAACGGAAAGCCCGGCCTCGTCGGCCAATCTCAATCAGCAGATCAAGGTTCAGGAGGAAAAGGTCCGGCGCCTGTTGGCCCAGGCCAGATCGACCTATGCGGTGGCGACCGACCAGCCGGAAACCACGCCGCAGCCCAAGCCTTCGACCCCGCCGGCCCCGCTCGATCTGTCCACCGACAGCCTGGAAATGGCCCGGCTTCAGGCCCGCATAGACAAGGAGTACGACTCCTACCAGAAGCGGCCGCGCCGGGTCTTCGTCGGTGCGCGGGCGCAGGAATACAGCTATGCACGCTATGTCGAGGACTGGAGGATCAAGATCGAACGGGTCGGCAACCTGAACTATCCCGAGGCGGCCAAGCGAGGCCACATCTATGGCGCGCTGGTGCTGACCGTGAACATCAAGTCCGACGGTACTCTGGAAGACATCCAGATTGACAAGTCATCGGGCTCGAAGGTGCTCGATGCCGCCGCGGTCAAGATCGTCCAGATGTCCGCGCCGTTCGCGCCGTTCTCGGCCGAAATGCGCAAGAGCGTCGATGTGCTGGGCGTTACCCGGGTCTGGAATTTCACCAACGACCTGCAGACCAGTACCAAGTAGCCGGAAATTTCGCGGCGCAGGCCAATGCGCCGAATGGTAAAATTAGCGTTTTCTAATATTCAACTTCCGGAGAACGCACATGCATACCGGCACCACGCTCACCCAGTTCATCATCGAAGAACAGCGCCACATCGCCGGCGCCACCGGCGATTTCACCGCCCTGCTCAACGACCTGACCACCGCCATCAAGGTCATTTCCAACGCGGTCAACAAGGGCGCCCTGATCGGCACCATGGGTGCGCTGGAAAGCCAGAACGTGCAAGGCGAGACCCAGAAGAAGCTGGACGTGATCACCAACGAGATCATGATCCGCACCAACGAGTGGGCCGGTCATCTGGCCGGCATGGCCTCGGAAGAGATGGACGAGGTCTACCCCATCCCCAACAAGTACCCGCTCGGCAAATACCTGCTGGTGTTCGATCCGCTCGACGGCTCCAGCAACGTCGACATCAACATCTCGGTCGGCACCATCTTCTCCATCCTGCGCGCCCCGGTGCCCAACCGCGCCGCCTCCATGGCTGACTTCCTCCAGCCCGGCACCCAGCAGGTCTGTGCCGGCTATGCCCTGTACGGTTCCTCCACCATGTTGGTGCTGACCATGGGCCACGGCGTCAACGGCTTCACCCTGGACCGCGAAGTGGGCGAGTTCCTGCTCACCCACCCCGACATGAAGGTGCCGGAAGAAACCAAGGAATTCGCCATCAACGCTTCCAACCGCCGGTTCTGGGAGCCGCCCGTCGCGCGCTATGTGGAAGAATGCCTGGCCGGCGTCGAAGGCCCGCGCGGCAAGGACTTCAACATGCGCTGGGTCGCCTCCATGGTGGCCGAGGTGCACCGCATCCTGACCCGCGGCGGCGTGTTCATGTACCCGCGCGACACCAAGGACCCGAGCAAACCCGGCAAGCTGCGCCTGCTTTATGAAGCCAACCCGATGTCCATGATCGTCGAACAGGCCGGCGGCGCGTCATCGACCGGCTACGAACGCATCCTCGACCTCAAGCCCGAAGGCCTGCACCAGCGCGTGCCGGTGATCCTGGGCTCGAAGAAGGAAGTCGAGACCATCGTCTCGTATCACAAGGAAGGCTGATCCACGGCTGTCGCTACAAGGGCGACGTGGTGATGCCAAAGAGGGCCGCCCGCCTAGTGGGCGGCCTTAATCGCGATCAAACTTGCCAAATGTCTTCATGATCTGCCAAGGCAAGACCCAGAAAATCAGGGCAAAAAAGTAGAACAAAATTTTCATCATGATGATCTCCGTACTTAAGAAAATAATTAATTGCTAATATTTAATCGCGACAAATGACCTCTGACGACATGAGGTTTTGCCCGCAATCCGCCAGATATTGAAAATCTGTAGCGTCACCCGGGCAAAGAATCGAAGCGTCAGCGCTTCATGTGCAGCACAACGTTAATTGGACTATCGGGGCCAGACTCCCATCAGGCGGTCCGGCGTGTGTCAGGTCGTACTGCCTGGCCTGCAAGGGTCGGGCGGGGTGAGCGAGCCTGTCCCGCGGACGTCGGCTGAACGGGGTGTCGGGTAGCGCCGACAGCCGCGGTTCTGGCTTCGATCAGCCCCTTCTCTGGGTTCGGCCAAAGGCCGAAGCAGTACGGAGCTCTTCCAGTTCTGCATCTTGCTCCTGAACTGATTCGGGGGCCGGGGCTGGTGCTGTGGCGCCAGGCGCCGTGGCCAGACTGGGACCGCCGGCTGCAAGCTTCGCCATGTTCCCGCTGATCATGCCGCCTTCCTCGACCTTTAGCGCGCCGTAACGGATGGTGCCGTTGATCCGACCGGTGGCATACACCACCAGCCGCTTGCGAGCGGTCAACTCGCCTTCAAAGGTGCCGCGCACCTCAGCCACGTCGATCTCGGCCTTGCCGGAAAACACGCCGCCTTCGGCGATCCGGATATCACGACTATTCATGGAGGCTTCGACACGGCCTTCCACTACCAGAATTTCGCAATCGGTGATTTCGGAGCCTTTCAGCTTGATGTTCGGTCCGACGATGAGCTTGCTGCCTTCGTCGCTCGATGCGGATTTTGCGGCTGCCGGAGCGGTTTCCTCCACAGGGGTCTCAACCGTCGGCTTGGCGGATTCGGCTGGTCTGGCCGGGTAGCCCGTATGACTCGTCCGGGCCGAATCGGTTTTTGGGTTACCGGTAGAGTCGGAGTGCATGAAGGATTTGAGCATGTCTGGGTTCTCTCTCAGTGTCTGAATAACAGGGCGTTTACGCCCGGGACTGGACGCAAGAGTTGAATAGCAACATACGGGCCATCATCTTAAATCCTTTAATAAACAGTCAGATAACGAACCATATGGAAATTGATGAGGCAAATCTCCGGGAAAAATGTCGCTCAGCGGCGACACCGAGTCCGGGCGATTATGAGAAATATTCCTGAAAACAGGGGGATAGGGTGGATTGCGGCTGTCGCCAGATGACGACAAGGAAGCGGGATGTTTTTTCGATCGATCTGCAAATGCGATATTGCCGCTGACCCACTTTATTGATCCGGTTCACTTGTGCCGATATTGAACGAGTCTTCGAGCCCCTGGTCTATGCTGCAGCGACCAGGATCAAGCCTCCGGGGCGAGAGAGGGCGGCCTGACTTGAAAAGCATCACATCAGATTGCCAGCACCTCCAGATTGACAGCGGCCCCGCACTGGAAATGGCAGACATTGGTTAAGCGAGATTGCTACTCGCTAGGACAACAGGGAATTAGGGGAATACTCGATGCGGACGCTTTATCCCAGCTCATTTCTGAAGTTCACCCTGCTCGGCTTTGTGGTTGCCGCCATCCCGATTCTGGCGGGGCTACTTTACAGCGTGGACTCCCTGGAGCGGCTGGCCAGGGAAAGCCAGCGCCTGGTCTACCAGAGTGCCCAGGCGGTCAATGGCAGCAGGGATCTTCAGGATGCAGCAGCTACCATGGAGCGCGCCGCCAGACAATATGCCATCCTTGGCGACGAGACCATGTGGTCGGCCTATCAACAGGCTCATGCCCGCTTCGTCAAAACCAGTGCTTTATTGACCAACCTGGACTGGAACGGCCAACAGTGGCATGGGTTGAACGAACTGATCGCCAGAGAAGCCGTCCTGCAGGCGAGCATTTCAAAATCGGAATCTCGCGCCAACGCCATTGCCTCGAGAACGCACGAATTTTCGCAGGTGCTGGACGATGCCAAGGCAATCTCGGCCCAGAGTCATGCCCTGGTCGATCAGGAAACCGCCGCCCTGCTGACCCGAACTGAAAACGAACAGGCGCGGGTGAACTGGGTGCTATGGGGGCTGGCTCCTCTGGTCGTCCTGATGGTGATTGGCGTGCCGCTGATGATTGTCAAACCGATCCAGCAGCTGGATGCCGCGATTCGCCGTCTGCGTGACGGCAACCTGAACCAGCCGATCAAGGTCAATGGCCCCAGCGACCTGGAATATCTGGCCTTGCGTCTGGACTGGATGCGCCAGGGGCTATTGGATGTGGAAGCCGAGAAGAGCCGTTTCCTGCGGCATCTTTCGCATGAACTCAAGACCCCGCTGACCGCCGTGCGGGATAGTGCGGAACTGCTCTGGGAGGGTGGCCTTGGCGGGCTGACCAGCGCACAAAGCGAAGTGGTTTCCATCTTGCGGCAAAACGGCCAGCGCCTGCAGAAACTGATCGAGGATCTGCTTGCCTACCGCACCTTGCTGTCCGCCCCTCATCAAGTCAGTCTGCAGGCCACAAAGTCTGGCGAGGTGGTGAATCGGGTACTGCTCGATCAGCGTGCCGCCCTGTTGGCGAAGGATATTCGGGTCGAAAATCGGGCCGGGGATATCGAATGGCAGGCCGACCCGGAAAAAGTGCGCGTGATCATAGATAACCTGCTTTCGAATGCAATCAAGTTTTCCCCGCCAGGGGGATGCATACAAATCCGGGCGGGAGTTGTGGAACACAAGGTCATTCTGGAGGTCTTCGATCAGGGGCCCGGAGTATCCGGGGATGACCGCCCGCAGGTATTCAATGCCTTCTACCAGGGCAGGCAACCCGTAGCGACCTCCAAGCAGGGAACGGGGCTGGGGCTCTCGATCGCAAAAGAACTGGCCACGGCATTGGGCGGCAGTATTGCAGTCATGGATGCACCCGGTCACGGCGCCTGTTTCCGGGTTGTCCTGCCGAACATAACCATGGAAACGACATGAACCGATGATGAAAAAATATACCGCACTCGCTTCCTTGCTGATCCTGATCACGTCTGGATGCGCCCCGCTCTCTCCCAGCCAGGCCCGACATCCGAAGCCGGCTCAGGTCAGGCCTCCGTCCGCCAAGCCTCAGGAGCTTGAGGAACTTTTGGCTTTTACGATCCAGTTGAACCGTCTCACAGCAGCCGACCTGGTCAAGGAGTATGACGCTCTAAGGGCAATCCCGGAGCAGGATCGCGGTGACGACAAACTGCTGGAACTGTCGTTGCTGCTTTCCCAGCCCGGCTTCCCGTTGCGTAATGACGCAACCGCGCTGCAGATGCTGCAGGCGAGAGAAAAACAAAAAGTGGATCTGGATTCCGGGCTCATGCCATTGATTCACTGGCTGAGCACCACGCTTCAGGAACGGGTCCGTCTTGCCGGGAGTGTGACCGAATGCGGCAACCAGCTTCACGACGAAAAAAAACGGGCCGACACCTGCAGTGATAAGCTGGATGCCATACGGAAAATGGAGGACAGCCTGATTGAACGCAATCGGCATTGAGTATTCACCGCAGGATGCACGCCATGTGCTGGTGGTGGACGACGACCCCGACCTGCTGCGCCTGATGTCGATCCGGCTGGAGGCAGCCGGGTATATCGTGGCAACCGCATTCAGCGCCGAGGAAGCCTTGCGCAAAATCGCGGACCACCCGCCCCAGGTCGTGGTCACCGACCTGCGCATGGGCGGCATGGACGGGCTGGCCCTGTTCGAAAGAATCCATGCCTCCTGGTCGAGCCTGCCGGTCATCATGCTGACCGCCCACGGTACCATTCCCGATGCCGTGGCGGCGACCCGGGGCGGAGTGTTCGGCTATCTGACCAAACCCTTCGACGGCCAACTGCTGCTGGCGGAAATCGACCGAGCCATAAGCTTGGGCGGCCACCACTCCGGCGACTTGCAAGTCGGTGAAAGTACGGCCTGGCGAAGCGCCATCATTTCCCGCAGCGCAGCCATGGATGAACTCCTGCGCAAGGCGGCGATGGTGGCCGCCAGCGATGCCAGCGTGCTGCTCCAGGGGGATAGCGGTACCGGCAAGGAACTGCTGGCCCGCGCGGTTCATCTGGCCAGTGCGCGCAAGGATGGCCCATTCGTCGCGGTCAACTGTGCGGCCATTCCCGAGCCGCTGCTCGAATCGGAGCTGTTCGGCCACGTCAAAGGCGCCTATACCGGCGCGTCGAGGGAGCGGGCCGGCCTGATCCAGTCTGCCGCAGGCGGCACCCTGTTTCTCGACGAGATCGGCGACATGCCACTGACGCTTCAGGCAAAGTTGCTGCGCGTATTGCAGGAACGTCGCGTGCGCCCTATCGGCGCCGAGCAGCATGTCAGCGTGAACCTGCGCGTGGTTTCGGCCACCCATCGCGACCTTCAGGAGGAAATCGCCAAGGGAAATTTTCGTGAGGACCTGTTTTATCGCCTCAACGTCGTCCGCCTCCGGCTGCCGCCCCTGTCGGAACGGCGCGAAGATATTCCCCTCCTTGCCAACCATGCGCTGGCGCGCCTGGCCGGGAAATATGACAAACCAATCCGGGGTTTTGTGCCCAAGGCCATGGAATTGCTCCTGCAGGCATCCTGGCCAGGCAACGTACGGCAGCTGCTCAACGTGGTAGAGCAGAGCGTCGCCCTGTGCAACGCCCCGCTGGTTCCGGCCTCCCTGGTGGCGGACGCCATGCAAGATACGCCATCGCAGCCTCTGCCGCTGGAAGAAGCCAAACGTCGTTTTGAACGCGAGTACCTGACTGATCTCATGCGCGCGGCGGAAGGCAATGTCAGTCTGGCGGCCCGTCTTGCGGGTCGGAACCGCACCGAGTTCTACCGACTGATACAACGCCATCAGCTGTCGCCCAGCCAGTTCAAACCCTGAGCCCCTTGTTGCCGTCTGGCGACAAGATCATTCCTGTTTGGTATCAGTGGCTTAGCCTGGCCCCACGGGTGTGCTGTCGTGCCGTGGCGACAGCCTGCATTGCCTGAAGCAACTTCAAATCACGATAACACCTTGAAATGAATGAATAAGTTAAGTTGGCACGCTACTCGCTTAGGAGGTCTTGGGCGCTTAAGCCCGATTTCATTCAAATTCAAGGAGTACCACATGCAACAAACTTTCAAGGTCGGCAACCGTTTACCGTATATCGCCATGCTCTCCGCCGCTTTGGCGTGGAGTGCATCCGCCGTTTATGCGGATGACATGAAAGCTCATGCAGACGCAGCGAAAAACAGCTCGTCGATGTTCAGCAAGCTGGATGTGAACGGCGATGGCTACGTAACGGTCGAAGAGGCTGCCGGCCAGATTACGTCTGAGGCCTTCTCTGCGATCGACAAGAATCGCGATGGCAAGCTGGACTTGGCGGAATTCAGCGCTTCCGGACTGGATGAAAGCAAATAAGCGGGGCAACCCCAATCAGATGTCAGGCGCAGACGCCATCGTCACCCGCATCGAGCCGGGTTACGCCTTAGCCGGAATGGTGGCGTAGCCCGATTTCTTCCCCAGGGGGCATCAGGCCTTCATGGCCAGGCTCGACAACCAAGGCACTATCAACGGCACATGCCAATACTTCGCTTAGCATCAACTGAAATATCAAATCGACCCGGGGCCGAACCCGTTGGAATCCGTTGCTCATCCTTTGTAGAGCAGCAGCTTCATCAGTCCGCGCATGAA
>JBBIJC010000046.1:0-19026 GCA_037446165.1 Hydrogenophilales bacterium | reverse complement strand
CGTTCGACGCGATTGCGGCCCGCCGCCTTGGCTTTGTACATCGCCGCATCTGCCCGCTTGAGCAGATCCGCCTGAGCCTCCCCTGACTGCAACTGGGCCACGCCGGCGCTGAAGGTGATCAGCACCCGCTGGTTGTCGTGCAGGAAGAACTGTTTGGTCAATTCACGCTGGACACGAAGCATGATGCGTTCTGCATCCGCCAGATCGCTGTTCGGCAACAGCACCAGGAACTCTTCACCGCCATAGCGGGCAAACGAATCGGTCGGCCGTAAAAGTTGCCGGACCACCCCGGTCAGATGGACCAACGCCTGGTCACCGGCCTGATGTCCCAGGGCATCGTTCAAGCGTTTGAAATGGTCGATATCCAGCAAGCCAACCGAGAATGGTGTGGTCATGCGGTCCGCTCTCGACAACTCCTTGGCAAAGGCCTCTTCCATCCCGCGCCGGTTCAGTGCCCCGGTCAGCTGATCCTCGCGGACCAGACTGGATACCTCTTCCAATTCCTTTTCCAGGGTGTGGATGCGCAACTCGGCATCTTCGGCATGGGTGCGCGCAGTCAGCAGTTCCTGATGGGTGCTGACCATCTGGTTTTCCATTTCCGCCATATCCGACGAGAGGCCGTCCATCACATCCGAGAGTTCGGCAATGTCCTCCGCCTTCGATATGCGCACCGAGTAATCCTTGATCCGGGCATTGTATTGGCCGGTGCTTTCGGACATCTCGCCGATGCGGTTGATGAAGCTGGAAACGAGCCGTTTGAGCTTCTCCTTGGCATCGTTCATGCTGCCTTTGATCTGTTTCTGCTTCTGGACCAGTTCCTTCAGCCCCTCTTCCGCCTGGAACAAGGTGTGGGGGTTCAGTCGATCCGAAAGCGCGGCCTGCATGGTGACCATCTGGCCGGACAGCCAGGCATCTTCCGACACCAGCTCGCTGATGTTCTTGAACAACAGGGCCAGCAACCGTCTCAGGCTGGACAGGAGTTCATGCTCATCATCGGCGCGGATGACGATCTCGCGCCAGAGGCCGACCATGGTCTCGACATCCCGTTCCTCGAGTAGATGACCCGAGTTCGAAATTTTGCGCACCAGCGAATCGCCTTGCGTCGCCAGATCGGGCCATTGGTTGCGACAGCCAACCGAAAACTCTTCCAGATAATGCACGATCAGCCGACCTACCGTCGACGAATCGCCCCCTGCAGCTGCGACTGCAGGTTGTGGCGAGATGCCCGGTGTTGCAGCTTGAGCAGGTGCGATCACCGCAGCCTGAGTTTCGGCCCCGACGCCTTCCACCACGGCGGTCGAGCTGCCGGATTCACTCCAGGAACGTGCCAGTCCAGCCAGTTTTATCGACAATTGATCAGGGTCATTACCGAAATTGATCAGGACCCGATCCAGCATGTCGCGTTTCTTTGCCTGGGTCAGCCCGGCCTGGTAGCTTTCCCATTGCGCCAGCAAGGTACGAATCGATTCTGGCCAATTCGTTTGAACTGCAGCGGCGCCTTGGACCTCCAAGTAGGCACGGCGGAAGTTTTCAGGCGTGGGCGGCTGCTTCCTGCTGGCCAGTCGCTTGATCGCTTCCCTTGCTATGTCGTTGGGCTGGGTTATCGGTTCCATGGCTACCGTCGGAGTGAAAGGTAAAATATCCCCTTATGATCATGGGAGTCCGCATGCGTTGTCTACTGATCTTGCTGGCGCTGGCACAGTTTTATTCGGCAACCGTCCAGGCAGAGTCTATTCGTGATACCGAATCGCTCCGGACCGCCGCCAGCCACTATCTGGGCAGGCAGATCGCCGCAGCCTACCCGGACTGCACGGCTGAAATCAGCGTCGGCTCAATAGATGGCCGTAAAACCCTTGCGGTATGTCCGGCACCGATCACCAGCCTGAGCCCAGGCAGTCACCTGTGGGGAGCCGGCAACCTGAATGTCCGCTGCGATGCCCCGGCCAACTGGAGCCTCTACCTGACCTATCGTATCCGGTTAAAAGGCCCGGCCTTGCTGGCCCTTCGCCCAATGCCCGGCCGTTACGCGCCCACGGCGCAGGATTTGATCAAAGGCGAGGTCGAATACACCATCGACCCTGACCACTATCCACGCGCGCCAGAGAATCTGCATGGCGCAACACTGACCATGCCGCTCGCCAAGGGCAGCCCAATCACCGTTGACATACTCCGGGTCCAACCGCTGATCCAGGCCGGACAACGGGTCAGAATCCTGGCCAATGGCCCGGGTTTCCAGGTCAGCCAGGAGGGCGTCGCACAGCAACAGGCCGGCGCAGGCGAATTGCTCAGGCTGAGACTCGGCTCCGGGCGTTATGTACAGGGCATCGTGCAGAATGATGGATCGGTCACAATCAAGCCATGATGGCCGAATCCGCTAAAGCTTCCCGACCGGATGCCGATATCGCAGTATCAGAACCATGGAGGCCGACGTGAAAATTGACGATTCCCTGAGCGGCGCACCCAGCGTGCGCAGTCAGAAAACCCGGAACGGAAAAGACAAGCGCAGCACCATCTCCGCCACCATCACGACCACCCAGGACAGCGTTGAAATCACGCAAACCTCGGCACAGCTGAACATGCTTGAAGACAAACTCGGCCAGTTGGATACCGCCGAATCGAGCAAGCTGGAAGCGGTCAGACAAGCCATCGCCGAAGGCCGTTTTCAGGTCAATGAGGAAGCGGTCGCAGATGCCCTGGTTCAGAGCAGCATGGAATCCCTGAGCCGGCAGGGCCGTAAGTGAACCCCATAGAAACGGCTCTGGATGAACTGGACGGCGCGCTAACGACCTTCGTCCGCCTGCTGGAACTGGAGGCGGAGGCCTTGCAGGACATTCACCCTGAAACCCTGTCCGGCGTCGTGGCTGAAAAAACCCAATGGTCCCAGGCTGCTAACACGGCCTGGAATCGGCTGGTCGTTGCCAGCGGCATCGACACCCGTCGAGGCGAAAGTCTGGAAAGCGCCCTGAACAACTATCCGGACCTGCAGATCAAGTGGCGAACGATCCGTCAACTGGCCGAAACCGCCGAACGTCTGAACCAGAGCAACAGCGCCCTGATCCAGGCCCAGATGCACCGCACCCGGCAAGCGCTGGATGTTCTTCAAAATGCCGCCAATCGCGGCACGCTCTACGATGCCAACGGTCACATCGTGGAAACCTACAAACCCCCTCACACTTTCGACAAAGCATGAACCAAGCACACATCACCCTCAAAGTTGGCGGCATGACCTGCATGGGTTGCGTCAACAGCGTCAAACGGATCCTTGGTGCAATCGCCGGCATCAGCAAGGTCGAGGTCGATCTGGCCAGCGGCCTTGCCGATATCGATTACGATCCGGCCCTGGTCGAACCGCAAACCATGCGCAGCGCGATCAGCGACGGCGGTTACCCGGTCGAAAACTGATCACCCTTGATCCGGGAAAGGTCATGATGTTGTTGAGTAAAGAGGCCATCTCCAAGCTCAGCAAATGGGTGAGCCGCTTCGGGGCGCCTTGCCCGACAACGCGATGAACGCACGCTGCATCCCCGCCCTACTGCCGGATCAAGGATCATTCGAGGCCATTGCGCCACTTGACCAGTTCCTTGCCATCCGCAGGAATGTCCACATCAAGTGAACGTGCCACCGGGTCGTTGAATATCAGAGAAAATTCGCTGGCCGAACGGGGCGCGGGGAGCGTGCCGGTGATCGGGTTCCATTGTCGGGCCAAAAGGGCGCCTTCATGGCCGATCGCACTTGGGTCCGAGACGACCGAGGCCACCGCGCCTGCACTGGTCAGCCCTCTTGAAAAACCGATCACCGGGACCTGCTGACGGTAACTCATCAGCAGGATTTGCCGCACCGAGCCGTCATTTACCACATTTGCATCCGGCAGCATCAGGAAGGCATCGACCCGTGGCAGCAGCCGTTGCAAGGCCTGCGGTACATCCTGTGGCGTTGCCACGATTTCGACGACCAGGGCCAGCTTGAGGCGTGTTGCCTCCAGTCGATAGCTGGGGAGATCACGCTTCGCATCATCCGAGAGTACCAGCCCGACATTTTCCACTCGCGGCAACAACTTGTGGATGAACGACAGCGAACGAAGCAGGGGTTGGTCTATATAAACCGCAGACTCCCGCCCAGCCATATTGGCGTTTTGGGCAATAGACGCAGCGGCCCCGCGGGGCACCATCAGGGATAAAATCGAGGCATGGCTCGGATGCAGACCATACAGTCGACGCATAGACCGGACGCCGACCGGAACGATCAGGTCTCCGGCCAGATCCTTCTGTTTTAGATCCTGGTCCTGCAAGCTATCGAGCGCTTCAACCTGAATGGCATACTTTCCCGACAGCGACGACGAAAAGGCCTCTGCCACTTCACGATAGACGGTACTGGACTCACTCAGGATGAGGCATATCCGGCTGGCGCTCTCCGCACCGGCTACGGTCTGGAAGAACAACTGGAACGCCACACAAGTGACAAGCCAGATCGTGCGGCTCAACATGAACGCCATGGGACATCTGATCGCGCGACTATAGCCAGCATTATCTCCTCACCTGCAATTTCGACTTTATTCTGGCCCAGTTAACGGCTGGTGCTCAGTTACTTTTTTTATACTAGCTTACATCTTATCTGGTAGTACATATGTCAGGCCGTTATGACCGAGACCCTGACAATACAACAGCAAGCTCACCAACTCAGTTCACGTGCACAATCCTTGGCCATTTCCTCAAGATAGACCGCATGTTCCATCAGTTCATCGGCATTGGCCCGTACGACCCGGATGCCGGACAGGACGCCGGGTCGGCTTGATTGCGGCGGAGGCGTCAACACCGACTCGATCGCTAGGCTGTCCTGACCGCGCGTCATGGCCAGATAGACCTCCGCCAGCAACTGTGCATCCAACAGGGCGCCATGATAAGCCCGACCGGAATTATCGACTTCGTAGCGTCGACATAGTGCATCCAGATTGTTTTTCTGGCCAGGGTGCAACTCCTTGGCCAGTTTGAGCGTATCCAGAACGCTGTGGCAATGCTGCTTCAGATCATCAGCCTTGTCGATACGACGCAGTTCAGCATTCAGAAACCCGACATCGAACGGGGCGTTATGGATGATCAGCTCCGCCTCCGCGACAAAATTCAGGAATTCGGCAGCAATATCAGCGAAGTGGGGTTTGTCAGCCAGAAAATCGTTGGTCAAGCCGTGCACCTCGACGGCCCCGGCGTCGACTTCCCGATCCGGGTTCAGATAGATGTGAAAAGTGCGACCGGTTGCGCGCCGATTCACCACCTCCAGCGCGCCGATTTCGATGACCCGGTGCCCCATTTCAGGATTGAGCCCGGTGGTTTCGGTATCGAGAATGATCTGTCTCATGCTTCGCCCCGTTTGACCTTTTCGACGCCCTCATTGGCCAGACGATCGGCCGCTTCGTTCTCCGGGTGGCCGGCATGCCCCTTCACCCAGTGCCACTCCACTGCGTGCCGTGAAGCCTCATGATCCAGCAGCTCCCATAGATCCTGGTTCTTGACCGGTTGGCCCGCGCTAGTCTTCCAATTGCGCCGTTTCCAGCTGACCAGCCACTCTGAGATCCCCTTCTGCACATATTGCGAGTCGGTATGGACCCGGACCCGGCAGGTACGGTTGAGCGATTTCAGGCCCTCGATGACCGCCATCAGTTCCATGCGGTTGTTGGTGGTATTTCGTTCGCCGCCACAAAGCTGTTTTTCATGGTCGCCAAAGCGCAGCAACACACCCCAGCCGCCAACTCCAGGATTGCCCTTACAGGCGCCATCACTATAAACATCAACCCATTCACTCATTGCTTCCCTTTGATCACTCGATTGCTTGGCGGAACCAGAAGGGGTTTCGCCAGCCATTTCTCTTCCCAACGCGGTGCGATCAGGCGCATGCCATGCACCCGTTTAACCGCATGCAGCAGATAGACGCCGCCGCCCATTGCCCACCATCGGTCACCTGCGGACTCCATGAAACTGAAGCGGCGCAGCCAGCGCGCATTGTTTACCGGCGGGGCGTAACACACCATGCGTCCGGCCAGCAACTCAAACCCCATCAGGGACAACCAATCCTTGATCCGGGTCAGATGCAAAAACCGGCCGTTCCAGGGATAACCCTGACCCGACGAGCTCCTTCGTTTCAACCCCCACAGGCTCAACGGATTAAAGCCCGCCAGCAGCAAATGCCCCTCCGGACGCAAAACCCGTTCGACCTCCCGCAGCAGCTGATGCGGATTAGGCGAAAACTCCAGTGCGTGCGGCAAGGCGATCAGGTCGATGGTCTGATCGGCGATTGGCAGTTCCTCGGGGCGGGAGCGCAGGTTTCCATCGCCAACTGACGTGGTGAAGCGAAATGGCATCCGGTTCGCACGCAGAAAATCGACATGACACTGGCCAATCTGAATGGCATTGAAGCCGAAGATATCGGCGCAGGCCGCGTCGAACCAGACCTGCTCCCGTTCCAGAACATATTGCCCGACATCCAGGTCAAACCAGTTTACCGTCATTGAGCTGAACCCTATTATCTCGCCATGCACCTGGAACCCATTCCCGCCTTCGAGGACAACTATATCTGGGCCCTCCATGACGGGCAGTCTGCCCTGTTCGTCGACCCAGGCGAGGCTGAGCCCATTTTAGCGTGGCTTGAGCAACAGCGCATGACGCCGGTCGCCATCCTGGTCACCCATCATCACGGTGACCACTGCGGCGGGCTCAAGGAAATCCTGGCACAGTACGAGATCCCGGTATTCGGACCGGCCCATGAGCCAATCCGGGGTGTCAGCCATCCACTGAGCGAGGGGATGCCATGCCGGATTCCTGAGCTGAATCTCAACTTCGAGGTACTCGACATCCCCGGCCACACCCCTGGCCACATCGCCTATCTTGGCCATGGCTGGCTGTTCTGCGGCGACACCCTGTTTTCCTGCGGCTGCGGCAAGGTGTTCGGCAGCACGCCCGAACTGCTCCATGCCAGCCTGAGCAGAATTGCCGGCCTGCCGCCAGAAACCCTGGCCTGCTGTGCCCATGAATACACCCTGGACAACCTCCGTTTTGCGCTCACGGTAGAGCCTGACAATGCCGCTCTGATCGAATGGAATGATTACGCCCATCAGTTGCGCGCAGCCGACAAGCCGACTCTACCCGTCAAACTCGGCGATGAACTGTCCCGCAATCCGTTCCTGCGCTGCCACCGTCCAGAAATCAAGGCACGACTTGCGAGCCACTATTCAAAGCTAAACAATGAAACTGAAATCTTCACGGCCTTGCGCGAGGAAAAAAACCGTTTTGACTCCCACCCAACATTAAAATAGACTCCTAACCATATGATTTATATGGTTTGTATTATTTTCATAAATCCCATAAAATAGGCCGCATTTCAACGACGGGCAGCCTAATGCGAGCCACCGCCGGATTGATGACCAGAATCACATATCTCTTCCTGACCGCCTGCCTATTCGCTACTCAACTGGGCCAGGCCGCCGACCTCAGCATTACCTGGCCGAGCACACAAGCCACAGCAACACCCGCCAGCACGGCATCCACAACCAGCACTGCACCGACATTACATACTGATACCCCCGCCCAGCCCAGCCAGCCGAGCGCCACGGTAAGCAGTGACATCCCTCCGGGAACGCCTGACACCGATACTGCGGCAGTGGATTTATCCGATCTTCCTGTCGCACAGGAAGTCCCCGTTACCGACCTGTGGCAACGTCTGCGCACCGGCATGAGCCTGCCGGAAATGGACAATTCACTGGTGCGCAGCAATGAACAATGGTTCAGCGGCCATCCGGCCTACATGTCGACCACTTTGAGTCGCGCCCGGCTATATCTGTTCCATATCGTGGACGAGGTGGACAAGCGGCACATGCCCATGGAAATTGCGCTGCTGCCGATCATCGAATCGGCATACAACCCGCAAGCACAATCGCCCAAGGATGCTTCCGGCATCTGGCAGTTCCTGCCCAGTACCGGAAAGGTCTTCGGGCTCAAGCAGAACAACTGGTATGACGGACGGCGCGACGTGGTCAATGCCACCCAGGCCGCGCTCGATTACCTGCAGCGGCTACATAGCATGTTCAATGATTGGGAACTGGCGCTGGCTGCCTACAACTGCGGCGAAGGCTGCGTCAGCCGGGCCATCGCCAAAAACCGGGCACGCGGGCTGGGCACCGATTTTTCCAGTCTCGACCTGCCCGCCGAGACGCGCAACTATGTGCCCAGGCTACTGGCCGTGCGCAATGTCATCCGTGAACCCGGACGTTTCGGCGTGGCTCTGGACGACATCCCCAACACGCCTTCCTTCGAAAAAGTCACCCTGACTTACCCGATCGAGGCCAAGACAGCCGCGAAACTTGCACAAATGGATCTGGATGATTTCCTGGCCCTGAACCCCGGCTTCCGCCGTCGGGTCATCTACGCAGAATCACAGAACACCCTGCTGCTCCCGCTGGACAAGGCCGATCTATTCAACAAGAACCTGGCCGCAACGGAAAGCAGCCATATCCGTATGCACGTCTTTCAGGCTCCCAAGGGTGCCATGGTGAGCCGGATTGCCGACCGGTTCGATGTCACCATCCAATGGCTGAAGGACCACAATCCGCTCGAAGTGAAGCGCGGCAAGCTGGCCAGAGCGCAAACCCTGATGTTGCCACCTCAAGCCGTTGCACCGAGCAAAACCGTGGTCGCGGCCAAGCCCGTTGCGGCCAAGCCGATTATCCTGGCCGATGCCCGAACTGCGGAAAGGCATCGCCCTTCACACACCCAGGGCAAGCATGCCAAGGCAAGGGTCCATACCGTGCGCAAGGGTGACACCCTGTACAGTCTGGCCAAGCATTACAACGTCAAGGTGGCCGACATAGTCGGACTCAATCACTCGCTGAAAACGCTGCATCCAGGCGAGAAGATCCACATTCCCGTCGAAGGCTGATCCTTACCGATGGCAGCTGACCCGCCTGCCGTCCTCCAGCAACTTTGACTCAGGCGCTACAGTTCGGCACAGGGGCATTGCCTCCGGGCAGCGTTCGATAAAGGCGCAGCCAGCGCCGGAAACCCGGGCGGTAGTGATCTGCAAGGGGACTTTTTGCATCCCCTTTCCTGGCGCCGAATCGAGCAGCATCCGGGTGTAGGGATGCGCCGGTGCGTTCATCAGCGCAGCAGCCTCGCCCTCCTCCACGATCCGCCCCCGATACATCACCGCAACCCGATCGGCCAGATAACCGACCACGGCCAGGTTATGGGTAATGAACAGATAGGCCAGCTCGCGCTCCAGCTGGAGATCGGCCAGCAGGTTGAGGATCTGGGCCTGAACCGAGACATCCAGGGCACTGGTCGGCTCGTCGCAGATCAGCAGCTTCGGCTCCACCACCAGCGCCCGGGCAATGGCGATGCGCTGGCGCTGACCACCGGAAAACTCGTGTGGATAACGGTTTGATGCATCCCGCGGCAGACCGACCCGTTCGAGCACCTCGGTCACCCGCGCGGAGCGTTGGCCGCCATCCAGTTCCGACCTCAGCGCAGCAAGCCCCTCGGCGATGATCTCACCCACCCGCATCCGAGGGTTCAGCGAGGAGTACGGATCCTGGAACACGATCTGCATCAGGCCGCGTTTCCGACGCAATGCCTCGCCATCGAGCCGGCTGATATCTTCACCTGCCAACCGCACCTGGCCCCCGGTCGGGTCGATCAGGCGCAACGCGGCCCGTGCCAGCGTGGTCTTGCCGCAACCAGACTCGCCCACCAGTGCGACCGTCTGGCCCGGCTGAATCGCCAGGTTGACCCCATCGACCGCCTTGTTATATCCGGCCACCCGCTGAAGCAAGCCTTTGCGCATGGGGAAATGCACGGCCAGGTCGCGCAGCTCCAGGATGGGTGACTGTGTGTCCCTTGCCCCGATCCCCTGCTCCACTGCTTGCGCAGCTGGGGTAGCCGATGACCAGGCGCCTGGCCTGGCCAGACCACAACGCACCCAATGTCCCGGTTCCAGTTCCCGCAATTCCTGAGCCGCCAAACGGCAACTGTCCCTTACATCAGGGCAGCGCTCGGCAAATCGGCAACCGACGATCTTCACTCCCGGCGCCGGCACCATGCCCGGAATCTGGGCCAGTCGATCGCCGCGCCGGTCAATGGACGGCAGCACCTGAAACAGCCGCCGGGTATAGGGATGGAGTGCTGCACCGTAGAGTTGCTCCCGTCTGGCCCATTCGACGATCTGACCGGCATACATGACCGCGACACGGTCGGCCATGTCACGCGCCACATCCAGGTCATGGGTGATCAGCAGCAGGCCCATGCCCCGCTCCTGCTGCAGGGCCTTGAGCAGGTGGAGGATCTGTGCCTGGACCGTCACGTCCAGGGCCGTGGTCGGCTCGTCCGCCACCAGAACCGTGGGGTTGCCCGCCAGCATCATCGCAATCAGTGCGCGTTGGCGCTGGCCGCCGGACAACTGGAACGGATAACCACTCAACTGCTCAATTGGCAAGCCGACCGCGACCATCAAACGTTCCGCTTCCTTGTTCGCGCCAGCCCCAGCCAAGCCAAGGTGCACGGCCAGCGATTCCCTGATCTGTTCACCCAAGGTCAGCACTGGATTGAGCGAGGTCATCGGCTCTTGGAAGATCATGGCCAGGCGACCTCCGCGCACCGGGCGCATGTCCCGCTCCGGCAAATCGAGCAGCGATTCGCCATCCAGGAACACCTCGCCGCCGGCCACTTTCACGCCCTCGGGCAACAGCCGCATCACGGCCAGTGCGGTCAGGCTCTTGCCGCAACCGGATTCGCCCAGCAGTGCCACGCATTGACCGGCCGGCACTTCAAGGGAAACACCATCCACTGGCAGCAAAGGGCGTTCGCCGCCTTCAATTGCGACCCGCAGATTTTGCAGTACCAGGCCCTTGCTCATGCGTTTCTCCGCGATCTCGGGTCCATGGCATCCTGCACGCTGTCCGCGAACAGGTTGGCCGACAGGACCAGCACGAACATGAAGACAAAGGCTGCCGCCAGTTGCCACCACACCACCGGCTCCCGCGCCAGCTCCAGGCGCGCGCCGTTGATCATGTTGCCGAAGCTGGACATGGTCGGATCGACGCCGACGCCGACATAGGACAAGACCGCTTCGGCCAGCACCAGTCCAGAGAAATCCATCACCACCGAGATCAGGACGATGTGCTGGACATTGGGCAGGATGTGGCGGAGCAGAATGCGCGCATTGGAGACGCCAAAGGCGCGGGCGGCCATGACATAGTCGAGTTCCCGCACCTTGAGCGTCTCGCCCCGGAGCAAGCGGGCCAGTCCGGTCCAGCTGGTCATGCCCAGGATCAGACAGAGGAACAGCAGGCGCAGATCGGCCCGCTCGGTACCAGTCTCGAACCAGCCCGGATGCGATTCGAGCTGGGTCTGCATGATCAGCACGGCGGCCGCGATGAGCAGCACGCCGGGGATGGCGTTGAGCGTGGTGTAGAGGTATTGCACGGCATCGTCGACCCGGCCGCCAAAGTATCCGGCCGACACGCCCAGACCTATCGACAGGGGCAAGGTCACCAGCGTAGTGAGCGCGCCGATCAGGACCCCGGTACGAATGCTCTTGAGGGTGATGTAAAGCACATCCTGGCCAACCTTGTCGGTGCCGAAGACGTGATAGTGGGTGGCCAAAGCGACCAGAAAACCGGTGATCAGGCACAGCACCAGCAGGGTATAGCGTACGGTCCGTCTGGATGCGCCCTGGCCATACCAGGGCCTGATGCCAAACCAGAGTACCAGCCAGAACAGACCGCCGCCAGCCAGGCCCAAACCGGTACGTCCCAGGATGTCGCCAATCCTGTCCCGGTCTGGATCATGCAGGCTCGCCCCGCCAAAGCGCAGACGCGGGTACGCCCGCACCTGGCTGCCACCGGGCAAGGTAACCATTTCCTTGGTAAAGAGGTGGGTGGCAAATGGCGCTGAATAGCTCTTCTCCTGTTGCGTAGCCAGCGGACCGGAAAGCACGTCGAGGACGCTTTTCACCTCCGGCGAATAATGCGTCTCGCCGGAAGGCCCGGCCGGCAAGGCAAGCCGGAAATGGATCGAATCCAGTACCGCGACCGCGGTGAAGTAGAGCAACACCATCGAGGCCGCAACGGCGACCGGATTCGCCGCGACCTTGCGCCAGGGCGCGCGCAGATGCTCATGCCGCCGGACCAGCAGAACAAAGGCAATCAACCCGGCCAGCAACAGGAAGATCAGACCATCGGTCCAGAGCAGGACCGGCCTCATGACAACCTCACCCGCGGATCGACCAGCGTATAGGAGACATCGGTCAGGATCAGGCCGACGATATAGAGCACCGCGCCCAGGAAGACCATGGCGCGGACGATGGCGAAGTCCTGGGAGCTGATGGCGTTGATGGTGTAGCTACCCAGGCCGGGGATGCCGAAGAACGATTCCAGGATCAGGCTGCCCATGAACAGCAAGGGGAACACCGCCACCGCACCGGTCAGGATGGGTACCATGCCGTTCTTCAGGACATGGCGGAACAGTACCGCCGTCTCGGACAGACCTTTGGCCCGCGCGGTGCGGACATAATCCTTGTTCGCCTCTTCCAGGAACAGGGTGCGATACCAGCGCGCCCCCGCGCCGACCCCGCTCACGATGCCGACCAGGATCGGCAGCCAGACGAAGCGCATGGCATTGAAACCGGACTGGTAACCGGAAATCGGCGCCAGTTGCCAGACCTTGGCGAACAGGAACTGGCCGCCGATGATGTAGAACAGGCCGGACACCGACATCAGTGCGACCAGTGCCACCACCCCGCTCCACTCGACATAGGTGCGCCGGAAAAAGATCAGGATCAGCGCCACGCTGACATCGACCATCAGGCCGATGACGAAGGTCGGCAGGGCAATGGCCAGGCTTGGCCACATGCGGGTCTTGATCTCGTTGGCAATATCGCGGTCGTCGTCGGAAACCCCGAACTGGAAGGCGAACATGGCCAGCGACTTGTCGAAGAAGATGGTGTCGGTGACCTTGCCCAGCCCGTCAGCCTTGGCATTGACGAACAGCGGCTTGTCGTAACCGCGTGCCGCCTTCCATTTTTCCACGGCGTCCGGCGTCACCCGCTTGACGCCCAGATGCAGGCGGGCCATGTCATCCGGGGTGTTGACCAGGAAAAACAGGGCAAAGGTGAGCAGGTTCACCCCGAGCAGGATGGGCAGCGCATAGAGCAGACGGCGTAGGAGATAGGCGATCATCGGGCGCCCGCCTCCAGTTTGCGTTGATAGGCCCGCCAGGCCGGTACCAGCGCCAACACAAGAACCAGCAGCGCCAGGATCGGGCCAAGCCAGTCCGGCTTGTTCCATCGGGCGCGGGCCGATTCACGGGTGGCAGCATCGATGCGCAGGTATTTCAGCTCGTTGTTGGCCATCAGGTTAGGCTTGGCATTCTTCACCCAACTATGCCGCAACCCGTAATTCTTGGGATGGAAACCGAATGCCCAGGGCGCGTCCTGACGCACGATCTGCACCATCTGGTCGATGACTGCCTGCCGTTCCGGGCCGTTGGCCATGTCCTTCATTTGGACGAACAAGCGATCGAATTCGGGATTCTGATAGTTGGCCGCATTCTCGCCCCCTGAGCCGACCTTTCTGTTCGGACCATAGAGCAGGAACAGGAAATTCTCCGGGTCGGGATAATCGGCGTTCCAGCCCCACTCGAAAATCTGCTCGGTGCCGTCGCGCATCTTGTCCTGGAAGCGGTTGTAGTCGGTGCCCCGGATCACCAGTTCGACAGCCAACTTGCGGAATTGCTTGCGCAGCCAGTCCAGGCGCGCCTTGTCGTCCGGACCATGCGAGGCGGTATCGAAATTGAGGGTCAGCGGCTTGCCGGTCACGGCATCGCGGCCATCTGGATAGCCCGCCTCGGCCAGCAGGCGGCGCGCTGTTTCGATGGACTTGCGTTGCGGCTTGCCCCCTGTCCAGTCATAGACAACAGGGTTGATGCCGGCCTGCCCGTCACTATAGCCGAACAGACCCGGCGGCAATGGACCCTGTGCTGGAATCCCCCGGCCATTGGCGAAGATGGCAATGTATTCCTCTTCGTCCAGGGCGATGGAAATCGCCTGGCGCAGCTTGCGATGCCGTTCATCCAGGCCGCCGACAACCGGGTCCAGCATGTTGAAACCCATATAAAAACTGCTTGCCGCCACCGTGGTCCTGAGCTGGATACCTTTTTCCTTCATTTCCGGAGTCAGTTCCACATCGCCTCCCGCGCCGGTTCGCACGGCCTGATCGAAGTTGTCGGAACTGATCCCGGAGGCGTCGTAATAGCCCTGCAGAAACTTGTTCCAATAAGGAATGGTTTCGGACTCCATGCTATAGACCGCCTCGTCGATGAAGGGCATCGGCTTGCCGGCATCCGCAAGCAAGCCGGCCGACGCATCGCCCGGCTCGCCCTGACTCGGATAGGACTCGCCCCGGAAATTCGGATTGCGCACCAGGCGCATCTGACGGTTGGGCTGATTCACCGTCAACATGTATGGCCCGGTGCCGACCGGCCAGTTATCCAGGGTCAGATTGCGCTCGGCCATGCCCGGCTGGCTGTAAAAGGCATCCACTTCCCATGGTACCGGCGCAAAGAACGGCATGGCCAGCCAATACACGAACTGGGGATACTTGCCCTTGACCCGGATCCGGTAGGTATAACGGTCGACCACTTCGGCCCCGGGCAGTTTGAACTGGCGCAGATCGAGCCAGTCCTGGTGCGCCTTTGCGGCGACCTCCAGCTGCTCGCCGAATTCATTGAAGCCCAGGATGTAATTCGCCATCAGACCGGCAATCGGTGACTGCAGGCGCGGCGAAGCCAGCCGCTTGATCTGGTAAACATAATCATCCGCCGTCAGTTCACGGCTGCCCTGCAAGGAAAAATCCGGGACGGCGCGAACCGTATCCAATGTCCCATCAGGCATGGGCAAATATGCCGGCTTTCCCGCTGGGTTCGTAGCGAAGGCCGGGTGCGGCTGATATTTAATGCCTGGTTGAATATGAATCTCATACACGCTTTGCGCAATTGCCGAAGCCGGGGTATTCGCCGGCAACTCCCTGCCCGCGGCGTCGAAATAATGAGGCACAGGCAGGCTTGTTACGGTGAGTGGAACCAGTTGATAGGGACGCTGGAGATAATGATATTGCAGCGGCGGTTCATAAATCTGACCGGTAAATGGCGTTTCGTTGGAAGAATAGGAACGTGCCGGATCGAGATGCTTGGGCGGCTCGGTAAAGGCTGAATAGAAAATCGATTTACCGCGTTCGGAAGCCGGATAGGGATTGTTTACCGGCCCGGAACAGGCCGACAGAAAAATCATTAAACAAAGAGTAAAGAAAACCGGGCGCATACGCGGCTAGTTTAGCCGATATGACGCCCGGTTCACGACTGCAATTGAAGCCGGATCAGACCCTCAGATCATCGATCGACTTGCCGCTGTCCAGCCATTCGCTGACCCAGCGCGGACGCTTGCCACGGCCGGTCCAGGTCAGGCTGGCATCGGCGGGGTGAACGTATTTGGCGGCGACTTTGCCGGTGGAACGTGTTTTGGCTTTCTGGCCCGACATCAATTCTTCCAGGCTGATGCCCAGACTCTTGGCCTTGTCACGAAATTCCTGCACCAGTTTCTGGCGCTCATCCCTCTGGCGCAATTCCAGTTCAATGGCGATATTGCCCTGCAGGGTCTTCAGTTCAGCAATAGAAAGCGTAGTAAGATTTATTGTCATGCATAGCCTCGAGAGGAGTATATAGGTCGATTAAATACCCGATTTATTCGGGGTGACCTGAATATATTCCTGCGAGGAAATGCATGTCAATTATTTTGAGCAAACACCAATTTAAAAATAAAGCCCATTAATTTTTGGCCGTTTCATTCTGTTTTGCCTGTTCGGCAGGTGCGGCATAAGGTGCGCGATATTCTACTTTAGCCTGACTGCGAATCTTGCTCAGCTGGGCATCGAGTAATTGGCGTTTTTTCTCATTGGTCAGAGAAAGGCTGATAGCCGGTGTCGCCTGTTCCAGGGTAATTGGTTGTTCCTGTATCCCCAGCACGACGACAATATTCAGTTTTCCGCCCTGCTCCATGGTCACGGCCTGACCAGCCTTCATTGAAGAGAATTTCTCCAGCGCCGGTTTGGGCAGCTGCTCGGCTCCTTTCACCACTTGCTGGCCAGTGACATTGATGCCCATCCCCTTCAGCGCCTCGACCATACCGCGAATGTCCTGATTTTTCTGGACCAGGTCGCGGGCCTTGCCGATATTTTCAGGCGTGGTATTGGCGACCAGATTCGCGATTTGAAAAATCTTGTGATGACTGAATAATTCCGAATGGCCTTCGTAATAGGCCTTGATATCCGCCGGCGCGGGCGGCGCAACGTCGCGGGTCAGATTATCCAATTCAGCCTGGGCGAGTATTTGACGCCTGGCCGCATCCAGTTTCCACTGTACATCCGATTTGTCGCCCAGTTTGGCCTTGGTCGCCTCCTGCGCCAGCAATTCCTGGTCAATCAGATTCTTCAGCACCATATTGGAAATTTCTTGTGTCTGCCCTTCCTGCCCCTGGGCCAGTTTCGTGGTTTCAGCCTGAATCTGATCGACCGAAACGGCCTCGCCATTAACCAGCGCGGCGGGTTTCAGATTGCTGGCCGGTTTGGTATCGGTATTACAACCGGCGACAAATAACAGGGACAGCAAGGTGCAACCGGCCAGTAAATTAAATCGTGACATTTCTCATCCTTAAATGATTGGGTAATTGGCTCAGAGTATTTCGGCCGCATGATCGGCCAGACGCGAACGTTCGCCCCGTGCCAGCATCACATGTCCGCTGTGTGGCCAGCCTTTGAACCGGTCCACTACATAGGTCAAACCCGAACTGCCCTCGGTCAGGTAAGGCGTATCGATCTGGGCGATATTACCCAGACAGACCACCTTGGTGCCGGGGCCGGCACGGGTGATCAAGGTCTTCATCTGCTTGGGCGTCAGGTTCTGCGCCTCATCGATGATGAGAAACTTGTTGAGGAAGGTCCGGCCCCGCATGAAGTTGAGCGACTTGACCTTGACCCGTGAGCGGATCAGATCCTGGGTCGCCGCGCGGCCCCAGTCTCCGGCCTCGTCATCCGACTTGTTGAGCACGTCCAGGTTATCCTCCAGCGCGCCCATCCAGGGGGTCATCTTTTCTTCTTCGGTACCAGGCAGGAAGCCGATGTCCTCACCCACCGGGACGGTCACCCGGGTCACAATGATCTCGCTGTACAGCTTCTTTTCCAGGGTCTGGGCCAGGGCTGCCGCCAGGGTGAGCAAGGTCTTGCCGGTACCAGCCTGACCCAGCAGGGTGACGAAGTCCACATCGGGGTTCATCAATACGTTGAGCGCGAAGTTCTGCTCCCGGTTGCGGGCGGTGATGCCCCAGACGCTGTTTTTCTGATGGCTGAAGTCCTTGATGGTGGCCAGGGTCGCCGTCTTGCCGTTCACGTTCATGACCTGGGCGTAGAACGGCTTGGTGCCTTCCTGATAGGCGAACTCGTTGATCAGCATGTCCTGGGCAACCGGGCCGGTCAGCCGGTAATAGATCCGGCCATCCTGCTGCCAGGATTCCATCCCCTTGCCATGGCTGTCCCAGAAGCTTTCCGGCAGTTCGCGCACCCCGCTGTAGAGCAGATCGGTGTCTTCCAGGACCTTGTCGTTGAAATAATCCTCAGCCAGAAAACCCAGGGCCCGGGCCTTGATCCGCATGTTGATGTCTTTCGACACCAGGATGACCGGACGCTCCGGGAACTGCTGCTGGAGAAAGGACACCACCCCAAGCAGCTGGTTGTCCACCTTGGTGTCCGGCAGGATGGCCGAAAGGTCGTTCTTGATGGTCTGGGTCTGCAGATACAGACGACCGGTCGCCGCCTTGTGGCTGTGCTCGGCCAGCGGAATGCCTTCGGCGATGTTCAGTTCCTGGGTGCTGACGATTTCTTCGAGAAAACGACTGGCCTGGCGACCGTTGCGGGCAACCTCGGTCACACCCTTCTTGTTGTGGTCCAGCTCTTCCAGAGTGGCCATCGGGATGAACAGATCGTGTTCCTGGAAGCGGAACAAACAGGTGGGGTCGTGCAGGAAAACGTTGGTGTCGAGGACGAAAAGTTTGGTCTGTGCTTTGGGTTTGCGCGCCATGGGCTAGGGTCTGAGGAGGTTGAAGGGATCAGAGGGTCTGCACAAAGGCCAATACCTCCTGAACATGATTGGGTACTTTCACGCCGCGCCAGGACTTCGCGATCCTGCCCTGCGAGTCCAGAACAAAGGTGCTGCGTTCAATGCCACGTATCTTTTTGCCGTACATGTTTTTCATTTTGATGACAGCGAATAGCTCACACACCTTTTCGTCCTCATCGCTCAACAGTTCAAAAGGCAGGTTGAGTTTGGCCTTGAAGCTTTCGTGCGACTTCAGGCTATCGCGTGAAACTCCTAACAGTTCGCAGCCCGCAGCCTGGAACGCCGCGTGGTTGGCGGCGAAATCCATGCCTTCGGTGGTGCATCCGGGGGTGTTGTCCTTGGGGTAGAAATAAAGAACGACTTTTTTGCCCAGGAAATCGGTCGGCCGAAACAGCAGGCCGGCTGTGCCGGGCAATTCAAAGTCGGGAACGGTCTGGTTTTCCATCAAATCGGCATCAGGTTGTTTGACCTCATTATGAGTGGCCCGGCAGGCATCAGCAAGGCCGGCAATTCAATGGCTGGCGGCCTCTGCATCCTGCAGTTTTTGCTGATCCGCGGTGAGGGATTGCTCGACCTGGGCCTTGGTCTGAGCCTCAAGCTGCTTTCCCGCTTCGATTTCCTGCGCCTTGGCCTTGGCTTCAACTGCGGCCACGCCAACTGTCTCTCCGGCACCGCATGCACCGAGCATCAGTGGCAGCAGCAAGATGGATATCCGTTTCATCACCTGACTCCTTTGTTGAACAAATCATGCCGCTCACTGGGCAATTTAAGTAAGTATGAATTTAGCCGTTATAGTCCAAACGTACGGCTATTAGAACCACCTTAA
>JBBIJC010000045.1:9472-19106 GCA_037446165.1 Hydrogenophilales bacterium | reverse complement strand
AGCCTGGTGCTGATGGACGAGATCGGCCGCGGCACCTCCACCTTCGACGGCGTCTCCATCGCCTGGTCGGTGGCCCGCCACCTGGCCGAGAAGGTGCGTGCCTACACCTTGTTCGCCACCCATTATTTCGAGCTGACCCAGCTCGCGCACGAATATCGCACCGTGGCCAACGTCCATCTCGACGCGGTCGAGTCCGGCGGCCACCTCACCTTCCTGCACAGCGTCGAGGACGGCCCCGCGTCGCAGAGCTACGGCATCCAGGTCGCCAAGCTGGCCGGCGTGCCCGCCCTTGTGGTGAACGCCGCCCGGCGCAAGCTGGTCGAACTGGAAAACGCCCAGATCGCCAGCGAAGGCCAGGCCGACCTGTTCGCCGCCCTGCCCCCGCCGCCCGAACCCGAGCCGCCCTCGCCGGCTTTGGATAAACTGGCCGAACTCGACCCCGACGCGCTCACCCCGAGGGAAGCACTCGACCTGATCTACGAACTGAAGAGGCTGGCACGCTGATGGATACTCGTGGCATGAAAACCCTGCACCTGAACGCCGACGAACTCGGCCTCGACTTCAACGCCTGCCTCAAGCTGGCCGAAGCCGCCGCCAATCATCTGCTCGGCGACGCCATGCTGCTCACCTTCTACGACCGCGACCGCAACCTGGAATCGCCCAACGGCGTTTCGGAATGCCACCAGGGCTGCGACACGCCGGGCTGGATCGACTACGCGAAAAATCGCGGCGGCACCCTCATCGTCAACTACGACCAGGGCCGCTTCGTGTTCTGCTTCATGCCGCTGGGAGACCTGAAATGACCGCAGAAGACTGGGCCAAGCTGATCGAACAACTCAACACCCTGCCCGGCGGCGCCGCGCGGGCCGAGCCGGATTTCTTCGGCAGCCTGATCACCGACCAGCTCGCGCCGGTCACCTCGGAATGGGATTACGAAGGCTGGCTGCTGAAGGACGGCCGCGTGCTCATCCTCCGCCTCGATGAAATGCAGCATGAAGGCATGCGCCTGTTCGTCGTCGACCCCGAGGACGAGCACGCTATCGCCCGCGCTGACGGCCAGCTGATGACCGCCGCGCGCGCAAGCGGCACCTCGCCCCTGATCCTGTTCCTGCTCGCGCTGGCCACCGGCCAGATCGACGACAACAAGCGGCTGAAGATTCATGCGCCCAAGATCGACGCTGCGTCGAAGGATTTGATGTTGATGACGGTTTGTCGGTTGTGCGGGTGACAGATACACGGGCAGGGCCGAAGGTGACATGTCGCAGCAGACCATGTTTGTGCAACTCAATTTGGGGCAACGCACCGAGAATCGGGTCGGATCGAGGTTATTCAGCGCCCCTTTTCCTTCCACTTCTTCACCGCCGCCAGCGTGTTCTCGACATGCTTGTCGGGACTCAGGCTGCTGTAGACATAGACAATTCTGCCGTCGGGGGCGATGACGTAGGAGGTGCGGCTGGCGTAGTTGCTGAACACCGGCATGACGGCGTCGTAGGCTTTCATGATCGTGCCCTCGGTATCGGCGGCGACCGGGAACTTGCTGCGGCATTCGCTCACCGAGAAGCGTTGCAGTTTTTCGATGGGGTCGTGTGAGACGCCGATGACCGAGGCGCCGAGCGCCTGGTAGCGGCCGATCGCTTCGGCGAAATCGTGGGCTTCAATGGTGCAGCCGGTCGTGAATGCGGCCGGGTAAAAATACAGCACCACCGGCCCTTGCTTGAGCGCATCATGCAGCGCATAGCTGAACGTCTTGCCACCCAGCGTGGCCTGCGTGGTGAAGTCGGGCGCCGTGTCACCCGGTTTCAGGTCAGCGTAGGCATTCAGGCTGATGAACACCGAGATTACGGCCAACAGTTTCTTGAAAGTCATCGCATTCTCCCGAGTATTGGCTCCAGTCTACTGTTCGACCGGGCAGCCGGAAGTTCTATCCCTGCAGGAACGCGGAACGGGTTGGACACAGTACACATTTTCCGGCTTGCAGATAACCACGTGAACCGATGAAGACCCTAGTTCAGTAATGGCGTGCAGTCCCGTTATACTGGCCCTCACTCAACAAATCAGGATACCCATGGAACTCGAACTTACCGGAAACGGCTACCTGGCGGACCCCTCCATCTGGACGGAGGAGGTAATGCACGAACTCGCCCGCCTGGACGACAACTTTGTCCTAACCGATGAACATGTGAAGTACATCCTGTCGGTACGCGAGATCTTCAACGAGACCCTGGCCGTCCCGCCCATCCGTGATTTTGCCAAGATGCACGGCATGGACCGCAAGGCGCAGGAACTCTATGACCTTTTCCCGCGCGGACCGATGAAGATGATGACGAAGTATGGCGGCTTGCCACAACCGACGGGCTGCGTCTGATCACCAAGGAACATTGAAACCATGAAAAAACTGCTAGTCGTCAGCATGATTGTCGCCGCCACCGCGGCTTACGCACCGGCAAGTCTGGCCGCCACCGTCAACGGTCAGGTTCTCGAAGTCAAGGATGTCCAGAGCTATACCTACCTCCGGCTCAAGACCAAGGATGGCGAAACCTGGGCTGCGGTCAACAAGACTCCGGTCAGCAAAGGGGCGCAGGTCACGCTCGACAACGTGATGGTCATGCATGACTTCAAGAGCCAGACATTGAACAAAACCTTCCCGACCATACTGTTTGGTACCCTGGCCGGAGCACCGGGATCAAGCACCGGGATGGGTTCAGCCAGTACAGGCCAGACCAAGCCGGCGGCCGATGTCCATGTCGACAAGGCCAGGGGCGCCAATGCCTATACGGTCGCGGAAATCATTGCGAAGAGCAGCGAACTGAAGGACAAACCGGTTCTGGTTCGGGGCAAGGTGGTGAAGTACAACCCGGAGATCATGAAGCGAAACTGGGTCCATGTCCGCGATGGCTCGGGTTCCGATGCAGCCGGCACGAACGACCTGCTGGTGACCACGGCGAATCAGACCAGGGTGGGTGATGTCGTTACAGCCAAGGGCATCGTCCGCATCAACAAGGATTTTGGCGCCGGTTATGCCTACAAGGTATTGATCGAGAACGCCACGCTTCAGCCGTAACCGGCCCGGCAGACGGTCAGGGGCTCGCTGTGGCTTGATGGCAACCGCGGGCCTTGCCGGCTTCACGCTCCAGATGCTGGCGCAGGGCGGTCAGGCCCTCGCGCGACGCCAGCATCAGATCGAGAGGCCGTCGGGCCTGCAGCCTGGCATTGGGCATTCGCACCCATTCCTGCAGGAAATCGGGCTGCTCACCGTAGCGCAGGCGCAGCACCTTGTTGATCGCCAGCAGATTGGCGACCCGGCTCAGCAGCACGGGGTCGTCAGCCAGCGGACGGCCATCCAGATAACCTTCCAGGGCACGCATATCGACGTTGAGCAGGTTGGCCTGCTCTTCGCGGGTCAGCTGCCAGGCATCGAACAGGCGCAACAAGGCGTGGGTCTCGGCTGATCGCAGATCGACACTGCGCGGATCGAAGCGCTGGAACTCGGTAAAACCGGCCGCGCACAGTTCATACCCTTCGCGGCGACGGCGATGACGCAGCTGGCGCAGGGCATCGACCCCCTTCTCGTAATTGGGCAACTGCTTCTGGCTGACGCGTCCGGACTTGCCCGCCCGCGCACTGGTGGAGGTGACCAGGGTCCAGCCACCGAACAGGTCGGGAGTCAGCATCGCCGTGTAGTAATTCTCGGCGTTTTGCCAGCGGTAGGTCAGCGGTTGTTCCATGACCTTCAGAATAGCAACATTCAGGCCAAAACATAGTATCCGCTACCGAATCAACTGCTTGCATGCAATATGCCGATTGCTGCGCGGCAAAAATAGCTGCCGGTTTGCCTGCCAGGGCGACACGATTGCCGCTTCTCCGCTGAATCACTGATCGAGGCTTGGTCAGTGCCCGCCCGAGGCATCGCAGCTATCGCCGCTGCAGCCACCGGAACATGAGCCGCAGCCCTGGTGGCCTTCGCCCCGGAACGGTCCGAGTTCGGGATGTTGATGCGCGAACAGCCGGTAGGTCCGCTGGACCACAATCCAGCCCAGCAGCAGGATGAGGATGAGGCCGATGGTGGTGAGGTAGACCAGCATGGTCATTCCCCCCCGCCCAGGCCGGCGAAGCCCATGAACGCCAGCGACAGGGTGCCGGCCAGCATCAGGGTGAGCGCCGTGCCCATCATCACGCTCGGCACGTTGGCCAGCTTGACCCGCTCGCGCACGCTGGCCAGCAGCACCAGCGCCAGGGTGAAGCCGATGCCGCCGCCGGTGGCGAAGGTCAGCGACTGGACGAAGTCGTAGTTGCGCGCAGTCTGGAACAGCGCCACGCCGAGCACGGCGCAGTTGGTGGTGATCAGGGGCAGGTAGATGCCGAGCTGGCGGAACAGCACCGGGCTCTGCTTCTTGACGAACATCTCGACCAGTTGCACCGCGGCGGCAATGACCGTGATGTAGCAGATCAGCTGCAGGAACTCCATGTGCATCGGGATCAGCACCAGGTTCAGCAGGTAGGCGCAGAGCGAGGCCATCAGGATCACGAAGGTGGTCGCCAGGCCGAGCGGGAAGGCCACGGACACGCTATGGGTAACGCCCAGGAACGGGCACATGCCGAGGAACATGGCCAGCACGAAGTTGCCCGACAGGATGGTGGTGATCAGGATCTGACCGACGGTCTCATGCATTTTGAGCTCCCGTGACAGCGACAGTGGGCGGTGCGGACTTCGCCTTGCGCGAGCGGACGATGGCGAACAGCATCAGCCAGCCGCCCATCACGAAGAAGCCGCCGGGCGGCAGGATCATGACCACCCAGGGCTGATAGTCGGGGCCGAACAGCGAGACGCCGAACAGCTTGCCGGCGCCGAGCAGTTCGCGCACCGCGCCGATCATGAACAGGCCGAGGGTGAAGCCCAGGCCCATGCCGGTGGCGTTGAGCGTGGCCGCGACCGGCTTGTTGCGCGCCGCGTGGGCCTCGGCCCGGCCCAGCACCAGGCAGTTGGCGACGATCAGCTTGATATAGGCGCCGAGCGCTTCATACAGGCCCAGGCTGATGGCCTGGATGGCATAGTCGACCACGGTGACGAAGGTGGCGATGATCACGATGTAGGTTGCGATCCGCACCTCCTTCGGGATCAGGTTGCGCATCACCGAGATCAGCCAGCACGACGCAGCCAGCACGAAGGTGGTGGCCAGGCCCATGGAGATGGAGTTGATCGACGAGGTGGTGATGGCCATGGTCGGACACATGCCCAGGACCATCACGAAGATCGGATTGCGCTGCCAGAGGCCTTCGATGAACTCGGACCAGTTGGTGGGCGGGTTTCTGCCGGGAATCATTTGGCGTCCCCTTTCTTCAGTTTGTCGGCGTTGGGCAGCAGCAGCGGCAACAGTTTCTCGGTGCTTTCCCGGATGCCCTTGCCGACCGCCTTCGAGGTGATCGTGGCGCCGGAGATGGCGTCGATCTCCCAGGGGTTCTGCTTGGTGCCGTGCTTGACCACCTTGACCGCGTTGGCGACTGCCTTCATGTCCGAGTTCAGGCGCACGTCCAGGGCATTGAAGTTGCGCAGGAAGTCGGGGTCGGTGAGGATCTTGTCGCCGATGCCCGGGGTCTCGTGCATCGACACCACGCCGATACCGGTGATGGCCTGCCGGGCCGGGTCATAGGCATACAGCACGCGCACTTCACCGGCATAGCCGTTGGCGGCGCCCTCGGCCGCCACGCCCTTGAGCGCACCGGCCCGGTCGTAGGCGGCATAGAATTTCAGCGCATTGTCCGGCGTGTTTTCCCCAGCCAGCTGGATGCCCGCCGTGGTGGCGACGAATTCGCGCATGCTGGTCGCGCCCGGCACGACCTTGAACACCGCCCGCTCCAGGGCGATCTGCTTGTTTGCCGCCACCGGCTTGAGGGTGCCTTGGTAGGTGGATACGATGATCAAGCCGCAAATCGTCGCGGCCAGGCCAAGCGCCCGGATCATGACCATGCTGGAGGTGGCCTGACTCTCCGGCAAGGCAGTGACGTTCTGCTCGCTCATGCCTTGTTCCTCCCCTGTGCGCCGAACACCTTCGGCTGGGTATGCTGGTCGATCATCGGCACCAGCGCATTGCCGATCAGGATGGCGTACATCACGCCTTCAGTGAGGCCGCCGAAATAGCGGATGACCACGGTGATGACGCCAATCAGCCCGCCATAGATCCAGATCCCCTTGGGCGTCACCGGCGAGGTCGCCATGTCGGTCGCCATGAACACCGCGCCTAGCATCAGGCCACCGGACAGCAGGACGAATTCGGGCGAGGGAAAACGGACCGGATTCCAGAGCTGGAACAGCACGGCGAGCAGCGCCGCCGAGCCCAGCACCGCGACCGGGATGCGCCAGTTCATGAAGCCGCGCGCCGCCAGATAGGCGCCGCAAAGCAGGATCAGCAGCGCCGAGGTCTCGCCGGCCGAGGCCGTCGCGGCGCCGGTCAGCAGGTCGTGCGGCGCGGTCGCCACGTGCTCGAATTTCCAGCGCGCCAGCGGCGTTGCCCCGGTGAATCCGTCCAGTGCCTGTTTGGCCCAGGGCCCGATGTTGGGCGGGGTCATCAGCGGTGTGGTCCAGGTGGTCGGGATGAACTCGGTGAAGCGGTGGGTCGCATAGGCTGGCGCCCAGGTCGAGATCGAAACCGGAAACGCGGCCTGGACGAAGGCGCGGCCGACCAGGGCCGGATTGAACACGTTGTGGCCGATGCCGCCGAACATTGCCTTGCCCAGCGCGATGGCGACGAAGCCCGCCACCACGGTCATCCAGACCGGAAACGACGGCGGCAGGGTCAGCGCCAACAACAATCCGGTGATGGCCGCGCTCCAGTCGGACAATGTATTCTCGATGCCCGACCAATGGTTGAACAACCGCTCGGTAAGCAGGCAGGTCGCCGTCGCCGTCACCAGCAGGACCAGTGCGGACAGGCCGTATTGCCAGACCGAGAATAGCGCGATGGGCAGCAGGGCCAGCACCACGTTGAACATGATGCGCTCGACCGAGAGACCCTTGACCACGTGGGGCGAGGTGCGCAGTTCGATGCGGGTGGAACTCCGGCTCATGTCGGCTCCCGTGGCTTCAGGCAGCCAGCGCGTGATCGGCTGACAGAGTGGAACGCGTCATGGTCCGGTCCCGCCAGGCGCGCAGGATGCGGTCCAGTTCACGCGGGCTGAGCCGGTGCCCGGCCAGCGGCGCAAGCTTGTCGACCAGCTTGCGGCAACAGGCGAAGAACGCGTCGTAAACCGGATCGTGCTCGGCGCGCGCCAGGTAGCCGCATTCGCCTTCACCCAGGTCGGAAGCCGCCGTTTCCAGTCCGGCGTCGTAGATGTAGAACAGTTCAGGAAAGTGGTAATGCAGGTATTTCGCGGCCAGCGTTCGGGCCTGCGGCTCGGGCAGATCGGAGAACACGTCCATCACCCGCTTGTGCAGCTCGAACACCAGCGCCGGGTCGAGATACTCGGCCGTGGCCAGGCTGGCAAACCAGCGGTCGATGCCGGAGCGGCCCAGCCGATGGGCCACCAGTTCCGCCGAAAAATCGTTCACGCGCAAGCCCTGCTCGACGCAGACCCGGACCATCATGCGCAGCTTGTCGGCCACGATGTCGTCCTGGAAGTGATGACGATGCATGAAACACAACTCATACAGCGCGCGGGTACGCGGATCGACAGTCACACCGGAGAGCGCATCTTCGATGAATTCACGGTTCGGTTTCATGGTTTTCAGTCCGTTGTTCAATTGGTTCAGGCCACGGCCCGTTCGCGCAGGGCGACCGCGAAGGGCGGAGCAGTGCCTTCCGCAGGAAGGTGCGACCCCGGAGCGGGATGCGGATACTGCGTACCCTTCGCGTTGATCATGCTGCAGCCCTTTCACGCAGGGCGACCGCGAAGGGCGGAGCAGTGCCTTCCGCAGGAAGGTGCGACCCCGGAGCGGGATGCGGATACTGCGTACCCTTCGCGTTGATCATGCTGCAGCCCTTTCACGCAGGATGCCCTTCGCAACCCTGAACTGCTGCACCAGCGGGATATGCGACGGACAGACGTAAGTACAGCAGCCACACTCGAAGCAGTCACCCAGGTGGTAACTGGAGCCCATCAGGTCGTATTCGCGGCTGGCCGCGAGCATGCCCAGCATGGAGGGATTCAGGCCCATCGGGCAGGCATTCACGCATTCGCCGCACTTGATGCAGGCGTAGGACTTGCGGTTGCTCTCGGCCTCGATGTCGCGCCGGTCGAAGACCAGGATGCCGGACACGCCCTTGGTCACCGGCACGTCGAGCGAGGCGACGGCCTGACCCATCATCGGACCGCCGAGGATGATCTCACGCTCGGTCACGTCCTTTGCGCCGGCCCATTGCAGGACGTGGCGCATCGGCGTGCCGATCGGCACCCAGTAGTCGCCGGGCCGGGCGATGCCGGGGCCCGTGACGGTGACGACACGTTCGGTCAAGCCTTGGCCAGCAGGGAGGAGACGGCCCAGCATGGCCAGGGTGCCGACGTTGTTGACCAGCACGCCCATCGACGCCGAACGCACACCGGCTGGCACGTCGATGCCGAGCAAGGCGTGCGTCAGCATCTTGTCCGATCCCTGGGGATACTTGGTCTCGACCGCCTCAACGGTGATGCTGCCGTCGGCCGGTAGTTTCTTGCGAATCGCCTCGACCGCGTCCATCTTGTTGTCCTCGATGCCAATCACCGCCTTTCCGGCGCCGGCCGCGCGCATAGCGTAGCGGATACCAGCCAGCAGGTCGTCGGTCAGCTCGACCATCATGCGGTGGTCGCAGGTAAGGTAGGGCTCGCACTCGCAGCCGTTGGCAATCAGGGTGTGAATCTTGCAGTCCTTGGGGACCGTCAGCTTGACATGGCTGGGGAATGCCGCGCCGCCCAGACCGACCATGCCGGACGCCTGGACCGCCTTGATGATCTCCTCTGGAGTCAGCGCATCCATGTCGCGCGGCTCGCTCCAGCGTACTTCCTGGGTCGAGGCCTCATAGGTGCGGATGACGATGCTCTCGGCCCATGGTCCACGCGCCGAGGGTCGTAATTCAATGGCCTCCACCACCCCGTCGACCGGGGCATGGAGGGGGACCGACATGAAGCCGTCGGCCCTGGCGATGAGCTGTCCGCGTACTACCTCCTGGCCCACCGAGAGGGTGGGCACCGCTGGCTTGCCAATGTGCTGCGCGAGGGGGAGGGTCATGCGCGGCGCAAACGGCATCCGACGGATCGGCATGCCAGCAGTGCTCTTGTTGCCCGCAGGGTGTACCCCGCGGGCGAAACTTTTGCGCCGGAAAAAAGGCAGGAGGTTCATCTGTCGATCTCAGTTGAACTTCGCTGCCCGGGCTATCAATTTGTCGACGCCGGGTTCGGCCATGTTCCAGGGCGTACCAGGATGGATGCAGCCGGCGGTGCACTTCTCCGCCGCCTTGACCAGGTTGGCGTAGCTGGTGCCCTGGGCGTTGATCACGATGGCCTGCTTCTGGTCGTTGTACTGGAATGCCTTGGGCGCGAGCTTGGTGCATTCGTCGCATGCCGTGCATTCCGGCGTCTCGATCCAGACCGATTCGTAGCCGTCGGCCGAGGCGGCCGGCTTGCCGGTGGCGGCAACCGGCGTGGATGCAGTCGAGTCGATCGCGAC
>JBBIJC010000045.1:5374-9372 GCA_037446165.1 Hydrogenophilales bacterium | reverse complement strand
CCCTGGTCCGGGTCGTAACGGAACAGCGGGTAGGCGCGCGACTCGACCGCCATCTTGGACTGCTCGACCGCGCGGTCGTCGCCGACGCCGTGCTCGACCGGGCAGACCGCGTAGATGTTGAACAGCGCCGGGCGGCGGCTGTTGAGGCCGTCGATGTAGCCTTCGATCAGATGGGTCGGGCTGGAAATGGCGCTTTGCAGCACGAACGAGGTGCGGTGGGCCATGCCGATCAGCGACATTTCCTTACGGATCTCCTGCTTGCCCTTCTGCGACTTGCCGTAGGGCGACATGTCGGCCACCTGGCCGATGAAGCCCGAGGTGCAGGCCTGGCCGCCGGTGTTGGAATAGACCTGGGTGTCGACCACCAGCACCTTGATCGGCTTGCCCGACATCAGGGCACGGGACAGGTTCTGGAAGCCGATGTCGTACATCGCGCCATCGCCGCCAATGGAGACGACCGGCGGGCAGAGATGCCATTCCTCGTCATTGAAGGCCTCCCAGTTGAAGTGGCTGAATTGCCCGGCATGCTGGATCGGGTCGTAGCCGCCGTTCAGTTCCAGTTCGGCCATGCGCACGGCCTTGAAGCCTTCGGCCATCTTGACCATGTGGCCTTCGAACACGCCCATCGCCACCGACGGCGAGTCCTGGAACAGGTGCGAAGTCCACGGGAACGGGTACGGGTTGTAGGGGAAGGTGGCGCCCCAGACCGAGGTGCAGCCGGTCGAGTTGACGATGCCCATCTCGGCGCGGCCGCGCTTCATCGGGCCATCGACATAGCGCCAGCGCAGGTCCTTCAGCTTTTCCAGAAGCTGCGTGGCCCACTTCAGCCATTGCGGGTCGATGGGCTGGCCGGCCTTCTGCTCCATCAGGCTCTCGGACAGGTTGGCCAGGGTCAGGTCCTCGCCGCGATGCGACTCGACCGCTTCCATCACGGCGCGGGTATCGGTGAAGTCGACCGACTCGGTCAGCTTCATGCGGATGTGCTTCTCCAGGCCGGCGATCAGACCGTCGAGCTTCTCGACGAAGGCCGCGACGCGCGGCTGCATCAGCGCCGTGACCGTGCCGGTGAACAGGTGGATGGCGGTCTTCTCGCCGCAGCCCAGGCAGGCGCCGTCGCCGCAGGCCATCGAGTTGTAGTTGTGCTTGTCGAGCAGCAGGGTCTCCAGTGCGCCGATCTTCTCGTCCAGGCTGTCGATGCGGCTGAATTTCTGCGGCGTGCTCGGCAGGTCGAGCCAGAACTTCCAGTCCTTGCGCAAGGCTTCGATGGACTCGGGCGACTGGGTCACCATCTTCAGGGCATCGTCTTCGCAAACCTCGACGCACTGGGCGCAGCCCTTGCAGGTGTAGGGATTGACGGTGATCGAGAACAGGCCGCCGGCACCCTTCGCCTTCTTCTCGCGATTGGTCCAGTACGGCTTGGTGGTGGCAAACTTGAAGCCGCCCAGCGCGTCCTTCAGCAGTTCGAATTCAGCGGCCAGGCGCTCGCGGTCCTCGCCCTGCGCCGGGTCTTCAGCGAAGGTCTCGGCGATGGCCCGTTCATAGACGGCGCGCACATCCAGGCCATCCTTGTCGAGCTGGCCCTTCAGCTTCTTCTCGATGGTGCGGACCGATTTGCGCAGGAAACGGGTCGGCCGGCCGCCCAGTTCGATCTTCTGCACCGCGGTGTTGAACACGTCGGCGACCTCGGACACCAGGCCCGGGATGGCGGAATCGGGGCACTGGGTATAGCAGTTGCCGCAGGCGGTGCAGTTCTCGGCGATCCATTCCGGATGCTCGAAGCGAATCTGGGTCATGTCGCGGAACACGCCGGTGACGGCGGGAACCATGGCCATGCCGATGAAGGGATCGACCAGGTTGTCCGAGCCCTTGCCGCTGATGTAAAAGTTGCCGGTCGCCTCCCAGAAGCGGTGGATATCGGCGGCGCCGCCGTCGCCTTCCGGCTGCTGCTTGAGCATCTCGGGCAGGACGATCTCGCTCTTCAGCACCATCTGGCGAGCACCGACCTTCATCACCTCGGCCGGGATTTCCTTCAGTTCTTCATAACCGCGCCGGACCACGCGCAGGTTGTCTTCGACCACGCGCTTGCCCTTCTTGCCGAACTTGTCGTTGAGCTGGCTTTCGATGGCCTTGAACAGGGTGTCCTCGGTGAAACCGGCCCGCTGCATGACGTCGGACGCATGGAAGAACGCGCCCTGGAACACGTTGCCCTGCATGCGCAACTGCAGGTCGGGGTTGGAGGCCTCGTCGCGGGCGATCTGGAAGGCATCCAGATAGAACACCCGGATGCCTTGCTCGACGATGGTCTTCTGGACATGGACCGGGAAGGTGGCCCAGACCTCGTCGGCGGTCGCCAGATTGCTCTGGATGATGAACACGCCGCCCTTGGACAGGCCGGCGATGGCGTTGGTGTGCAAAAAGACTTGAGGGTCGGGCGACAGCACCACGTCGACGTGGGTGTATTCGCAGTTGATGCGGATCGGTTCCGGCGCGGCAGACAGGTAATAGGTCGTCGGCTGGCCTTTCTTCTCGGAGCCATATTTCGGATTCGCCTTGATGTCCCAGCCGAGCAGCTCGAACAGGGTCATGGCCAGATTCTTGCCTGTGGTCACCGCGCCCCAGCCACCGACCGAGTGCATACGCACGGCGATGGCGCCCTTGGGCATCAGGTTGGGATTCTCGGAGCCGCGCAGGGCCAGCTCGTTGATGCGAGGATAGGCCTGCTTGATGTCCTGGATCTGGATTTCCTGCTTGGGATTGGCCGCCTGTTCGCGGGTGAACTCCACGGACAGATAATAGAACGTGCGCTTGGCGCCGGTCGGCAGCATGTTCTCGACGGCGGCGATCAGGCCTTCCGGTTGCAGGTCGCGCGAGCCCAGGCCGTAGCAGCCGGAGTACAGGCGCGGCATGTCGCCAGACCGGCCGAATGCAGCATAGCCGGGATAGGGTTTCTCACCTTCCTGAGCGAAACCGTTCTCCATGCACTTGTTGACCGTGGCGCGCACTTCGCGCATCAGCGGCAGGTCTTCGGCCAGAGGCTGATCGGTACGCTCCAGCACCGCGACGCCCTTCTTGCCTTTCAGGACATGGCCCAGCACATCGCCCGGGAAGGGACGGAACATGGTGATGTGTGCAACGCCAACCCTGACCTTGCGGTGCTCGCGCAGCCAGTCGGCCACGGCCTCGGCCTGCACGGTCATGGAACCCATGCCGACGATGACGTAGTCGGCATCGTCGCAACGGTAGGTCTGGACGCGGTTATAACGGCGGCCGGTCAGTTCGGCGAATTCCTCGATGCACTGGTCGGTGATTTCCGCAATGTGCTGGAAGAAGTAGGGACGCTGGGCCGCCACGGATTGCATGTAGGCATCCTGGTTGGTCACTGCGCCGGAGGACATGGGCGCATCGACGTCCCAGATGGCCGGCACGCGGCGGCGCTTCGGGCCGTAGATGATCTGCTGAGCCGGCGTCGGGGTGTCGATGATGTCGTCCGAATTACCCAGGAACTCGGCCACCAACGCCTTCTCGGGCACCAGCACCGGCTCGATCAGATGGGTGGTGAGGAAGCCGTCCATGCCGACGATGGCCGGGGTCAGCGACAGTTCGGCGGTCTTGCGCGCGATCATGTTCAGGTCGGCGGCAGCCTGGGCGTTCTTGGCGAAGACCTGGATGAATCCGGTGTCGTCGATGCAGTGGAAGTCGTCGTGGGCGCAATGCACGTTGAGGGTGGACTTGGTGATCGCCCGGCAGCCCATGTTGAGCACGTAGGGCAGACGCTTGCCGACCGCGCCATAGAGTGATTCGTGCATGAAGGCGACGCCCTGCGCCGAGCTGAAGTTCACCGCGCGCAGGCCAGTCATGGCCATGCCTGCCGTCACACCGGCAGCGGCGTGTTCGGATTCCGGCTCAACGAAGATCAGCGGCCGACCGGCGTTGTTCAGGTGACCGGCGGCGACCGCCTCGGCCCAGTATTCGCCCATCTGGGTCGAGGGCGTGATCGG
>JBBIJC010000045.1:0-5274 GCA_037446165.1 Hydrogenophilales bacterium | reverse complement strand
TCGATTGATTTGCGGGTGGCCAGGGTGTTGAGGCTGTAGTCGATCGCAGCCAGCTCGCCGTCCAGTTTCATCAAGCCCTCGGCCGAATCCTGCACGCAGCGGCCGCAAGCGGTGCAGGAGACCTCGCACTGGCGCTCGGCGGTATCGCCGTCGGCCTGGTTCTTGCACGCCACCCACAGCTTGTGGCTGAGCGAGTGGAGCGAGAACAATTCTTTCGGACAAACCTCGACGCAGTCGCCGCAGGCCGTGCACTTGGCGGCATCCACCACCGGCAGACCGAACTGATTCATGGCGATGGCGTCGAACTCGCAAACGGATGCGCAATCACCCAGGCCAAGGCAGCCCCAGGCACAGTCCTTGCCGCCGCCGGCCACGGTCGCGGCAGCGCGGCAACTGCCCAGTCCCTCGTAGTGGGCGCGCAGTCGGGCGACATGACGGCCGCCGGCACAGGCCAGACGGGCGACGCGCTTGTCGGCATCGCCCACATCCACGCCCAGGACATCGGCGATGTAGGCATTCATGTCAGGAGTATTGACGGTGCAGCCGGACGGCTGAACCTTGCCTTCAACCAGGTTCTCGGCGAAGTTGCGGCAGCCGGCCGTGCCACAGGCGCCGCAGTTGGACTGGGGCAGCAGTTCGGCGACCTGGTCGATGCGGGGATCTTCGTAGACGTACAGGCGCTTGTTGGCAGCAGCCAGCATCCAGGCCAGGCCGCCGCCCAGGATGGCCATGAATCCGCCGGTAAACATCACCCCAGTCACCGTATCCAACTCCGCTCCTTCGTAATCCGACTGAAACACTCGGAAATTAAAGACCTTTTGGTCTTAATTGTTGTTGGGCGGAGTCTATGAATTTTTTAATAATTTGACATGGCAATTATTTCAATTTCCAATATTGGTATCTTTAATGAACTGGAGGCGATCGTGGCTGAAGATTCCCCCCTCTATTACAAGAACAACCGGCTCAAGCAGCTGCGCGCGTTCCATCAGGTGGTGCGCTGCGGCAGCATCTCCAAGGCAGCGGAAAAGCTGTTCCTGTCCCAGCCCTCGGTCTCGTTGCAGATCCAGGCGCTGGAACGCGAAATGCACGTCGTCCTGTTCGAACGGCGCGGCCCGCATCTGAAATTGACTCCCGAGGGCGACGTGCTCTACCACCTCGCCGAACCGCTGGTCGACGGCATCGACAAGCTGCAGGAAAACTTCACTGCCCACTTCGGCAAGCTGGAATCGGGCGAACTGAACATCGGCGCCGGCGAGTCGACCATCCTCTACATCCTGCCCGAGCCGGTGCGCCGCTTCGTCGGGGCCTATCCCAAGGTGCAGCTCAAGATGCACAACGTCACCGGCCGCGACGGCCTGAAGATGCTGAAGGCCGACGAGATCGACTTCGCGGTTGGTTCGATGCTGGACGTGCCGGAGGACATCGAATACCGCCCGGTGGTGACCTTCGACCCGATGCTGATCACCCCGATCGACCATCCGCTGGCCGACAAGATGCGGGCCGGCCAGGAAGTCACGCTGGAAGACGTCAGCCACTACGGCCTGATCCTGCCACCCAGCCACCTGTCAACCTGGCGCATCGTCAAATACGTGTTCCAGCAGAACAACCTGACCTTCAGCGTGACGCTCGAAGCCGGCGGCTGGGAAGTGATCAAGAAATATGTGGAACTGGGCATGGGCGTATCGATCGTCACCGACATCTGCCTGACCGGCTCGGAAAACCTGATGCGCATCCCGCTGACCCAGTATTTCCCGCAGCGCGGCTACGGCCTGGTGCTGCGCAAGGGCCGCTTCCTGTCGCCCCAGGCGCGGCGCTTCATCGAGATCATGGAGGAGGTCTACGCCAATAACGAATCCGGCATCATGCAGGCCCATGCCCGACCAGGACTGGAAAGCGGCCTGAATGCAACGCAGGTCAAAAAGACACGGGGACGCAAGGCGGGCACCAGCTAAGCACTTCCGAAATCCGGAGCTCAACCCAGGTCCATCAAGGTGCACCCTGCACCAAGGTCGTGCAATTCATTGTTGCCCTGGCTTGATCGACTTCAAACAAATCCCATTGATTCAATCAGTTAAATACATGGCACAGGGCGTGCTAATAGTCTCCTGACCCGATCAACATCGGGATCTAAAACCTGGGCACCAAGGTCGGTGCAATCGGACAACGGCGTCCTTCCATGCGGGTAACCGCATCGAAGGACGCTTTTTTTTGGACTGGAGCCAAACCATGAAGCAGACGGACTCAGAAATCATCCTCAACACTACGGAGATCAACCATGACAAACGCGACTTCCTCAAGAAGAGCGCCGGCCTGTCGGCGGCGGCAGCCATCATGAGCCTGATTGCTCCCGGAGTCCGCAGCGGCGCCTGGGCGGCCGGCTCGGACGCGCCCGAAAAGACCGAGGTCCGGATCGGCTTCATTCCTTTGACCGACTGCGCCAGCGTCGCGATTGCCGCGGAAAAGGGCTTCGACAAGAAGTACGGCATCAAGATCATCCCGAGCAAGGAGGCCAGCTGGGCCGGTGTGCGCGACAAGCTGTCCAACGGCGAACTGGATGCGGCCCATGTGCTCTATGGCCTGGTCTATGGCCTGCAGCTGGGCGTAGGCGGACCGCAGAAGGACATGGCCGTGCTGATGTCGATCAACAACAACGGCCAGGGCATCACCCTCAACAACCAGATCAAGGCCAAGGGCGTCACCGATGGCGTCGGGCTGGCCAGGCTGGTCAAGGCCGAGCCCAAGGAATGGACCTTCGCCCAGACCTTCCCGACCGGCACCCATGCCATGTGGCTGTATTACTGGATGGCCACCTACGGCATCGACCCGTTCAAGGACGTCAAGGTGATCACCGTGCCGCCGCCGCAGATGGTGGCCAACATGCGGGTCGACAAGATGGACGGCTACTGCGTCGGCGAGCCGTGGAACGCCCGCGCGATCTGGGACAAGATCGGTTTCACCGCCGCCACCAGCCAGGACATCTGGACCGACCACCCGGAAAAGGTGCTCGGCTCGACCCTGGAGTTCGTCCAGAAATACCCCAACACCGCACGCGCCATCGTCGCCGCGCTGCTGGACGCCTCGAAGTACATCGACACCATGAGCAACCGGCCCGAGGTGGCCCGGATCATCGCCGGCAAGGGCTACGTGAACACCGAGTACGAGGTGATCGAGGACCGCATGCAGGGCAACTACGACAACGGCATCGGCAGGAAGTGGAAAGACCCCAACTACATGAAGTTCTACAACGACGGCAAGGTCAACTTCCCCTATCTGTCGGACGGCATGTGGTTCCTGACCCAGCACAAGCGCTGGGGTCTGCTCAAGACTCATCCGGACTACCTGGGCGTGGCCAGGAAGGTGAACCAGATCGCCCTGTACAAGGAAGCCGCGGCCCTGGCCAAGGTGCCGGTACCCAAGTCCGAGATGCGCACGTCGAAGCTGATCGACGGTGTGGTCTGGGACGGCAGGAACCCCAAGGCCTATGCCGACGGTTTCAAGATCAAGGCCTAATGCACACCCCCTCGGCCAGAGGGGGTGAACCAGGAGTTCGCCATGAGTGCAGTCACATTTAACGAAGGTAGTTTGGACACGATCATGAACCATCCCGACACCATCAAGATCGAACCCGCCGAGACAGTGCGCAAGCCGCGTCCCGTGCCGTTCTTCGAAACCGAGCGCGGCCTCGCCTTCAGGGAGTTCGTCGCCAACCAGATCAGGCAGGCGCTGCCCCCCGCCATCGGCATCGCCCTGTTCCTCCTGCTCTGGCAGATCGTCTCATCCAGTGGCGGCGAGCACGGCCTGCCCGGCCCGGCTGCGACCTGGGAATCGGCCAAGGCGCTGTTCGCCGATCCGTTCTACGACCGGGGTCCCAACGACAAGGGCATCGGCTGGAACATCCTGCACTCGCTGTACCGGGTCGGAGCCGGCTTCGGTCTGGCCGCGCTGATCGGCATCCCGCTCGGCTTCATGATCGGCCGGTTCAAGTTCCTGGCCGGCATGGTGTCGCCCATCATCAGTCTGCTGCGCCCGGTGTCGCCGCTGGCCTGGCTGCCGATCGGCCTGTACGTGTTCAAGCAGACCGAGCCGGCCTCGCTGTGGGTGATCTTCATCTCCAGCATCTGGCCGATCATCCTCAACACCGCCGCCGGCGTATCGCGCGTGCCGCAGGACTACCTCAACGTGGCCCGGGTGCTGAACCTGTCCGAGTGGAAAATCTTCACCCGGATCCTGTTCCCCTCGGTGCTGCCGCACCTGATGACCGGCATCCGCCTGTCGATCGGCGTGGCCTGGCTGGTCATCGTCGCCGCCGAGATGCTCACCGGCGGCACCGGCCTGGGCTTCTGGGTCTGGGATGAATGGAACAACCTCAACGTCGCCCACATCCTGATCGCCATCTTCATCGTCGGCATCATCGGCCTGATCCTGGAACAGGCCCTGGTCTGGCTGGCCAATCGCTTCAACTACGAATGAGGTGAACACCATGGACAAGCATCTGCACATCGAACATGCCGAGATGGTGTTCAACACCAAGAAAGGCAAATTCACCGCCCTGACCGACATCAACCTGAAAGTCCGGAAAGGCGAGTTCATCGCCCTGATCGGCCACTCGGGTTGCGGCAAATCGACGCTGCTCAACCTGGTCGCCGGCCTGCTCGACGCCAGCAACGGCGTGCTGCTGCTCAACGACCGCGAGATCAAGGGGCCGGGCCCGGACCGGGCCATGGTCTTCCAGCATCACTCGCTGCTGCCCTGGCTGACTTGTTTCGGCAACGTCCACCTGGCGGTCGAGCAGGTATTCGGCGGCAAGGAATCGAAGAAGCAGCTCAAGGAACGCACCGATGCGGCACTGGAACTGGTCCACCTGAGCCACGCCGCGCAGAAGCTGCCGGGTGAGATTTCCGGCGGCATGAAACAGCGCGTCGGCATCGCCCGCGCCCTGGCCATGGAACCCAAGGTGCTGCTCATGGACGAGCCGTTCGGCGCGCTCGACGCCCTGACCCGCGCCAGCCTGCAGGACGAACTGATGCGCATCGTCGCCGAGACCAACGCGACGACCCTGATGGTGACCCATGACGTCGACGAGGCAGTCTTGCTCTCCGACCGCATCGTGATGATGACCAATGGTCCGGCCGCCACCATCGGCGACATCCTGACCGTCGACCTGGACCGCCCGCGCAACCGCCTGGCCCTGGCCGAAAACGCGCACTACCACCACCTGCGCGGACAGGTGCTGGAGTTCCTCTACCAGAAGCACGTGAAGCAGGCCGCCTGAGG
>JBBIJC010000044.1:1893-19347 GCA_037446165.1 Hydrogenophilales bacterium | reverse complement strand
AAACGTCCGCCTGGCTAGATATGTGGGTGTCTAGCAGCGGTTCACTAGCAGCCATGTCTGCGCTGCTTTGCATGTCAGTTACGGAAGCGGCCTTCTGAGTATTTGTTAACCTTGCTTGATTACATGAATGAGAATGGTTATCATTAGTGCAAATGGCGTTTAGCCTTTCGCTGCGTGACCAACATGGATAGAGGAGCAGAACTTCAATGAAAATGAGTTGGATTTGTTCGGTTGCATTAATCACTTTCCTGGCGCTTTCAGCCAACGCGACGGCCGGGGATTACGTCCTCACGCTTCAGCATAATCAGTTCTCGCCCAAGGTCCTGACCATACCGGCAAACCAGAAAATCAAAATCGTCATCAGGAATCAGGATGCAACGCCTGCCGAGTTCGAAAGCAGCGATCTGAACCGCGAGAAGATTGTCGGGGCAAACAGTGAGACCACCCTCTTCATCGGGCCATTGGATGCCGGCCGTTATGGTTTCTTCGACGATTTCCACCGCGACACGACAACTGGCACCCTCATCGTCCAGTAACGAGGCTTCCCAACTTAATCACGGACGATAACTTCCATGCCACCCGGTAAAAAAAACAATCTTCAGCAGAAACGCGCTATCGCTGTGACTGCATGCCTCGTCCTGGCCGGCTTCGCAAGGGTCGGTGCAGCAGATGAACTCTATTCGCCGAACACGGAGTACCGCGAGATTTCGCTTGAATACAATCGATCACAAACGTTTGACCGGGATCCCGGGAAAGACGGCGCCAGGGAAAGCGAAGTGGCACTGGAGGCCGGGATCACGCCCCGACTGATGGTAGCAGTCAGCGCCGTATCGGCCAGGGAGCCCGGCGATGTCTCGCACCTGGGGGTGCGCGAGGTGGAAGGCCGCTATCAGTTTTTCGAGCCCGGTGAAAAATGGCTCGATGCCGGGATGCTGGTCGCCTATGACTTCGCGGCTCAGAACGGCATGCCGGATTCGCTCGAAGCCAAGCTGTTGCTCCAGCATGACGAAGGCAAATTCACCAGTACCGCAAATATTGGATTCACCCAGAACGTGGGCAGTCATTCGGCCAATACCGGAGGACCGGACTACGTTTTCCTCTGGAACACACGCTATCGCTATAGCGCCGGATTGCAACCCGGGATCGAACTGCAAAGCGATCTGGGCCAGGGCCATCAAATCAGAAACTTCAATGAACAAACCCACTATCTAGGTCCAGCCCTGTACGGAAAACTGTTTGGGCCGCTGCCGCAGGGGCAAGCGATCAAGTATCAGGTCGCCTACCTGTTTGGCGCGAGTAATGCGGCCGCGCACGGCATGGCGAGAGCGCTGGTCGAATACGAAACACATTTCTGAGGTGCCTGAAATGATTGCAACTTTGCTTATCGTATTTCGTGAAATCATCGAAGCCGGGCTGGTGATCGGCATCGTGCTGGCCGCCACCCGCGGCGTGCCGAACAGACTGCTCTGGGTCGGCGGCGGCATCCTGGCTGGCAGCCTCGGGGCCTGCCTGGTGGCCGTGTTCGCCGATCTCCTTTCCAACCTGATGGAAGGTTCTGGACAAGAGCTGTTCAATGCGGCGGTCATGGCCATCGCCGTGGTGATGCTGACCGGCCACAATGTCTGGATGGCGCGCGAAGGCCGCCATATCGCACAGGAAATGAAATCCCTCGGCAACGATGTCGTCACGGGCAGGCGTTCCCTGCCCGCCCTGGCCATTGTGGTGAGCATTGCCATACTGCGCGAGGGCTCTGAAATCGTGCTGTTTCTTTATGGCATCGCCTTGTCCGCGGGGTCTACCGCAATGTCGATGTTCATCGGTGGCGCCATGGGTCTGGCCCTGGGCGGCCTGGCGAGCGCCGCGATGTATCTGGGTTTGATGCGCATCCCCACCAGGCATTTGTTTGCAGTCACGAGTTGGCTTATCGCGCTGCTTGCCGCTGGAATGGCCTCTCAGGCCATCGTGTTTCTCCAGCAAGCTGGCCTGGTTACAGTTCTCCCCCATGTGGTATGGGATACATCTGCGGTGCTTTCCGATGCCAGCCTGACCGGGAAAGCGTTGCACACCCTGGTTGGCTACGCCGACCGACCCACAGGCATCCAGCTTGTCGCCTATGCTGCAACACTGGTGACGATTTTCACCCTGATGCGATTGTTTGGTCATGCTCCTCAGCCAGCCAGGCTCGCTCAGCAAGCTTAGTGCGATGGGCTCAATAACGGATCCTGCGTGCCGAGAGGCGATAACGGATATCGCCTGATAAATTCAAATAGATGAAAACCGCAATTCGCATCCTGTTGGCCATGCTCATTGGAACGGGCGTTATCGCTTCGTTATATGGGCTCTCGGCCTATGAGTTCGTGCCAACGGTCTGGCGATTTGTCGAGCGTAGACATCCCGCGCTCGACCAGGCAGGCACGCGTGCCTTTACCTCGACTGGCATACCGGGTGATCCACTCAACCTGGCTTTTGTCGGCAATGAGGACGCACTGCGAAAATTGATGCTTGGGGCGCATTGGTTCGTTGCCAATCCAATCGGGCTGGGAAGCTCGGTTCGCATTGCGCTCGACAGCGTGGCGCATCGCGCCTATGCCGAGGCCCCGGTCAGCAGCCTGTATGTCAACGGCCGCCGTCAGGACATTGCCTTCGAAGCCCCCTCCGGCAAGGACCCGTCCAGGCGGCACCATGTCCGCTTCTGGAAGATGGCCACGCCCGACCTGCTCGGGCGCACGCTGTGGGTAGGCGCCGCAACCTATGACAGCGGGGTTGGCGTCAGCCATACCACCGGGCAGATCACCCACCACATTGCACCTGACGTCGACCGGGAACGGGACAAGATCCTGAATGACATTCACACCGTTTCTGGAGTGGAGATCAAGTGGATCGACGACTTCCAGCCGGAACGTACGGGCCGAAACGGGTGCGGCGACCCTTATGTCACCGATGGCCGGCTTGCGGTGATCGAGACGGATTGAGGCAACTTCAACCTTGATCCCGGACGACCCTCAATCCCAGCGATCGTCCCGGACTTCCACCCAGCCCTCGCTGACCCGGGTGGGCAGATGGGCGATCGGCTCGTAGGCCGGAGGCGCGGTGACCGCGCCGGTGGTGATGTCGAAGCGGGCGCCGTGGCGCGGGCAGACGATCTCGCAGCCCACGAGTTCGCCGCTGGCCAGTTCGCCGCTATCGTGCGTGCACAGATCCTCGATGGCGTGAAAGGCCCCTTCCAGGTTGAACAGCACGACCCGCTCTCCATCGATCTCGACCACCTTCCGGCTACCGGGCGGGAAGTCGCTTGCCCTGACCACGCGTTGCCAGTCCGCCATCACAACACCCCCATCTCCAGCCGCGCCGCCTCGCTGACCCTGGACACGTCCCAGCGCGGCTCCCAGACCAGTTCGATATCAACCTTGGCGACCCCCGGAAGCTGCTCGATCGCGGCCGCCACCTGGGCCGGAAAGGTCTGCGCCATCGGGCAGCCCGGCGTGGTCAGGGTCATGCGCAGGTTCACCCGCCCGCCCGCATCGATGTCCAGGCCGTAGATCAGGCCCAGGTCGTAGATGTTGACCGGGATTTCCGGATCGCGGATGCGCCTCAGCGCCTGGATGATCTCGCCGCGCAAGCCCTCGCCCCGGTCGGGCAGAAGCGCCTTGATCAGGTTCATGGCGTCACCCTGGCTTCGGGCTGAGGACACCAGGCCACGTCCTGCTCGGTGGTCACGGTGCCGGGCTGGTTTTCGATCGCCGCCTTCAGGGTGTGCCAGGGCAGCGTGGCGCACTTGACGCGCATCGGGAAGGCCTTGACCCCCTCCAGCACCCTGAGCTTGCCGACGCCCTCGACCCGGCCGTCCTCGGCCAGCAGGGCATGGACCCGGTCGAAAAGGCGGTTGACCTCCTCGACCGTCCGGCCCTTGACCGCCTCGGTCATCATCGAGGCGGAGGCCATCGAGACCGCGCAGCCGGCGCCCTCGAAGCCGATCTCGGCGATCACGCCATCCTCGACCTTGAGATGTACCGCGACCTCGTCGTTGCAGAGCGGGTTGAAGCCGTGGGCATGATGGTCGCAGCCGGGCGGATTCTCCGGGTAGTGCCGGGGATGGCGATTGTGTTCCAGGATCGTCTCCTCGTAGAGCAGGCGCAGTTGGTCATCCATGTCCGTGCTCCTTCGCCTCTCGCCGCGCCAGCGCGGCCTGCAGGTTCGGCATGAGCCAGGCGCGCAGGTGGACCTCGTCGAGCAGTCCCAGCGTACCGGCCATGAAGCCCTCGATCAGTAGTCGTTGCGCCTCGGCCTCGCCGATGCCCCGGCTGCGCAGGTAGAACAGCGCAGCGTGATCGAGCTGGCCGACGCTGGCGCCGTGGCCACAGTTCACGTCATCGGCATGGATCTCCAGGCGCGGCATGACGTCGATCTCGGCTTGCCGCGACAGCAGCAGGCCCTTGCTGTCCTGGCGGGCGTCGGTCTGGTTGGCGCCGTGGGCGACCACGACGCGGCCATCGAACACGGCCTGACCCCGACCGTCGGCCAGGCCGCGGTAGGTGATGCGGCTGGTGCCGCGCTCCGCGCGGTGGTCGACGCGCAGGTGCAGGTCGGCATGCCGGCGGCCGGCGGCCAGATCGGCGGCGTCGATCCGGACCTGGCCGCCGGGGTCATCCATCATCACCGCCAGGTCGTGCCGGCCCAGCAGCCCGGACAGGCCGACATGGAGGGCGCGGTAGTCGCTGTCCCGGCCCATGCGGACGGCAGTGGTGCGGGTGTGGGTCGATTGCGGGCCTTCTTCCATGACCATGATGTGGGTGAGCCTGGCGCCGTCGCCGAGCACGATCTCGCTCACCGCGTTCTGCCAGTACGGCCGATGAGTCTGGCCGAGGTAGTGTTCGACCAGCACCGCCTCCGCCTCGCGCTCGAGCACGGCCAGCGTGCGCGGGTGGAGCATGGCGTCCGGCGCCGAGGCGGCATAGACGGCGAAAATAGGCATGGCCAGTCTTTCCCCGGCCGGCACATAGAGACGGGCGCCGTCCTGCCAGAGGGCGAGATTGAGGTTGGCCAGCGCATTCGCGTCCGCGACATGGCCAAGGTAGTCATGCACCGGCCGGGTGTCGCCCAGGTGATGCAGCGTGCCGGCGATCTGGTTGCTCAGATAGGTCCCATGACAAGACAACAGCCCGTTCTGGAACAGCAGGACGTGGCCCGGATAGGCGGTCACGTCCGGACAGACCGCCTCGCCAATGGTGGATGGAGGCGGGTGCAGCTCCGCCTGTGCCAGATGCTGCAGCGAGGTGTGCTTCCAGTCCTCGGCATGCGCATCCGGCAGGCCGGCGGCCATGAACCGGTCGAGCGCCGCCTTGCGTGTCCCGGTCAGCCAGTCCGGTACGGTGGCGGTGTCGACGGCATCGAACAAGGCGGTCGCGTTCATGGCTGTGGCCTGCCTTCCGGTTCCGGCTCGCCCAGCCAGCCGTAGCCCTTGTCTTCCAGTTCCAGGGCCAGCTCGCGGTCGCCGGAGCGGACGATGCGGCCGTCGGCCAGGACATGAACCCGATCCGGCACGATGTAGTCGAGCAGGCGCTGGTAGTGGGTGACCAGGATGATGGAGCGGTCCGGACTGCGCAGGGCGTTCACGCCGTGGGCAACCACCTTGAGGGCATCGATGTCCAGGCCCGAATCGGTTTCGTCGAGGATGGCGAGGGTCGGTTCGAGCACCGCCATCTGCATGATCTCGTTGCGCTTCTTCTCACCGCCGGAGAAGCCCTCGTTCAGCGACCGGTAGAGGAAGCCGGTGTCCATTTCGAGCAGAGCCAGTTTCGCTTTCACGAATTCCAGGAAATCGAAGGCATCCATGTCCGGCTCGCCGCGCGCCCGGCGCTGGGCGTTGAGGGCCGCGCGCAGGAACTGCACGTTGGCCACGCCCGGCACCTCGACCGGATACTGGAAGGCAAGGAACAGTCCGGCGCGCGCGCGTTCCTCGGGCGGCAGCAGGAACAGATTGCCGTGATCGCGGAAGACAATGCTGCCCTCGGTCACCTCATAGCCGCCACGCCCGGCCAGGACCTGGGCCAGGGTGCTCTTGCCCGAGCCGTTCGGGCCCATGATGGCGTGCACCTCGCCGCTGCCGACATCGAGGTCGACGCCCTTCAGGATCGGCTTGCCGTCAATCGCCACGTGCAGGTTGCGGATTCTCAGCATGACATTCTCCTCTCTCAGCCGACGGCACCTTCGAGGCTCACAGACAGCAGCTTCTGGGCCTCGACCGCGAATTCCATCGGCAATTCCTTGAACACTTCCTTGCAGAAGCCGTTGACGATCAGGTCGACCGCCGCCTCCTCGGTCAGGCCGCGGCTCTTCAGGTAGAACAGCTGGTCCTCACCGATACGAGACGTGGTGGCCTCGTGCTCGACCGTCGCGCCTGGCTGCTTCACCTCGATGTAGGGGAAGGTGTGGGCGGCGCAGTCCGGCCCCATCAGCAGCGAATCGCACTGGCTGTGGTTGCGCGCGCCCTCGGCGTCCTTCAGCACCTTGACCAGGCCGCGATAGGTGTTGCGACCGTGCCCGGCCGAGATGCCCTTGGAGACGATGGTGCTCCGCGTATTGCGGCCGATGTGGATCATCTTGGTGCCGGTGTCGGCCTGCTGGCGATTGTTGGTCAGCGCCACCGAATAGAACTCGCCGACCGAGTCGTCGCCGCGCAGGATGCAGCTCGGATACTTCCAGGTGATGGCCGAGCCGGTCTCGACCTGGGTCCAGGAGATGCGCGACCGCTCGCCCCGACACTCGCCGCGCTTGGTGACGAAGTTGTAGATGCCGCCGCGCCCCTCGGCGTCGCCCGGATACCAGTTCTGCACCGTGGAATACTTGATGCGCGCGTCCTTCAGCGCGACCAGCTCGACCACCGCGGCATGCAGCTGGTTCTCGTCCCGACTGGGCGCGGTGCAGCCTTCCAGATAGCTGACCTGGCTGCTCTCGTCGGCGACGATCAGGGTGCGCTCGAACTGGCCGGTGTCGCGGGCGTTGATGCGGAAGTAGGTCGACAGTTCCATCGGGCAGCGCACGCCCTTGGGCACGTAGACGAAGGAGCCGTCGGAGAACACCGCGGCGTTCAGGGCGGCGAAGAAATTGTCGGTGTAGGGCACCACGGAGCCGAGATATTGCTGAATGAGATCGGGGTGGCGCTGCACTGCCTCGGAAAACGGGCAGAAGATCACGCCCATCTTTTCCAGCCGGTCCTTGAAGGTGGTCGCCACCGACACCGAGTCGAACACCGCGTCCACCGCGACGCCGGCCAGCGCCTCGCGCTCCTTGAGCGGGATGCCCAGCTTGTCGTAGGTTTCCAGCAGTTTCGGGTCCACTTCGGCCAGGCTCTTTGGGCCCTTTCCGGACTTGGGCGCGGCAAAGTAATGGATGGCCTGGTAGTCGATTGGCGGATACTCGACCGTCGACCACTTCGGCTCGGTCATGGTCAGCCAGTGGCGGTAGGCCTGCAGACGCCAGTCGAGCATGAATTGCGGTTCGCCCTTGCGCGCCGAGATGTGGCGGATGACCGACTCGTCCAGCCCGGCGGCAATCGTCTCCTGTTCGATGTCGGTGACGAAACCCCAGCGATAGGGTGTATCGATGTGGCGCTGCAGATCGTTGTTACCCATTATCCATCCTCCTCAGGCGTGCCGCCGGGCGGGCCATGTCAGCCAAGCTCATCAGCATCAGGGTCGACTGTATGGACTGGTTGATTGCCCGCCAGTGCTGACGCGCGCCGCAATCCTGCTCGAGCCTGCAGCGGCCGTCCGCGATCGCACAGTCGGTCAGTTCGAGCGGGCCTTCGATCGCTGCGACCACATCCGCCAGGGAGATGGCCTGTGGCGCCCTGGCCAGACAGTAACCGCCGCCGGCACCACGCGTGCTCGCCACCAGGCCCGCCCGCCCCAGCTTCTTCAGCAGCGTCGCGACCGTCGGCTGTGGCAGACCCAGTTCCTTGGCCAGCTGCTGGGCGCTGATCTTGCGCTCGGGCGCCCGGCTCAACTGGACCATCAACATGCTGGCGTAATCACTCAATTTGCCTAGTCTCATCTGGCTTTTCCTATCTCTATACAGTACTGATACAGTCCTATATAGGCCAGTATTTGCGGTATTTCAAGAAGATGAATTGTGAAATTCCGGCAGCAGATATGGGTAAATGGCCGTAGCGAGCCGCCGATTCGCTCAAGGTGACATCCGTGGTTTCACTATCGCTCCAGACCGGCGTGGTCGAAAATGCGCCTTCCAGGATTTTGCCCTCCCGTTCCGGATCATCATGACCGCAGCCAACACCCTCATCGCCGCCACCATCGACCATCTTGGCCATTTCGCGCCGTTCGACCGGATGGAGCACGACCATCTCGCCTGGCTGGCAGAGCGGCTCAAGCTGGCCTATTACGCCAAGGACGAGGTGGTGCTGCCCGCCGATCAGGCTGAGGTGCAGACCTTTTACATCATCAAGCAGGGCGCCATCGAGGGCGCGCAGAAACAGAAGGAGGCCTGGCTGGAGCTGCACGAGGGCGAGTGTTTCCCGATTGGCGCCTTGCTCGCCCGGCGCCCGGTGGTGAGCACCTTCAGGGCGCAGACCGATGTGTTCTGCTATGAATTGTCCGCTGCCGATTTCCACCAGCTGCTGCGGCTGTCGCAGCCGTTCCACGATTTCTGCACCTTCCGGCTGGCCGACCTCCTGGCTCAGTCACAGCTCCAGACCCAGGCCCATTACGCCTCGTCCGTCTCGGCTCAGCAATCCCTGGAAACGCCGCTGGCCGAGATCACCCGGCGCGAACCGGTCACCTGCGGGCCGGATACGCTCCTGCGCGCAGCGCTGGAGGCCATGCGCGAGGCCAAGATCGGCTCGATCGTGATTACCGACGCGGCCCTGCGGCCGCTGGGCATGTTCACAGTGCGCGACCTGATCGGCCGGGTGATCCTGCCCGGCGCCCATCTCGACACTCCGATGCGGGAACTGATGTCGCCCGATCCGGTGACCCTGCCCGTCACCGCCCATGCCTTCGAGGCCGCTCTGGCCATGGCCCGGCATGGCTTCCGCCATATCCTGGCGGTGGATGGCGAGCGCCTGGCCGGTGTGGTCTCGGAGAAGGATCTGTTCTCGCTGCAACGGGTCGGCGTGACCCAGGTCTCCGCCACCATCCATGCCGCCACCAACCTGAGCCAGCTGCAGAAGGCCGCCGACGACATCCGCCAGCTGGGCCACAACATGCTGGCCCAGGGCGTGGCCGCCGAGCAGCTGAGCCAGATCCTGTCCACCCTCAACGACCTGCTGACCGAGCGGGTCATCGAGCTGGAAGCGGCGCATTCCAGCCTGCCGACCTTCTGCTGGCTGGCCTTCGGCTCCGAGGGCCGGCTGGAACAGACCCTGGCCACCGACCAGGACAACGGCATCATCTTTGAACTGGCGCCCGGCGAAGACGCCGACCCGGTCCGGGCGGAGCTGCTCGGCTTCGCCGACCGGATCAACCTCGCCCTTGATGCCTGCGGCTTCCCGCTATGCAAGGGCGACATCATGGCGCGCAACCCGAAGTGGTGTTTGTCGCTGGAGGAATGGAAAGCGACCTTCGCCCGCTGGCTGGACAACGGCGATCCGGAGGCGCTGCTCAACGCCAGCATCTTCTTCGATTTCCGTTCACTGTATGGCAAGCACGCCCTGGCCGAGGAACTGCGCCGCTGGCTGCTGACGCGCATCGCCGGCAGCCCGGCCATGCTGCACCAGATGGCCGCCAACGCACTGCACAACAGCCCGCCGCTGGGTCTGGTCCGTGATTTCGTGGTCGCTTCGGGCGGCGAGCATGCGCGCACGCTAGATCTGAAGATCAACGGCGCCACGCCCTTCGTCGATGCCGCCCGGATCTTCGCCCTGGCCACCGGCGTCGCCGCCACCGGCACCGCCGCCCGCCTGCGCGCCGTGGCGCCGAAGCTGAACCTCCCGCGCGCCGAGGTCGAAGGCTGGATGTCGGCCTTCTATTTCATCCAGCTCCTGCGCCTGCGCCGCCAGCACGAGGCCAACGAAGCCGGCCAGGTCATGGACAACCGGATCAATCCCGATCAGCTCAACGACCTGGACCGGCGCATCCTGAAGGAATCGTTCCGCCAGGCGCGCAAGGTGCAGGCCCGGCTGGCCATGAGTTACCAGGTCTGAGCCGGTCATGGCACTGCTCGATCTTTTCCGCAGGCGCCCGCAGCTCGATCCGCTGGCCGCACAGGCCGTTCAGCGCTGGCGGCAGCTGTCACCGGAGCGGGGCGACCTTGAGTTCAACACCGCGCGTTATGTCGTGGTCGACGTCGAATCGACCGGGCTGGACCTGACCCGGGACCGGCTCATCGCCATCGGCGCGGTAGCGGTCATCGGCGGACGGATCGACCTGACCGACAGTTTCGAAGTGGTCCTGCGCCAGGACACGGTCAGCAGCAAGGACAACATCCTGATCCACGGCATCGGCGGCGAGGCCCAGCGTGAGGGGCTGCCCCCGATCGAAGCCTTGACCGCCTTTCTGGCATTCCTGGGCAAGTCGCCCCTGGTTGCCTTCCACGTCACCTTCGACGAAACCATGATCCGGCGCGCCATGCGCGACTATCTGGGTCTCGATTTCAAGCACCCCTGGCTGGACCTCGCCTACCTTATGCCCAGCCTGTTGCCGGAACAGGCGCGGCGCTACCGCGCGCTGGACGACTGGGCCGGCCATTTCCAGATCGCCAATTTTGCCCGCCATAGCGCGTTGGCGGATGCCCTTGCGACGGCCCAGCTTTTACTGGCGGCGCTGCCCCTGGCCAGGCAGCGTCATTCCCGCCATTACAACAACCTGCGCGACCTGGAAAAGGCCCAGCGCTGGGTCTCCTGGTCGGGCTGAATTGGCTATACTGGCCCGGATACTCACGTTCCCTGGATGGACATGCACGTTCCGGACACGCGCCGCGAATACTGGCGGAAAAATCTCTGGCTGACCGGAAGTCTGCTCGTCGTCTGGTTTGTGGTGACCTTCTGCATCGCCTGGTTCGCCCGTGATCTGGCGGCGTTCACCTTCCTGGGTTTCCCGGTCCCCTTTTACATGGGTGCGCAAGGCGCGCTGTTCGTCTATGTCCTGATCATCTGGATCTACGCCCGGCGCATGAACCGGCTGGATGAGGAATACGACGTCGCGGAAGAAGAACGCTGATGCGCGCCTTCGTCCAGAACCTCAAGCGCTACTACAGTTTCTTCACCGGTGGCTTCGTGATGTTCGTGCTGGCGCTGGCCGTGGCCGAGTACATGGGCATGCCAGAGCGGTGGATCGGCTGGACCTTCATGGCCGCGACCGTGCTGCTCTACGCGAGCATCGGCATCCTGACCCGGACCGCCGACGTGGTGGAGTACTACGTTGCCGGCCGCCGGGTGCCGGCCATCTTCAACGGCATGGCCACCGGTGCCGACTGGATGAGCGCCGCCTCCTTCATCGGCATGGCCGGCACGCTCTATCAGAAAGGCTACGACGGCCTGGCCTTCATCATGGGCTGGACCGGCGGCTACGTCCTGGTCGCGCTGCTGCTGGCGCCCTATCTGCGCAAGTTCGGCGAGTTCACCATCCCCGATTTCATCGGTGCGCGTTACGGCGGTCATGCCGCACGCTCGCTGGCCGTGGTCGGCACCATCCTGGCCTCGTTTACCTATGTCACCGCGCAGATCTATGGTGTCGGCATCATCACCAGCCGCTTCCTCGACATCAATTTCGAGACCGGCGTGTTCGTCGGCCTGGGCGGCATCCTGGTCTGCTCGTTTCTGGGCGGGATGCGGGCGGTGACCTGGACCCAGGTCGCGCAATACATCATCCTGATCATCGCCTACCTGATGCCGGTGGTGTTCATGTCGTACAAGGTCACCAGCGTCCCGATCCCGCAGCTGGTATACGGCTCGGTGCTGGAAAAGGTGACCGAGCGGGAAAACGAAATCATGGCCGACCCGGCCCAGATCACAGCCCGCGAGGACTACCGGGCCCGGGCCAAAGAAATCGACGCGCAGATCCGGGATATCGAATACCGATTGAAACCGGTTCCCGCTCCGGCCGCCGAACTGGACCGCCTGCGCAAGGAGCGGGCGGAGGACTTCGACAAGGCCCAGCCGATCACCCACCACGCCGAGCCCTTCCCGGGCCAGACCGCGCCGGAACGCAATGCGGCCCGGCTCAACTTCCTGGCCCTGACCTTCTGCCTGATGGTCGGCACGGCGGCACTGCCCCACGTCCTGATCCGGTACTACACCACGCCCAGCGTCAAGCAGGCGCGGGAGTCGGTGTTCTGGTCGCTGCTGTTCATCTCGTTGCTCTATTTCACCGCTCCGGCCTACGCAGTGTTCGCCAAATACGAGATCTATACCAACCTGATCGGCAGCAGCATCTCCGAACTGCCCAACTGGGTCCATTCGTGGGCCAAGCTGGGCCTGGTCAAGGTCGAGGACATCAATCATGACGGCATCCTGCAACTGGCCGAACTGACCCTGAACCCGGACGTGATCGTGCTCGCCACTCCCGAGATCGCCGGCCTGCCCTACGTGGTGGCCGGGCTGGTCGCCGCCGGCGGCCTGGCGGCGGCGCTTTCGACTGCCGACGGCCTGCTGCTGACCATCGCCAATGCCCTGTCGCACGACATCTACTACAAGATCATCAACCAGAATGCCTCGGCCACCCGTCGGCTGACCGTCGCCAAGGGCCTGCTGTTGCTGGTCGCCCTGATCGCCGCCTATGTCGCCTCGATGAAACCCGACACCATTCTGTCCATGGTGGCCTGGGCCTTTTCCATCGCCGGCGCCTGCTTCTTTCCTGCACTTGTGCTGGGCATCTTCTGGAAGCGGGCCACCCAGCAGGGCGCGGTGGCCGGCATGGTGATCGGCCTGGGCCTCACCCTCTATTACCTGATCGGCGTGAAATACTTCGGCATGGCCAAGTGGTTCGACATCTCGGACGTCTCGGCCGGCATCTTCGGCATCCCGGCCGGGTTCATCAGCATCATCCTGGTCAGCCTGGTCACCCCCGCGCCGGACCGCGCGACCCAGAACATGGTGGAAAACGTCCGCTACCCTTCGCTCAAGGGCCGTGGTTCGTGAATGCTTGAACTGTTCCTGATCATCCAGATGGCCATCCGGCTGCTGATCTACACCTTCATCGGCCAGGGGGTGCTGGCCCTGCTGGCCGGCCCGGGTTACCGCAGCAACGTGGTCTGGCGATTCTTCGACGTCATCACCCGGCCGATCTGGCGGCTGACTCGCGCCATCGCCCCGCGCTTCGTCGGTGATGCGGTCATCGGCTTCCTGGCGGTCCTGCTTTTGATCGCCGTCAACATCGGGCTGTACATGACCTTCCACAGCCAGGGCTGGCTCACGCCGCCACCGGCAAGCCTGCCCGGCTGAAGTAGAATGTCGGTGATTTTCCGCCGGACAAAACGATGACCAACCTGAAAAACGATACCTTCCTGCGCGCGCTGATGCGCCAGCCGACCGACTACACGCCAACCTGGCTGATGCGCCAGGCCGGCCGCTACCTGCCGGAATATTGCGCCACCCGCGCCCGCGCCGGCAGCTTTCTCAACCTGTGCAAGTCGCCCTCGCTGGCCACCGAAGTCACCCTGCAGCCGCTGGCCCGCTACGGCCTCGACGCCGCCATCCTGTTCTCGGACATCCTGACCGTGCCCGACGCCATGGGCCTGGGCCTGTATTTCGCCGATGGCGAGGGGCCCAAGTTCGAGCGTCCGTTGCGCGAGGAATGGGAAATTCGTGATCTGGCTGCGCCGGACCCGCATGACAAGTTGCGCTACGTGATCGACGCCGTATCAGAAATCCGCAAGGCACTGGACGGCTCGGTGCCGCTGATCGGCTTTTCCGGCAGCCCGTTCACCCTGTCCTGCTACATGGTCGAGGGCGAGGGCAGCGACACCTACGCCAAGGTAAAGAAGCTGATGTACGCCCGCCCGGACCTGATGCATCACATCCTGGAGGTGACGACCACGGCGGTGATCGACTACCTGAACGCCCAGATCGAGGCCGGCGCCCAGGCGGTGATGGTGTTCGACTCGTGGGGCGGCATGCTCACCCAGGCGGCCTATCTGGAATTTTCATTGCCCTATATGGCCCGGATCATGGCCGGCCTGAAGCGGGAAAACGAAGGCCGCACGGTGCCGCGCATCGTGTTCACCAAGGGTGGTGGACTTTGGCTGGATCAGATCGCCGGTTGCGGCGCCGATGCAGTCGGCCTGGACTGGGCAATCGACATCGGCGAGGCCCGCCAGCGCGTGGGCGAGCGGGTTGCCCTGCAAGGCAACATGGACCCGAGCATCCTGCTGACCACGCCCGACGCGGTTTCGGCCGAGGCCAGGCGCATCCTGGCCAGCTATGGCAAAGGCTCGGGCCACGTGTTCAACCTGGGCCACGGTATTTCGCAGTTCACGCCGCCGGAGAATGTGGCCGCGTTGGTGGAGACAGTGAAGACCGAGAGTCCGCAGTACCACCGCTAAAAGCAAAACTCCCGTCGAAGCGGGAGTTTTGTTGTTTCAGCCTGATTCCCGCTGGCGCGGGATCATCCAGTGATTACCAGAAACGCTCGGCCCGCTTGGGCTTGTGCGCCGGCTGCGCCGTAGCAGCAGCGGGGCGCGGCTTGTTCTCGCTATTACCCTTGTAGCCGCCCGGCTTGGCCGAACTTGGTGCGCGCTCGCCACCCTTCCAGCCTCCGCCAAAACTCGACTTGCCCTTGTAACCGGGCTTGTCGCCCCAGGGCTTGCTGGTGCGGGGGCCTTCCGGGCGCGGCTTGCTGGTCGGTTCCAGGCCAGGGATGATTTCGACAGCGATGGGCTGGCCGGTATAGCGCTCGATATTGCGCACCAGGTGACGTTCCTTGAACCCGACCAGCGTGACGGCGGTACCGCTGCGACCGGCACGACCGGTACGGCCGATGCGGTGGACATAGTCCTCGGCCTGACGCGGCGGGTCGAAATTGATCACGTGGCTGATGCCGGCGACGTCGATGCCGCGCGCGGCGACATCGGTGGCGATCAGGAACTGGGTGCGGCCGGTGCGGACCCGGTCCAGGGTGCGGGTGCGCTTGTGCTGGGGCATGTCGCCATGCAGCGCTTCGGCCAGGAAGCCACGGTCGCGCAACTCTTCCGACAACTCCTCGGCGCCAGCCTTGGTCGCGGTGAAGACCACGGCCTGATTCAGGTTGGTGTCGCGGGCCAGGGCGTCGAGCAGACGCATCTTGTGGCTGGGATCGTCGAAGAAATGCAGCTTCTGCTCGATCTGCGCTTCCGGGTCTTCCTTGCGGGCGACTTCGATGCGCAGGGCGTCGCGGGTCAGTTCCCGGGCCAGCTTGCCAACCACGCCGTCCAGCGTGGCGGAGAACAACAGAGTCTGGCGTGTCGCCGGGGTCTTGGCGACGATGGCCTTGATGTCATCGACGAAACCCATGTCCAGCATGCGGTCAGCCTCGTCCAGAATCAGTACTTCGAGGCGGTCGAAATCGATCTTGCCGCGTTCCATGTGGTCCATCAGGCGACCGGGAGTGGCCACCACGACATCGACCGGCTGGGACAACTGTTTCAGTTGCGGGCCGTAGGGAGCGCCGCCGACCAGGCTGACCGTGCGCAGCTTGCGCATCTCGCGACCGTAGGTGGCCGCGGCCTTTTCAACCTGCATGGCCAGTTCGCGGGTCGGGGTCAGAACCAGAACACGCGGGCCGTAACCCTTCACCGTGGAGGGCTCAATCAAGCGGCACAGGCTGGGCATCATGAAGGCGGCGGTCTTGCCGGAACCAGTCTGGGCGGAAACCAGCAGGTCCTTGCCCGCCAGCGCGGCCGGCACCGCCTGTTCCTGAACCGCAGTCGGTTCGGTATAACCTGAGGTTTCAATGGCCTTCAGGATGAGGGGATCGAGTCCGAGTTCGGAGAAATTCATTTGTGTTGCCTTTCCAATAGCTCACCGCCCACCATGACGGCGGGCAAAATAGCCATGCACGCGGGTCGAAACCGGCGCTGGCTGCGTAACATCGGCGCCAACCGAAAATCACGCGGCCAACAGGAAAGGGCGACGCAGGGAGGTTGGGGCTGATGGGGCTGCGAAGACAGCAGTCCCTTAGGGATCAGATACAGCTGCACTGCACAACGAGGGGCGGATACTACGCGAAATCAATGCGTTGTGTAAATCTTTTCGTCCTGCAAATAATTTAACACCCTTAAGTATCTTTTAAGTCTGACTCTGGAAAATGCAATCTGCCGAACGCCTGATACGTAAGGCATCCAAATCTTCCACACCTTAAGGAGTTTTAAATGAACCGTACCCTGATCGCCCTGCTGGCCGCCGCTTCCTTCCTGTCCATGGGCGTTGCCCAAGCTGCCGACAAGATGGCTGCTGAACCCGCCAAGACCGAAGCCGCTGCTCCCGCTGCTGATGCCAAGGCTGCCCCCGCCAAGAAGCATGTCAAGAAGCATCACGCCAAGAAGCATGCCAAGAAGGCCGAGAAGAAGGCTGACGACGCTGCCCCCGCTGCTGCCGGCGCTGCCAAGTAATCAACCGTTCACGGTTGGTCTAAAGCGGGGCTCTGCCCCGCTTTTTTATTTTCTGGATGCGCGTAAAGTGAATTATCGCTACATGCCTCCATCTTTCGTTACCGGTTGACGCCATGAAAATCCTGTTGGCAGAAGACGATCCCTTGATTGGCACCAGCGTGGAACAGGCCCTACGCATGGAGAACTATGCCGTGGACTGGGTGCGCGACGGCCTGGCCGCTGAACTGGCCCTCGATTCCGGCACTTATGCCCTGTTGCTGCTCGACCTCGGCCTGCCGCGCCAGGACGGCCTGGCCCTGCTCAAGAAACAACGCCAGAAAAACAATCGGATTCCGGTCCTCATCGTCACCGCCCGTGATGCGGTTGCGGACCGGGTCGCCGGGCTCAACCTGGGCGCCGACGACTACCTGGTCAAGCCATTCGATCTGCATGAACTGATCGCTCGCGTGCGTGCGCTGATCCGCCGCCAGGCTGGCCGGGCACAACCCGAGATGGTGCTGGGCGCCTTGCGAGTGAATCAGCTTACCCACGAAGTGACCCTGGACGGAAAACCGCTCGCCCTCTCGCATCGGGAATTCACCCTGCTGGAGTGCCTGATGGAGACCCCGGGCACGGTGCTCTCGAAGGAAAAGCTGGAAGAGCGCATCTACGGCTGGGAGGAGGAAGTGAGCAGCAACGCCATTGAAGTCCATCTCCACAACCTGCGCCGCAAACTGGGCAGCGACTGGATCCGCAATGTGCGCGGGGTCGGTTACAAGGTGGCCGAGCCGCAATGAAATCGATCCGGCGCCAATTGCTGCTCTGGCAGATCAGCGCACTGTTGCTCACCGGACTGCTGGTCAGCCTGATTACCTACAGCCTGGCTTGGAATGCGTTCAACGAGCTGCGCGACGATACCCTGGAACAGATCGCCTTTTC
>JBBIJC010000044.1:0-1793 GCA_037446165.1 Hydrogenophilales bacterium | reverse complement strand
TGGATGCTGCTGCCGCTGGTGATCCTGGTGGCGGGGCTCGGCGGCTTGATCTGGACTGCCGTGGGCCGCTCCCTGACCCCCCTGAAACAGGTCCAGCAGGAGATCGGCCAGCGTGATGCGCCCAGCCTTCATGCCATCGAGACCAAGGGCCTGCCCGAGGAAGTCGCGCCCCTGGTCGGCGCCCTTAACGATCTGCTCAGCCGGCTGGACAAGGCCATGACCAGCCAGCGCCGGTTCATCGCCGACGCTGCCCATGAATTGCGCACGCCGCTGACCGCCATCAAGCTACGCACCCAGTTGATGCAGCAAGGCAACGATCCGGCGCAATGGGCCGAATCACTCAACCAGCTTGAATCGGGCGTGGAACGGGCCTCGCATCTGGTCGACCAGCTATTGCACATGGCGCGCCTGGAGCCTGGTGTCCAACCCCAGACCTTGGCCCATGTTCGTCTGGATGAACTGGCCAAGAAGGTCGTCGCCGATTTTTCGGCCCAGGCCGATGCGCGCCAGATCGACGTCGGCATCACCCGCGCCGAGCCCGTCGCCGTTCATGGCCACCGCGACAGCTTGCGCGTCATGATGAACAATCTGGTCGATAACGCCCTGCGCTACACCCCTTGCGGGGGACGAGTCGATGTGGCGGTCTGGCCTGAGGATGGGGACCAGGCCGTGCTGACCGTGAGCGATACCGGCGCCGGCATCCCGGCAGATGAAAGGGAACGGGTATTCGACCGTTTCTATCGCCTGGCCCAGGCCGACATCCCGGGCAGTGGCCTGGGACTGGCCATTGTGCGTCAGGTGGTCGACTCAAACGCCGGCCAGATCACCCTGGCCGACGCACCCTCGGGCGGGTTGCTGGTTACCATCCGGCTGCCCGCCCTGCCCGAAACGACTCCGCCCGCCGCTCAGTAGCGGTAGTGGTTGGGCTTGTACGGCCCGTTGACCGGCACCCCGATGTAGGCGGCCTGATCGGCGGACAGCTCGGTCAGATGTGCGCCGATCTTCTTCAGGTGCAGGCGCGCCACCTTCTCGTCCAATTCCTTGGGCAGCACGTAGACCTGCTTTTCGTACTTGTCCGTGTGGTTGAACAGCTCGATCTGGGCCAGGGTCTGGTTGGTGAACGAGTTGGACATCACGAAGCTGGGGTGGCCGGTGGCGCAGCCCAGGTTCACCAGGCGGCCTTCGGCCAGCAGGATGATCCGCTTGCCATCGGGGAAGATGATGTGGTCGACCTGCGGCTTGATGTTCTCCCACTCGTACTGGCGCAGCGAGGCGACGTCGATTTCCGAATCGAAGTGGCCGATGTTGCAGACGATCGACTGGTCCTTCATCCGGGCCATGTGGTCGTGGTTGATCACGTTCACGTTGCCGGTGGCGGTGACGAAGATGTCGCCCTGTGCAGCCGCCTCCTCCATGGTCACCACGCGGTAGCCTTCCATCGCGGCCTGCAGGGCGCAGATAGGGTCGATCTCGGTCACCCAGACCGTCGCGCCTAGGCCCTTGAAGGCCTGGGCGCAACCCTTACCGACGTCGCCATAACCCAGCACCACGCCGATCTTGCCAGCCACCATGACGTCGGTGGCGCGCTTGATGCCGTCCATCAGCGATTCGCGGCAGCCGTACAGGTTGTCGAACTTGGACTTGGTCACCGAGTCGTTGACGTTGATCGCCGGGAACGCCAGGCGGCCTTCCTCGGCCATCTGGTACAGGCGGTGCACGCCGGTGGTGGTTTCTTCGGTGACGCCCTTGATGTGGCCGATGCGCTTGGAATACCAGACCGGGTCCTGGTCCAG
>JBBIJC010000043.1:13809-19460 GCA_037446165.1 Hydrogenophilales bacterium | reverse complement strand
GAGGGTTCAGTTCACCCCCAGTCCGCGCCGCCTTAGACGGTTACCGCAACCCCCGCCTCGCCCGCTTCCAGCCCACCGATCACCGCCGCCCGATCGAAGCCGTGGCGCTTGAACACCGCCATCACTTCGGCGACTGACTCGGGCGCACAGGCGACCAGCAGGCCGCCGCTGGTCTGCGGGTCGGTCAGGATGGCCTGCTGCCAGTCTTCGCAGCCGTCGAACAGGGTCACGCCGTTGCCGTAGCTGGCCCAGTTGCGGCCGCTGGCACCGGTGATGAAGCCGGCCCTGGCCAGTTCAGCCGCGCCGGGCAGGACGGGCAGCCTGGCGAATTCGACCCGCGCCCGCAAGCCGGAGCCACGCGCGGTTTCCAGAGTGTGACCGAGCAGGCCGAAGCCGGTCACGTCGGTCATGGCATGCACGCCATCCAGTTCGCCCAGGTCGGTGCCGGGCGTGTTGAGCCGGGTGGTGGAGGCGACCATGGCAGCGTAGCCTTCGGCCGGCAGCGCATCCTTCTTCAGTGCCGCCGAATAGATGCCGACGCCAAGACCCTTGCCCAGGATCAGCACGTCGCCCGGACGGGCCGCGTTGTTCTTTTTGACCTTGTTAGGATTGACCACGCCGATGGCGACCAGGCCGTAGATCGGCTCCTGTGAATCGATCGAATGGCCGCCGGCGATGGGGATGCCGGCCTCTTTCGCTGCGGCCTCGCCGCCGGCCAGAATCTGCCGGATGGTGTCGTGCGGCAGCTTGTCGATCGGCATGCCGACCAGCGCCAGGGCGAACAGCGGCCGGCCGCCCATGGCGTAGACATCGGAGATGGCGTTGGTGGCGGCGATCCGGCCGAACACGAAGGGGTCGTCGACGATGGGCATGAAGAAGTCGGTGGTGGCGACGATGGCCTGCTCGTCGTTCAGCCGCCAGACTGCGGCGTCGTCGCTCGACTCGATGCCGACCAGCAGGTCGGGGAAGCCGGCGCCAAGCCCTTTTGAAAACGGCGTATCGGCCAGGATCTTTTCCAGCACCGCAGGGGCGATCTTGCAGCCACAGCCGCCGCCGTGGGAAAGATGGGTCAGGCGCAAGGGAGGGTTGAGAACCGGCTCGGACATCATGGACTACCTGTTAGACGAGTGGACCGATTTTACCTCGCCCGGCGGCCCAACCCGAGCGCGGCCAGCAGACTGACTGCGGCCAGCGCGAGGAAGGCATGGTTGCCCCAGCGGACGTAGGGCGTCGCCCCGGTCATGCCCCATGCCTCGCTGTTGAGGATGCCGGTGGTGAACGGGGCCAGCCGGGCAACCACCACGCCTTTCTCATTCAGGACGGCGGTAATGCCGGTGTTGTTGTCCTTGAGCCACCAGCGCCCGGTTTCCAGCGCCCGCATCTGGGCGATCTGCAGATGCTGCCAAGGCGCGAAGGAGTCGCCAAACCAGGCATCGTTGCTGACGTTGGCCATCAGCGTTGCCTGCGGCAGGACATCGATCAGTTCCTCGCCGAACACGTCCTCGTAGCAGATGTTCATCGCCACCCGCTGACCGGCCACGCTCAGCGGCGGTTGATCCGGCTTGCCCCGGCTGAAGTCCGACAGCGGCACCTTCATGGCATCGACCAGCCATCTGAAGCCAAGCGGAACAAACTCGCCGAACGGCACCAGGTGCACCTTGCGGTAGGTTTGAGTGGGCGACACGCCGGTCGACACCACACTGTTGTAGTAGCGGCCATCCGCATCCTGATCCGGCACGCCGAAAAGCAGATCGCCGCCCTGAGCCACGGCATGATCCCTCATGCGCTGCAGATAGTCCGGCGCCAGTTCGGCGCGAAACAACGGCAACGCCGTCTCGGGCAGCACCGTCAGCCGCGAATCGCTATCCGCGACCAGCTTCGCATAGAGACTCAGGGTCGCGGCCAACGCCTCCGGGCGAAACTTCAGATCCTGCGCGACGTTGCCCTGGAGCAGGCTGACGCTGAGCGGCTTGCCGACCGGTTGGGTCCACTCCATTTTCTGCAAGCCCAGACCCGCGGCCCAGATCGCCGCCACCAGCGCCAGCGGCCAGACCCGCCAGCGGGCGATGCCCACCGCCGTCATGGCCGCCAGCCAGGACACGCCGTAGACGCCAAGGATGGGCGCATAACCGGACAGCGGCCCATAGGGCGCCTGTGAATAGCCCAGCGCCTGCCAGGGCAAGCCGGTGAACACCCAGCCGCGCAGCCACTCGGCCAGCGCCCACAGGGCCGGAAACCAGAGCAGCGCATGCAGGCCTCCAGCCATCGGCCTGCGCACCGCCAGCCCGCAGGCCAGCGCGGGAAAGACGGCCAGCACGGCGGCGAACAGAAAGGTCGCCAGCCCGGCCAGCGGCAGGCTCATTTCGCCGACATCGTGCATGCTGACGTAGACCCAGGACACCCCGGCCACGAACCAGCCCAGGCCGAAGACGAATCCGCGCAGAAATCCGTCACGTGGCGACAGGCCATTCAGTCCGCGGTAAAACAGGGCGAGCGCCAGTATCGGGATGGGAAACAGATAGAACGGCGCGAAGCCGAAGACCGTGACCCCGCCCAGCATGGCTGGCAAGATGAAGGCCGAGAAGAGTGTGCGCAGGTCGGTTTTTTTCATGGCCGGCGGATGATGCCCAATACCGCAGAAAGGCGCCATCGTTTGCTGGTTACGCACCCAATTTGTGCACAAACTTTCAGCAAATCAGCTTTCGTATCGACTCCCTTGAGGGTAGAATTCGCCCCCTCCCCAAACCACAAGAGCCGTATGCGCATCGGGCCTCATATTCTCCGGAACAACCTGATCGTCGCGCCCATGGCGGGCGTTACCGATCGTCCGTTCCGTCAGCTGTGCAAGCGCATGGGCGCGGGCATGGCGGTCTCGGAGATGGTGACCTCGAATTCGCTGCTGTACGGCTCCGAGAAGACCAGGCGGCGCGCCAACCACGAAGGCGAAGTGGCGCCGATCAGCGTCCAGATCGCCGGCGCCGACCCGGTGATGATGGCCCAGGCGGCGCGACACAACGTCGACAACGGCGCGCAGATCATCGACATCAACATGGGCTGCCCGGCAAAGAAGGTGTGCAACGTCATGGCCGGCTCGGCCCTGCTCCAGAACGAGCCCCTGGTCGGCCGCATCCTGGAGGCTGTGGTCAAGGCCGTGCCGGAAGTCCCGGTCACGCTGAAGACCCGCACCGGCTGGGACAAGGCCAGCAGGAACACCCTGGCGGTATTGAAGATCGCGCAGGAATCCGGCATCCAGGCCCTGGCCCTGCATGGCCGCACCCGTGCCTGCGGTTATACCGGCTCGGCCGAGTACGACACCGTGAAGGCGGTGAAGGCCGAGGCCCGCATCCCGATCATTGCCAACGGCGACATCACCACCCCGGAAAAGGCGAAATTCGTGCTGGAGCACACCGGCGCCGACGCGATCATGATCGGCCGCGCCGCGATGGGCCGGCCCTGGCTGTTCCGCGAGATCGCCCACTTCCTGGAAACCGGCGAACACCTGCCGGCGCCCGAGGTGGCCGAAATCCACCAGATCCTGCTGGAACATCTGGACGAGTTGTATGCCTTCTATGGCGAATACACGGGCGTCCGCATGGCCCGCAAGCACATTTCCTGGTACACCAAGGGCCTGGCCGATTCGGCCGGCTTCCGTCATGCCATGAACCAGCTGGAAACCACGCGCGAGCAACTGGAAGCGGCCAACACCTTCTTCCTCCGCGCCGCGGAACGCAGTCGGAAACTGGTGTATCTGAGTGATGAGGTCCTGGCCAGGGAAGCGGCTTGACCCAGGCAAAAAACATCAGAACTGGCTGAAAATACAAGGGGAAAACCAGAATGACCATGGTGGACGAAAGCGAACTGACCGTTTGCGTCAAAAAAGTATTGAATCAGTACTTCAAGGATCTGGACGGCGAGATCGCGGCCAATGTCTATGACATGGTGATCCTGTGCGTCGAGAAACCCCTGTTGCGCCTGGTGCTCGACAAGGCCGGCAACAACCAGAGCCGCGCTGCCGATATGCTGGGCATCAACCGCAACACCCTGCGCAAGAAGATGTTGCAGCACGACATCAAATAACCCATTCCACGAACCCACCGGCCTACACCATGATCAAACGCGCCCTCCTCTCCGTATCCGACAAGACCGGCCTGCTCGACTTCGCCCGCGCCCTGAGCGCACAAGGCGTCGAGCTGCTCTCCACCGGCGGTACCGCCAAGGCCATCCGCGACGCAGGCCTGCCGGTGATCGACGTGTCGGATTACACCGGCTTCCCGGAAATGCTGGACGGGCGCGTCAAGACGCTGCACCCGAAGGTGCACGGCGGCATCCTGGGCCGGCGCGACCTGCCCGAACACGTCGCCACCATGCAGCAGCACGGCATCGGCAACATCGACCTGGTCTGCGTCAACCTCTACCCCTTCGTGCAGACCGTGGCCAAGCCCGGCTGTACCCTGGAAGACGCGATCGAGAACATCGACATCGGCGGCCCGGCCATGGTCCGTTCCTCGGCCAAGAACCACGCCTTCGTCACCATCGTCACCGACCCGGCCGACTACACCAAGGTCGTTGAAGAAATGAAGGCCAACGGCGGCGCCGTCACCGACAAGACCCGCTTCTCGCTCGCCATCAAGGCCTTCGAGCACACCGCCGCCTACGACGGCGCCATCGCCAACCACTTCGGCAAGCTGGTCGAAGCGTCCGAGTTCCCGCGCACCGTGAACCTGCAGTTCAACAAACAGCAAGGCATGCGCTACGGCGAGAACCCGCACCAGAACGCCGCCTTCTACGTCGAGGCCGGCGCCAGGGAAGCCAGCATCGCCACCGCCCGGCAACTGCAGGGCAAGGAACTCTCCTACAACAACATCGGCGACGCCGACGCCGCGCTGGAATGCGTCAAGCAGTTCGACAGCGCACCGGCCTGCGTCATCGTCAAGCACGCCAACCCCTGCGGCGTCGCCTACGGCGCCAACCTGCTGGAAGCCTACGACCGCGCCTACCAGACCGACCCCGAGTCGGCCTTCGGCGGCATCATCGCCTTCAACGGCGAACTGGACGCCGAGACCATGAAGACCATCGTCGAGCGTCAGTTCGTCGAGGTCATCATCGCCCCCAAGGTGAGCGCTGCCGCGGTCGAGATCGCCGCCGCCAAGAAGAACGTCCGCGTGCTCGAATGCGGCCAGTGGCCGGCCGAGCCGGGCCAGCGCCTCGACTTCAAGCGGGTCAACGGTGGTTTGTTGGTGCAGGAAGCCGACCTGGCCCTGACCAATGAAATCAAGGTGGTCACCAAGCGCGCCCCGACCGAAGCTGAAATGCGCGACCTGCTGTTCGCCTGGCGCGTCGCCAAGTACGTCAAGTCCAACGCGATCGTGTATGCCAAGGGCAACATGACCATCGGCGTCGGCGCCGGCCAGATGAGCCGCGTCAACTCGGCCCGCATCGCCGCCATCAAGGCCGAGCACGCCGGACTGGAAGTACCCGGTTCGGTGATGGCCTCGGACGCCTTCTTCCCGTTCCGCGACGGCATCGACAACGCCGCCCAGGCCGGGATCAAGGCCGTGATCCAGCCCGGCGGCTCGATGCGCGACGAGGAAGTCATCGCCGCCGCCGACGAGCACGGCATGGCCATGGTGTTCACCGGCATGCGTCATTTC
>JBBIJC010000043.1:0-13709 GCA_037446165.1 Hydrogenophilales bacterium | reverse complement strand
GGCGGCCGCGAGCACGCCCTGGCCTGGAAGCTGGTCCAGAGCCCACGCATCCAGAAGATCTACGTCGCGCCCGGCAACGGCGGCACGGCGCGCGAGGACGGCCTGGAGAACATCGACCTGACCGCCTTCGACGATCTGATTGCCTTCGTAAAGAAGGAAGAGATCGCCTTCACCGTGGTCGGCCCCGAGGCCCCGCTGGCCGCCGGCGTGGTCGACGCCTTCCGCGCCGCCGGGCTGAAGATCTTCGGCCCGACCCAGGCCTCAGCCCAGCTCGAAGCGTCCAAGGACTTTGCCAAGCAGTTCATGGTCCGGCACAAGATCCCGACCGCGAAATACCAGACCTTCACCGATGCCGCCGCCGCCCACACCTACATCGAGACTGAAGGCGCGCCGATCGTGATCAAGGCCGACGGCCTGGCCGCCGGCAAGGGCGTGGTGGTCGCGACCAGCAAGGACGAAGCCCATCAGGCAGTCGAGATGATGCTGGCCGGCAACGCCTTCGGTGAGGCCGGCGCGCGGGTGGTGATCGAGGAATGCCTGCAGGGCGAGGAAGCCAGCTTCATCGTCATGGTGGACGGCAAGCACGTCCTGCCCATGGCCACCAGCCAGGACCACAAGCGCCTGCTCGACGGCGACCTCGGCCCCAACACCGGCGGCATGGGCGCCTATTCGCCCGCGCCCGTGGTCACGCCAGAACTGCACGCCCGCATCCTGCGCGAGGTGATCAAGCCCGTGGTCACTGGCATGGAGGCCGAAGGCATGCCCTATACCGGCTTCCTCTACGCCGGCGTGATGATCGACCCGAGCGGCAAGCTCGGCGTGCTGGAATTCAACTGCCGCTTCGGCGACCCCGAGACCCAGCCGATCATGATGCGCCTGAAGAGCGACTTCACGGTGCTGGTCGAGGCCGCCATCAATGGCCGGCTGGACCAGGTCGAAGCCGACTGGGACCGCCGCGTCGCACTGGGCGTGGTGCTCGCCGCCGCCGGCTATCCGGACAATCCGCGCAAGGGTGACGCCATAACCGGCCTGGCCAAGACCGCCGACGACGTCCATGTCTTCCATGCCGGCACCGTGCTCAAGGACGACCAGGTGGTCGTTTCCGGCGGCCGCGTGCTCTGCGTCACCGCGCTCGGCGACACGGTCAAGATCGCCCAGTCCCGCGCCTATGAAGTCGCCGACACCATCGACTTCGCCGGTCGCCAGATGCGCCGCGACATCGGCTGGCGGGCGGTGCAGCGGAAAAAGGTGTGACTGAAACTGCGTCACACTTTTCAGGTCACGCATTTTCGATTCCCGCCCTGCGCCGCCACCTGGCGGCCGGCGGCGTCATCGCCTACCCGACCGAATCCTGCTACGGCCTTGGCTGCGACCCGCGCAACGCCCGGGCCGTGGCCGCCCTCCTCCGGCTCAAGGGGCGGCCGAAGGCCAAGGGCCTGATCCTGATCGGCAGCGCTCCGGAACAATTCTCGCCCTACCTGGCCGAAACGCCTGGCGACTGGCCGCAATACTGGCCCGGACCGACCACCCTGCTGCTGTCGGCAGCGAAGCACTGCCCGCGCTGGCTGACCGGCCGGCACAGGAAGCTCGCGGTCCGGGTCACGGCCCATGCCGAGGCCGCCCGACTGTGCCACGGGCTTGGCATGGCGCTGGTCTCGACCAGCGCCAACCGCTCCGGCCGGCGCATGCTGCGCAGCGCGGCAGAGTGCCGACGCGAATTCGGAAGTTCAATATGGGTGATTGACGGTCGCATCGGCGCGCGCCGGCGGCCGTCGACCATCATCGACCCGGCCAGCGGCGACCTGCTGCGAACTTGAGATCACAACGGCAACCTGCAATTACCCTTCTCTGAGGCCGTCCACAACCACCTCGGCAGCGTGCACGCCAGCACCCAGATCGCCCTGGCCGAAACTGCGAGTGGAGACCTTCTCGGCAGTCGTTCAGAACCTGTAATTCAGGCTGGTGTAGAGCGTGCGGCCCATGCCGGGAACGGCCACGCCCCATGGGATGCCGTTGATCGACATGGTCGTCCCCTGGCCGGCATAGGCCCCACCCAGCGGCAGGGCATACGCCTTGTCGAGCAGGTTCTCGATTCCGACGTCCAGGCGGGCCTGTTTCCATTCATAGCTGCTGCGCAGATTGAACAGGCTGTAGCCCCCGGTCTGAATCTCGTTCCGAACCTGCGATACCTCGTGCTTGCCGGCGACAATCTGAGCTTCGACGGTATTGGTCCACCTGCCCAGGCGTTGCGCCACGGCCAGCTTCGCGTTCAGCGGCATGATGTTGTACAGGTTGTCGCCGGTGGTCCGGTTCTCGCCCTTGACGTAACTCAGCACGCCGGTGGCGGTGAAACTGCCGTAATTTTGGCTGCTGGCCAGCAGCGCACTGCCGGAAACGTCCATGCCGTAAAGCTGCGCGGACTGGTTGACGTATTGCAGCACGTTGAACTTGTTCGCCGCACACGTCGTGCCGGGCAGGCACTGGGCGTCGATGTAGTCCTGCACGTAGGTGTAATACGGCGTCACCGTCAGGCCCCATTGCGCCCTGGCGGCGTCATGCCAGTCGGCGGTTGCGCTCAGCGTATGCGCCACTTCCGGTTTCAGGTTTAGATTGCCGACATAGCCGTTGCCGTCGCCGACGAAGTTGTTCATCACCGCCGCCATGGTCCAGGTCGACCAGGTGTAGCGTTCATACAGGTTGGGCGAACGGGTCTTCTGGGCATAGCCGAATTCGTATGTCCCGTTGGCATTGGGCGTATAGCGCGCCAGTGCGGTCAGATCCCAGTTCCGGTCGGTCTTGCCGTGGTCCTTGGCGTTGAATGCGTTCATGTCTGCGTACTGGTTGCCCAGGGCGCCGGGGGCGGTGTTATAGCCGCGCACGTTGCCGGTATCCATCGCCACCGTCTCATGGCGCACACCGAGCAGGCTGGTCCATTGCGGTGAGAACTTCGCCTCCCACTCGCCGTACAGGGCATAGCGGTCACGCTGGCCGTCGTTGATGTTCCAGAAGGTGCCCGGCCACATGCCGGCGCCGGAGGGTGACCACCAGTCATCCAGACGATAGGACTGATATTCGCCGCCGACCCGCACGGTATCGCGCTCCGACAGCAGAATGTCACCCTTGACCGAGACGCCGGTGGTCTTGCCCTCGGTGTCCATCGGCATGCCCGCGGCGCAGGTCGAGCTGGTCGGCGAACAGGGGTTGCCGTTGGCCGCACCGGCGCCGCCCGATGCGGTGCCATACCAGAACCGCTTGTCATCGCCAAAGTCCATCTGGTGGCGGGTTTCCTCATGGTAGGCGCGCGCCTTCAAGACACCCCACCGATATTGCCCGGTGTAGCCCAGATCGACCTGGTCGCTGTCGTTTCCGGTCATGTCCATGCGCTGGTTCGGGAAGTTCTCGAAGGGAATGTCCTGATGCACGTATTTCAGGTCGAACAGATGGTTGTCGTTGCGCAAGGCGATATCGAGCGCCTGGTTGGTCGACTTATAGGCGGTCGAGCCGACTTCATCGAGCGGTAGCGTATGTCCCAGGCGACCGGTGGCCGTCGTGGCTTTGAAATCGTCACCCGCCACGTAGTTGTCCGACTGCGCGGTCGCACCGGTATAGGTCACGCTCAACTTCTCGCTGGCGAGCGTGACCTTGGCGTTTGCGCCGATGGCATTGCCATTGCTGCGATAGAAGGCGCCGACATCGCCCGTGGTCAGCACGCCGGCACCGGGTTGGGCGAACTGCGGCCTGGCCGACTCCACGACGATGCTGCCGCCGATGCTGTCGCCGCCCACACTCACCGGGGTGATGCCGGAATAGACTTTCAGATCGCCGACCTGGCTCGGGTCGATGTAGGACAGGGCCGGATTCATGTGGTTGGGGCAGGCCGCGATCAGGTCCATGCCATCGACCTGGACCCGCAGCCGGTCGTCGGCCAGGCCATGAATCACCGGCAGACTGGAAACCCCACCGGCGCCGTACAGGCTGACGCCTGGAACATCGCGCAGCAGGCTGGCCGTGTCGCTGGTGGAAGGCCGCAGGGTGGCAAGTACCGCTTCGCTCATCGGCGCCGCCTGAAACGGCAAAGCCTGTCTTGTCGAGGTAACGACCACATCGCCCAGGTCGTAAGCCACATCCTGACCCCACGCCGTTCCGGCCATGGCGGACAAAACAAAGAAAACGGAACGCCGCACCACGAATTTATTGTTCACATCGATCCCCTTGTCGCGCAAATAAAAAACCCCCTTTCGGGGGTTAAAACGTGAGGCAAACCGCTAAATTCACCCTCGTTGGAAGCGGCTCGAATGGTACTGGCGACTACTGGGGACGGAAATGTGACAAATTGTCGCATCGCCCAGGCCGGAACCACCCCGGAGCCAGTCCACAGCGACCACGACCGGCGGCGTTCGCTAGGCTAAAATAGGCGCAATTGATTAAGCAGAAAACCAATGGATACCAACAGGGTCAAGGAATTCCTGCTCGAACTGCAGGAACTGATCGTCGAACGCATGGAACAGATCGATGGCTCGGCCTTCCGCCGCGATGAATGGCAGCGGCCGCAAGGCGGGGGCGGCCTCACCCGCCTGATCGAGGACGGCAAGGTGCTGGAACGGGGTGGAGTCAATTTCTCTCACGTCACGGGCGACAAGCTGCCCCCGTCCGCCACCGCGCATCGGCCCGAGCTGGCCGGCCGACATTGGGAAGCCATGGGCGTCTCGCTGGTCATGCATCCGCGTAACCCCTATGCCCCGACGACGCACATGAATGTGCGTTTCTTCGTTGCCGAAAAGGACGGCGAAATGCCAGTCTGGTGGTTCGGCGGCGGCATGGATCTGACCCCCTACTATGGCTTCGAGGAGGACGCCGGGCACTTTCACGACATCTGCCGACGCTCCCTGCAGCCGTTTGGCGAGGGCTATTACCCACGGTTCAAGCAGTGGTGCGACGAGTATTTCTTCCTCAAGCACCGCAACGAACCGCGCGGCATCGGCGGCATCTTCTTCGACGACCTGAACGACCACGGCTTCGAGCACTGCTTCAATCTGGTGGAAAGCGTGGGCGACCATTTTCTGTCGGCCTATGTCCCGATTCTCGAACGCCGGATGGACCTGCCTTATGGCGAACGGGAACGCGACTTCCAGGCCTATCGGCGCGGGCGCTATGTCGAATTCAACCTGGTCTGGGATCGAGGCACCCTGTTCGGTCTGCAATCCGGCGGCCGCACCGAGTCCATCCTGATGTCCATGCCGCCGATCGTGAAATGGCGCTACGACTGGCGGCCCGAGCCAGGTACGGATGAGGCCAGGCTGTACACGGACTTCCTGAAACCGCGCGACTGGCTCCAGGACTGACCAAACCATGACTCGTCGCAGCTGGTACTGGCTGTTGTTTGGCCTGCTCTTCCTCGGGACGGCCCTGATCGCTGCCTATGAACTCATCGCCTCGCCGTTCCAGGCCATGTTCCTGGCCGACTATGCCAAGCGACTGAGCTTTCATGACGAGAACGGACCCAGCGACCGCATCCGGTTCCCGCAACAAGGCCCGTTCGACCTTCGGTTTGGCTACAGCCTGCTGCCGGAATTCACCGACCGGCTGAAGCAGGAAGGCTTCACGGTGGTGCGCCAGGCCCGGATCTCGCACGAAATGGCCAGCCTGGACAAGTTTGGCCTGTTTCTGCCCTACCGGGAAAAGGCCGTGGCCGGGCTGACCCTGGAAGATTGCGCCGAAACGCCGTATTTCCGCTTCCGCCAGCCCCGCCAGGCCTACTCCGATTTCGCCGCGATCCCGCACCTGGTCGCCAACACCCTGTTGTTCATCGAAAACCGCGAACTGCTCGATCCCAACCACCCCCAGCGCAACCCGGCCGTGGAATGGGACCGGCTAGCCGAGGCGCTGCTGGAAAAAATGGTCCAGACGGTGCAGCCCGGCCACCATGTTCCGGGCGGGTCGACCCTGGCCACCCAGCTGGAGAAATACCGGCATGCCAATGACGGCCTGACCATGACCCCCGGCGACAAGCTGCGCCAGATGGCCTCGGCCTCGGTGCGGGCCTATCTGGATGGCCCGGACACCCGGGTCACCCGGCGCCGGATCGTGCTCGATTACCTGAATACCGTGCCGCTTTCCGCCGCCCCCGGCTTCGGTGAGGTCGATGGCCTGGCCGATGGTTTGAATGCCTGGTTCGGCCTGGATTTCAAGCAGGTCAACCAGCTGCTGGCCCATCCTGAACATACCGAAGCCGCAGCACGCGCCTACAAGCACGTCCTGGCCCTGCTGATCTCCCAGCGCAAGCCGTCCTGGTATCTGATCACCGGCCGGTCCCAGCTGAATGCCCTGGCCGATGTCCATCTCGGCCTGCTGGCCCAGGCCGGAATCATCAGCCCGGCCTTCCGCGATCTGGCGCGCAAGCAGCACATCAGCTTCAGCGAATATCACCCATCGGCCAGCGAGATCCCTTTTACCCAGCGCAAGGCAGCCACCGCCGCCCGCAACGATCTGGCGAACCTGCTGGGGATCGACCGTCTGTATGACCTGGACCGGCTCGACCTGACGGTGACCACCTCCCTGCACTCCGCCAGCCAGGAAGGCGTCACCGCCTTCCTCGCATCCCTGAAGGACAAGACTGCCGCACAGGCCGCGGGCCTTTATGCCCATGGCCTGCTCAGCCCGGAAGACGACCTGAGCAAGATCATCTACAGCTTCACCCTGTATGAGCGCACCGCCGCCGGCTCGGCCATGCGGGTCCAGGCCGACAGCCTGAATCAGCCCTTCGACATCAATCAGGGCGCCAAGCTGGGCATGGGTTCGTCGGCCAAGCTGCGCACCCTGGTGACCTATCTGGAAATCATCGCCGAGCTGCATGACCAGTATGGAAAACTCGATGCCAAGGCCCTGAGCCAGGTTCAGGTGCCGGCCAAGGACGCGCTTACCCGCTGGGCCGTCGACTACCTGATCGCCAATCCCAACCGCGACCTCGGCGTCATGCTGCACGCAGCGATGGACCGGCACTATTCCGCCAATCCGGGCGAAGGTTTCTACACCGGCGGCGGCCTGCACCACTTCGTCAATTTCGCGCATTGGGAGGACAGCCAGGTCATGACCGTGTGGGACGCGCTCCAGAACTCGGTGAACCTGTCCTTCGTCCGCCTGATGCGGGATATCGTCAACCATTTCATGTATGGCTCGGACAGCGCCACGGCCATGATCCTGGACAACGCCGACGACCCGCGTCGCCATGCCTACCTGCTCCAGTTTGCCGACAAGGAGGGTCAGTCCTACCTGCTTCAGTTCTACAAGAAATACCGGGGACTCAATCCCGGCCAGGTCACCGAGCTGTTCTTTAGCCGCCTGACCCCCTTTCCCCGGCGCCTGTCCGCGGTTTACCGCTATCTCGAGCCCAATGCCGACCTGGCCACCTTCACCCGTCTGATGAAGACCCGGTTGAGCGATCCGGAAACCTTTGACGACAAGGACTTTGAACAACTGTATGCCGCTTACGCGATAGACAAGTTCAATCTGGCTGACCGCGCCTACATCGCCCAGACCCACCCGCTAGAACTCTGGCTGGTGGCCTATCTGCGCCAGCACCCCGACGCCCACTGGGACGAGCTGGTCAAGGCCAGCGCCCAGGCGCGGGTCGACAGCTATGACTGGCTATTCAAGACCAGCCATAAAAATGCCCAGGACATCCGGATCAGGTCCCTGCTTGAAACCGAGGCCTTCCAGAAGATCCACCTGCGCTGGCAGCGATTGGGCTACCCGTTTTCCAGCCTGGTGCCGTCTTATGCCACCGCCATCGGTTCCTCGGCTGACCGGCCAGCGGCCCTGGCCGACCTGATGGGCATCGTGCTCAACGATGGCGTCAAACAGACCTCGGCCACCTACAAGCGGCTCGATTTCGCGACCGGGACACCGTTCCATACGGTGTTTGCGCCCAATGATTCGGTGCCCAGGCAACTGATCCCGCGCGAGGTGGCGCAGGTGGTACGCGAAGCCCTGGTCAACGTGGTCACCGGCGGCACCGCCAAGCGGGTCGACGGCGCCTTCGTCACCCAGCGGGGCAAGCTGGTCATCGGCGGCAAGACCGGCACCGGCGACAACCGGTTCGACACCTTTGCCAGGAACGGCGCCGTGCTGCATTCACGGGTCGTCAACCGGGTCGCCACCTTCGTGTTTTACATCGGCCGTCATTTCTATGGCGTCATCACCGCCTATGTGCCGGGCCAGGATGCAGGCAATTACGGCTTTACCAGCGCCCTGCCGGTACAAGTCCTCAAGGCCATGGCGCCAACCCTGCAGCCCCTGGTGGCAGCCGGAGAGGGTCGCTCACTGGGCTGGCAGGAAACGCTCGCCGACTTCGAGGCCGAGCCCATGACCGGCAGCTCGCAAGCACCGGCCCAGGCCGCACCTGGGGCAGTCGTGCAGCAACCCGCGACGCCGGTCGATACAGAATCCGAGGCGGCTGAGCCGGACACAGCCGACGACACGCCCAACAAGCCGCTCCCGCTCAAGCGCGCGAACAAGCTGTCTCCCGTCCCGACGCCGGGCCATCCGCTCCTGCCGCCAGTCTTGCCAAGGCAAAAACCGAGCCATGCGCCGGCCGCCAAGGCCGTGCCCGGACCATCGGTCGCGCCGGTATTGCCGCAGGGACCGGCCGCCAATACGGCGCCCGCTGGCAAGGCCATGAGCGCGCCGGAAATCACCCCGGACAACGGAAATCCGCCCCCGCCCAAGCCGGCCCAAGGTCGGGAAAAGCCACCGGCAGACAAGTTCGACCCGGAAAATTACGCTCCGGGCGAAGGCTTCCACTTGATCGATTAGGCCAGGCTACGCCGCAGCCTGCCTTCGCGGTACAATGCGAGCCCAATTTAGTGAGTGCTTTCAAGCGGATGCCACACCCAGTCCCTCGCCAGGTTCCGCCCCGCCAGCCCGAATGAAACAGGTTCTGTTCGCCTGCGGCGTCAACCACCATACCGCTCCGGTCGCGATTCGCGAGCGCATGGCCTTCCCTGCCGACATCCTGCCCCGTGCCCTGACCGCCGTGACCGATCACGGCCTGGCGCGCGAGGCCGCCATCCTGTCCACCTGCAACCGGACCGAGGTCTACTGCAACACGGCCGAGCCGGAAGGCGTGGTCGAATGGATGGCCGACTTTCATAGCCTGAAAGCCCAGGACGTCCGTCCCTACCTCTATCTGCTGCCTCAGGACCAGGCCGTGAAGCACGCCTTCCGGGTCGCCTCGGGCCTCGATTCCATGGTCCTGGGCGAGACCCAGATCCTGGGCCAGATGAAGCAGGCGGCCGAGTCGGCACAGGACGCCGGCACCCTCGGGCTGCTGCTGAACAAACTGTTCCAGCGCACCTTCTCGGTCGCCAAGGAAGTCCGCACCGCGACCGAGATCGGCGCCAGCACCGTGTCCATGTCGGCCGCCGCGGTCACCCTGGCCGAGCGCATCTTCGCCTCGATCAGCGAGCAGTCGGTGCTATTCATCGGCGCGGGGGAAATGATCGACCTGGTCGCCACCCACTTCGCCGCGCGCAACCCGCGCCGGATCATGGTGGTCAACCGCACCGTGGAACGGGCCCGCGAACTCGCTGCCAAGTTCGGCGGCGACGCGGCCGCGCTGACCAGCCTGCCCGAAGTGCTGCACGAGTTCGACATCGTGGTCACCTCCACCGCCAGCCCGCTACCCATCGTCGGCCTCGGCCTGGTCGAACGGGCGCTCAAGGCACGCAAGCACCGGCCCATGTTCATGGTCGACCTGGCCGTGCCACGCGACGTCGAGGCCGAGGTCGGCGAGCTCAACGACGTCTTTCTGTACACCGTCGACGATCTGGGCCAGGTGGTCCAGGCCGGCCACGACGCACGGCACAGCAAGGTCGAACAGGCCGAGGCCATCGTCAGCGCCAATGTCCATGAATTCATGCACTGGCTCGATACCCGCAAGGCGGTGCCGACCCTGCGCGCCCTGCGCGATCACGCCGAACGCCTGCGCCGGACCGAAATGGAAAAGGCCCACCGGCGGCTGGCCAGGGGCGACGACCTGCAGGCCGTGCTCGAGGCCCTGAGCCAGGGCCTGATGAACAAGCTGCTGCACGATCCCAGCCACGCGCTCAATCTGGCCGAAGGCGATGATCGCGACGAACTGGTCCGCTTCGTCTCCCGGCTTTACAACCTGCACAGCGACGATTAGCTGCTGTCATGCCCGCGCAGCCGGGCACCCAGCGACTGGACTGGACTCCCGCCTGCGCCGGAGTGACGAAATGAACCGAATGCCACCATGAAACCCACCCTGCTCAGCAAGCTCGACCAACTCGACCAGCGCCTGGAAGAACTCAACCGGTTCCTGGCCAGCGCCGAGGCCACAGCCGACATGGATCAGTACCGCAAGCTCAACCGGGAGCATGCCGAGATCGGGCCGGTGGTCCAGCGCTACCGCGCCTATCGCCAGACCGAGGCCGATCTGGCCTCCGCCCGTGACCTGCTGGCCGACCCGGAAATGAAGGAACTGGCCGAGGCCGAACTGGAAGACGGCAGGGCACGGCTGGTCGAACTGGAGGCCGAGCTGCAGGTCCTGCTCCTGCCGCGCGACCCGAACGACGAGCGCAACATCTTCGTCGAGATCCGCGCCGGCACCGGCGGCAACGAATCGGCCCTGTTCGCCGGCGCGCTGTTCCGGATGTATGCCCGCTACGCCGAACGCCAGCGCTGGAAGCTGGAGATCATGTCGGAAAGCCCGGGCGAGGTCGGCGGCTACAAGGAGATCATCTGCCGCATCATCGGCCAGGGCGTCTACTCCAAGCTCAAGTTCGAATCCGGCGGCCACCGCGTCCAGCGCGTGCCGGAAACCGAGTCGCAGGGCCGCATCCACACCTCGGCCTGCACCGTGGCAGTAATGCCCGAGGCGGACGAACTGGAAGAGATCAACATCAACCCGGCCGACCTCCGGATCGACACCTTCCGCGCCTCCGGCGCCGGCGGCCAGCACATCAACAAGACCGACTCGGCAGTGCGCCTCACCCACCTGCCCAGCGGCCTGGTGGTGGAATGCCAGGACGGCCGCTCGCAGCACCAGAACAAGGCCCAGGCCCTACAGGTGCTGGCCGCCCGGCTGAAGGACCGGCAGGAACGCGAGGCCCACGCCAAGGAGGCCAGCCAGCGCAAGAGCCTGATTGGCACCGGCGACCGCTCAGATCGCATCCGCACCTACAATTTTCCGCAGGGCCGGATCACCGACCACCGCATCAACCTCACCTTGTATAAAATCGACGCCATCATGGACGGCGACCTGGACGAACTGATCGCCGCCCTGACCGCCGAACATCAGGCCGAGCAACTGGCGGCACTGTCCGGCGACAACGAATAAACCTGTCTGGAGAGGACATCATGAGTACACGCATCATCCGCGTCTGGGATCTGCCCACCCGCCTCTTCCACTGGCTGCTGGCGCTGGCCGTCGCCGGCGCCTACATCACCGGCGAACTGCGCGGCGACCTGTTCGTCTGGCACGGCCGCATCGGCATCGCCATCTTCGGCCTGCTGGTGTTCCGCCTGGTCTGGGGATTACTCGGCTCAACCTATGCCCGTTTCGCCCAGTTCGCACCCAGTTCACTGACCATCAAGAACTATCTCGACGGCGTCTGGCGCGGCGCAGGCCACAACCCGCTCGGCGCGCTGTCCGTGTTCGGCATGCTCGGCGTCCTGCTCCTGCAGGCGAGCACCGGCCTGTTCGCCAGCGCCCCCCGAGACCACTTCCACGGCCCGCTCTACGACCTGGTCGGCAAGGTCCTGAGCCACACCATTTCCAATGCCCACGAATTCATCTTCAACTTCGTCATGGCGCTGGTGATCCTGCACGTCGCCGCCATCGCCTGGTACGTCCGGATCAAGAAGAAGAACCTGGTGCCCGCCATGCTGACCGGCAACGCCGAGGTTGACGACGACCAGGCGCAGCCCGCCCAGGGTGGCGGCCCGCTGGCCTTGGGCGTGGCCCTGGCCGTGGCCGTCGGCACGGTCTGGCTGATCGGTTCCGGCACCCTGCTCGCCCTATTGTCCTGAACGCCGTGTCCGCGCGCCGGACCGTCCGCGAAACCCTGGCCGGCGCCGAGCGCCGACTGACTGACCGGCTCGGTCTCTCCACTCGCGAAGCCCGACTCGAAGCGCGCATCCTGGCCTGCCGCGCACTGAACGTTGAAACCGTCTGGCTGCTGGCCCACGACACCGACCCGCTCGACGACACGCAGGCCGCCGCCCTCGAAACCCTGGTCGAGCGCCGCCAAGCCGGCGAGCCCGTCGCCTACATCCTGGGCGAACGCGAGTTCTACGGCCGCCCGTTCCAGGTCACGCCGGCCACCCTCATCCCCCGCCCTGAAACCGAGCATCTGGTCGAGGCCGCCCTCGCGCGCGGCCCGGCCCACGCCCGGGTGCTCGACATCGGCACCGGCAGTGGCTGCATCGCCATCACCCTCAAGCTGGAACGGCCGGACTGGCAGGTCAGCGCCGTCGACCTCAGCCCGGATGCCCTGGGCGTAGCGCGCGACAACTCCAGACGGCTCGGTGCCGACATCGAATGGCTGGCAAGCGATCTGTTCGCCGCGCTGTCGGGCCAGACCTTCGACCTCATCGTCAGCAACCCACCCTATGTCGCCGAAGCCGATCCGCACATGGGCCAGGGCGACGTCCGCTTCGAACCTCGCACGGCGCTGACCTCGGGCGCGGACGGCCTGGATGCGATCCGCACGATCGTGAAGCGAGCGCCCGCTCACCTGTCATCCGGCGGCTGGCTAGTGCTGGAACATGGCTGGGATACGGGTGAGGCAATCGGCCAGTTGCTGGTCGATGCCGGATTTGACCAGGTATTTCTGGAACGCGACCTGGCTGGTCAGGCCAGGATCAGCGGGGGCTGCATTTCGCAGCCACCCGAAACCTGAACAATCCACCAGCGACCCTGTGAAGCACCATGCCCGGGATTTCAGTTCGAATTGATCACTTCGCGTTGAATGGCTTCGTAGAAATGCCTGATGAAGGGCGGCATCTTGAGAATGTTATGTTCAAGACTGACGATGTAGGGGATACGGTAGCCATTGTGTTCAATGGCATCGCCGACCTGACACAACTCCCAGCCCTGGTTCCTTAAGCTGGACGCCATGTTGCGCTCAATCAGAATAAGCAGATGCTGGATTCCACGTTGCCGCGCCAGTGCAGTCATGGCCAGATAGAGCCCCAGGGTCAGATTCGGCAGGCGGTGCTTGCTGGAGACTGCAGGATTGCCGGAGGGTGCGGAGTCCTTGAAATTCAGTTTGCCTCGACGGTAGGGCGAAATGACGGCAACACGAGACACTTCGGCCACTATCCGACTGTTTTGATTGATGAACTCGTCAATTCCAGGGGCTAGATCGCCAGCACATGCCTTTTGCAAGGGAAGCTTGCTTGTCGGGTTTTCTGGGTCGGCAAGCACAAGCCTCGCGCAACCGACAAATTGATGAGTGTGGGTGGCACGGATCAAACAGTGCAATGAATGGCCGTCATGTTCATCCACTTCCATACCGGCTGGATTAGTCGGCTCATAGCCAAGCTCGCGGCAATAGACATCGTGGCGAATACGATAACAATGGTGCCTCAAGGCGTCTTCTACGGCAGGAACAATTTGAAAATGCTTCCTGTATTCATGCGCGGACTGATGAAGCTGCTGCTCTACAAAGGATGAGCAACGGATTCCA
>JBBIJC010000042.1:0-20035 GCA_037446165.1 Hydrogenophilales bacterium | reverse complement strand
CCATTCGTGAAGGCGGTCGTACCGTCGGCGCCGGCGTCGTCGCCAAGATCGTTGAATAACGAAAGCTAATCATGCAAAGCCAGAAAATTCGCATCCGCCTCAAGGGCTATGACTACAAGCTGATCGACCAGTCTGCCCTGGAGATCGTTGAGACCGCCAAGCGCACCGGTGCCGTGGTGAAGGGCCCAGTGCCCCTGCCTACCTCCATTGAGCGTTTCGACATCCTGCGTTCGCCGCACGTCAACAAGTCGTCGCGCGATCAACTGGAAATCCGCACCCACAAGCGTCTGATGGACATCGTTGATCCCACCGACAAGACGGTCGATGCGCTGATGAAACTGGATCTTCCGGCTGGTGTGGATGTAGAGATCAAACTGCAGTAACAAATCGGGCTGTACAAATCCGATTGGGCGGGTATAATCCCGCCTCTTTGTTTTACCAGCGTTTTTTGTAATCTGCCGGCCAATTGAAGTCGGCGCCTTAAAAGGAAACTAGAAAATGAGTCTAGGCCTTGTCGGTCGTAAGATCGGCATGACCCGCATTTTCGCTGAAGATGGGGCTTCCATCCCAGTGACCGTGCTGGACATGTCGAGTAACCATGTCAGCCAGATCAAGACGGTTGATGTGGATGGCTACGACGCCATTCAGATTGCCTACGGAACACGTAAGGCAAGTCGTATCAACAAAGCTCAGGCAGGTCACTTCGCCAAGGCTGGCGTGGAAGGCGCGCGCGGCATGGCTGAGTTCCGCGTTGCTGCCGATGTGGCTGCCCAGCATCAGGCCGGCGCCGCCGTAAGCGTTGAAATTTTCCAGGCTGGCCAGTTGGTTGACGTCTCGGGCGTGACCCAGGGTAAGGGTTTTGCCGGGACCATCAAACGTCACCACTTTGGTTCCCAGCGTGCTACGCACGGCAATTCTCGTTCGCACAACGTCCCTGGTTCCATCGGTCAGGCGCAGGATCCTGGTCGAATTTTCCCGGGAAAGCGGATGTCTGGCCATTTGGGTGCGGCAGCTCGTACGGTGCAGAACCTAGAAGTGGTTCGAGTCGATGCTGAGCGCCAGCTGCTGCTGGTCAAGGGTGCTGTGCCTGGTTCCAAGGGTGGCGATGTGGTTGTTGCCCCGGCTATCAAAGGGGGTGCCTGATGGATCTCAAGCTGATTAACGACCAGGGTCAGGATGCCGGCGCGGTTGCCGGTTCTGATGCGCTGTTTGCGCGTGATTACAACGAGGCGCTGGTGCACCAGCTGGTGACTGCTTATATGGCCAATGGCCGGAGTGGTGATCGCGCTCAATTGACGCGTGCCGAAGTTCGTCATTCGACCAAAAAGCCATTCAAACAAAAGGGCACGGGTAATGCGCGTGCCGGTATGACTTCCAGCCCGTTGTGGCGAGGCGGCGGTCGTGCCTTCCCGAATAAGCCGGACGAAAATTTCACCCAGAAGGTCAATCGTAAGATGTTCCGTGCGGGCATGGCTGCGATCCTGTCGCAACTGGTGCGTGATGGCCGTCTGCGGGTCATTGACGGCATTGCGGTCGATACACCCAAGACCAAGATGCTGGCTGGCAAGATCAAGAACATGGGCATTGATAACCGGGTGCTCATCATTACCCCGGAAGTGGATGACAACCTGTGGCTGTCCTCTCGCAACCTGGCCAATGTGATGGTGCTTGAGCCGCGTCACGCTGATCCGGTCAGTTTGATCCGCTTTGACCAAGTGTTGATGACGCGCGATGCGGTCAAGAGTTTTGAGGAGATGTACGCATGAACGCCATGAAATTCAGCGAGACGCGTCTGCTGCAGGTCATCCTCGCACCGGTCATCACCGAAAAAGCGACCATGATCGCGGACAAAAACGAACAAGTTGCCTTCCGTGTTGCTCCCGATGCGACCAAGCCCGAAATCAAGGCGGCTGTCGAGCTTTTGTTCAAGGTTCAGGTCGAAAAGGTCGCGGTCACCAATGTCAAGGGCAAGGTGAAGCGCACCGGACGTTTCACGGGTCGACGTGACAACTGGAAAAAGGCCTATGTTTGCCTGGCTCCGGGTCAGGAACTCAATTTCATGGCGGGGGAGTAAGCGATGGCTCTAGTTAAAGTCAAACCTACTTCCGCTGGTCGTCGCGCGGTTGTCAAGGTGGTTACGCCAGGCCTGCATAAAGGCAAGCCGGTCGCGGCTCTGGTCGAGAAGCAGAACCGCAAATCTGGTCGTAACAACAATGGCCATATCACGACCCGACACAAGGGTGGTGGACACAAGCAGCATTATCGCCTGGTCGACTTCAAGCGGAACAAGGACGGTATCCCGGCCAAGGTTGAGCGGATTGAGTACGATCCCAACCGCAGTGCCCATATTGCCCTGTTGTGCTACGCCGATGGCGAGCGCGCCTACATCATCGCCCCGCGTGGCGTTGAGCCGGGTACAACCCTGATGAATGGTTCCGAGGCTCCGATCAAGCCAGGCAATGCGCTGCCTTTGCGCAACATTCCGGTCGGCTCGACGATCCACTGCATCGAAATGCTGCCTGGCAAGGGTGCTCAATTGGCCCGCTCAGCTGGTACTTCTGTGCAACTTCTGGCTCGTGAGGGCAGCTACGCCCAGTTGCGTCTGCGTTCCGGCGAGATTCGCAAGGTCCATGTCGACTGTCGTGCCACGATTGGCGAAGTGGGTAATGCCGAGCATAGCCTGCGTTCAATCGGCAAGGCCGGCGCCATGCGCTGGCGTGGTGTTCGTCCGACGGTGCGTGGCGTGGTCATGAACCCGGTCGATCACCCGCATGGTGGTGGCGAAGGCAAGACCGGCGAAGGTCGCGTGCCGGTTTCGCCCTGGGGGCAGCCTACCAAGGGCTACCGTACTCGCAGCAATAAGCGCACGGACAGCATGATCGTGCGCCGCCGCCAGAAATAAGAGGTTAAGTCGATATGGCACGTTCAGTTAAAAAAGGTCCGTTCATCGACGGTCATTTGTTGAAAAAAGTGGAAGCGGCTCAGGCTGTCTCAGACAAGCGTCCGATCAAGACCTGGTCGCGTCGTTCCACTGTTCTGCCGGATTTTGTGGGGCTGACCATCGCCGTACACAACGGCAAGCAGCATATCCCCGTGTATGTCACGGAAAACATGGTTGGACACAAGCTGGGCGAGTTCTCACTGACTCGCACCTTCAAGGGTCACGCCGCCGACAAGAAAGCCAAGAAGTAGGAGCCGAGCATGGAAGTTTCCGCTATTTTGCGCGGTACCCGGATGTCCGCACAGAAGGCCCGTCTGGTGGCTGATCTGGTGCGCGGCAAGCCCGTGGACAACGCATTGAATATTTTGACCTTTACGCCGCGCAAGGCCGCTGAGGTGATCCGCAAGGTCCTGGAATCCGCGATCGCCAACGCCGAGCACAATGAAGGCGCAGATATCGACGAATTGACCGTTAAGCGTATCTTTGTCGACGAAGGTCCGACCCTGAAGCGATTCACCGCGCGCGCCAAAGGCCGTGGTAACCGTATCCACAAACCCACCTGTCACATCACCGTGACTGTTGGCGACTGAGGTAGAGCATGGGACAGAAAATACATCCGATCGGTTTTCGCCTAAGCGTTAATCGTAACTGGTCCTCAAAGTGGTATGCCAACAGCAAGACGTTTGCTGGAACGCTCGCAGAGGATCTGAAGGTTCGCGAGTTTCTGAAGAAGAAGCTGGCACATGCCTCCCTCAGCAAGATTCTGATTGAGCGTCCGGCAAAGAACGCCCGTATCACGCTGTTCTCGGCCCGTCCCGGCGTCGTGATTGGCAAGAAGGGCGAGGATATCGAAAACCTGCGCAAGCAGTTGGCCGCGATCATGACTGTGCCGGTGACCTTGAATATCGAGGAAGTGCGCAAGCCAGAACTTGATGCCCAGATCATCGCTGCATCCATTGCGACTCAGCTCGAGAAGCGGATCATGTTCCGCCGTGCCATGAAACGTGCAATGCAGAGTGCCATGCGATTTGGCGCACAAGGCATCAAGATCATGAGTTCCGGTCGCCTCAACGGCGCTGAAATCGCCCGTACCGAGTGGTATCGCGAAGGTCGTGTGCCGCTTCATACCCTGCGTGCCGATATCGACTATGGTTTTGCCGAGGCGAATACGACCTACGGCATCATCGGTGTCAAGGTCTGGGTCTACAAGGGCGAAACCCTGGCTAGCGGCGCCAAGCCAGTGGCTGCTCCCGAGCCCGAGCGCAAGAGCCGCCGGCCCGCCGCACGGGCAGGAAAGGAGTAAGAAATGCTGCAGCCCAATAGAAGAAAGTACCGCAAGGAACAGAAGGGCCGTAACACCGGCCTGGCCACACGCGGCGCCAAAGTAAGCTTTGGCGAATACGGCCTGAAGGCCATCGGCCGAGGTCGTTTGACTGCCCGTCAAATCGAAGCCGCACGTCGTGCCATGACCCGTCATATCAAGCGGGGTGGTCGGATCTGGATTCGTATCTTCCCGGACAAGCCGATTTCACAGAAACCTGCGGAAGTGCGGATGGGTAACGGTAAGGGCAATCCGGAGTACTGGGTAGCCGAGATCCAGCCTGGCAAGGTCCTGTATGAAATGGATGGTGTGACCGAGGAACTGGCGCGCGAGGCGTTCCGTCTGGCTGCTGCCAAGCTGCCGATCCCCACCACGTTTGTCACCCGTCATTTTGTTGGAGCCTGATCATGAACGCTAACGATCTCCGTACAAAGGGTATGACTGAGTTGCAGAACGAGCTCAAAGAATTGCTGCGTGCCCAATTCAGTCTGCGTATGCAGGTGGCTACTCAGCAGACCAACAAGACCCATGAGCTTCGCAATGTCCGCCGGGATATCGCCCGCGTTCATACCGTGATGCATGAATCGAAGCTGAAGGCTGGGAACTGACGAGGTAGATGATGATGGTTGAACAGGAAAAATCCAAGGTTGCCCGCTCTCTGACCGGTACGGTTGTGAGCGACAAGATGAACAAGACTGTCACCGTGTTGGTCGAGCGTCGTGTCAAGCACCCGTTGTATGGCAAGGTGATTCGTCTTTCCAAGAAATATCATGCACACGACGAGGAAAACGGCTGCCATGAGGGCGATACCGTAGTGATTGAAGAGTGCCGCCCGCTGTCCAGGACCAAGGCCTGGAAAGTGGTAAAAGTTGTTGAGCAGGCAAAAGTAATTTAAATTTTGCTTGCAAGTTTGAGTGGCCGCGGATATAGTCGCGGTCTTTCCTCGCTCCAGGCCTAGTGTTTGGAGTTTAACCCTTCGGGATCCAAAACTGCCTGACCACTAAGTGGCGGGGCAAGTTGGAGTAAAGATCATGATTCAAATGCAGTCTAGGCTCGACGTGGCCGACAACACTGGTGCGCGTTCGGTTATGTGTATCAAGGTGTTGGGTGGCTCGAAGCGGCGTTATGCCAGTGTTGGTGACATCATCAAGGTCACCATCAAGGATGCCGCCCCGCGTGGTCGCGTTAAAAAGGGCGATGTCTACAATGCCGTGGTGGTGCGTACCGCCAAGGGTGTGCGTCGCCCGGATGGTTCGCTGGTCAAATTCGACGGCAATGCTGCCGTTTTGTTGAATAACAAGCTGGAGCCGATCGGTACCCGCATCTTTGGGCCGGTCACTCGCGAGTTGCGTACAGAGCGATTCATGAAGATCGTCTCTCTCGCGCCTGAAGTTCTGTAAGGAGCCGATTGTGAACAAGATTCGCCGTGGCGATGAGGTCGTTGTTCTGACCGGTAAGGATAAAGGTAAGCGTGGTACCGTGTTGAGCGTGCTCGAAGGCAAGGTTGTGGTTGAGGGTGTAAACCGCGTCAAGCGGGCCGTCAAGCCGAACCCGATGCGCGGCACCGCAGGCGGTTTTGTGGATAAGGATATGCCAATCGATATCTCTAACATCGCCATGTTCAATCCGGCGAACGGCAAGGGTGATCGGGTGGGTATCAAGACGTTGGAAGATGGTCGCAAGGTGCGATTCTATAAGTCCAACGGCGAAGTGATGGATGCGTGAGGTAACCATGGCCCGTCTGAAAGAATTCTACAAAGAAACTGTCGCGCCGCAGCTGATGCAGCAGTTCGGTTATAAGACCGTGATGCAGGTTCCGCGGATCGAAAAGATCACGCTGAACATGGGTGTGGGCGAAGCGATTGGCGACAAAAAGGTGCTTGAATATGCAGTCGGTGATATGACCAAGATTGCTGGTCAGAAGCCTGTGGTGACCAAGGCGCGCAAGTCGATTGCCGGCTTCAAGATTCGCGATGGTTATCCGATTGGCTGCAAGGTGACCTTGCGCAAGGACCGCATGTTCGAGTTCCTGGATCGTCTGGTGGCTGTGGCGATCCCGCGTATCCGTGACTTTCGTGGTATTGGCGGCAAGGGCTTTGATGGCCGCGGCAACTACAACATGGGTGTCAAGGAGCAGATCATGTTCCCGGAGATTGAGTACGACAAAATCGATGCGCTCCGCGGCATGAATATCACCATCACCACGACAGCGAAGACGGATGCCGAGGCCAAGGCCTTGCTGGCCGCTTTCAAGTTCCCGTTCAAGAATTGAGGTCGAAATGGCCAAGAAATCACTGATCAATCGCGAAGAAAAGCGCCGCAACATGGTAAAGAAATTTGCCGCAAAACGTGCTGAGCTCAAATCCGTGTATGACGACCAGGGGCGCTCGGAAGAAGAGCGTATGGCTGCTCGCCTAAAGCTGCAGGCGCTACCGCGCAATTCCAGCCCGAGTCGGATGCGCAATCGTTGCGCCCTGACCGGTCGGCCGCGTGGCGTGTTTCGCAAGTTCGGCCTGTGCCGCAACAAGATCCGTGAGCTCGCCATGCAAGGCGATATTCCCGGCGTCACCAAGGCTAGTTGGTAAGGAGCAAGACGATGAGTATGAGTGATCCCATCGCCGATATGCTGACCCGTATCCGCAACGCTCAGTTGATGGAAAAAATATCGGTCCGTATGCCTTCCTCTAAGCTGAAGAAGGCGATCGCGCAAGTGTTGAAGGATGAAGGCTACATCGATGACTTCGCGGTTCGCGATGTTAATGGTCTGCCTGATCTGGAACTGGCTCTCAAGTATTACGCTGGCCGTCCGGTCATTGAAAAGATCGAGCGCATCAGCAAACCTGGTCTACGCATTTACAAGGGGCGTGAAGACCTGCCCAAGGTGATGAATGGCTTGGGTGTGGCAATTGTTTCCACCTCTCGTGGGGTAATGACCGACCGTAAGGCGCGTTCCCTGGGTGTGGGTGGCGAAGTGTTGTGTTTGGTGTCGTGAGGTAGAACATGTCCCGAGTTGCCAAGAATGCGATTCCTGTGCCGGCCGGGGTTGAGGTGAGCCTCAGCGCCACGGCGATTACCGTCAAGGGCCCCCAGGGTGCGCTCACCCAGGCCCTGACCTCCCATGTCACTGTGCAGCATGCCGACGGCAACCTGCAGGTTGCTCCGGCAGATGGTGGCAATGCTGCCAACGCTATGTCGGGTACGACGCGTGCCCTGTTGGCAAATATGATCCATGGCGTGTCCAAGGGCTTCGAGAAGAAGCTTAACTTGGTTGGCGTGGGTTACCGTGCCCAGGCGCAGGGGGCAAAGCTTTCGCTAAGTCTGGGTTTTTCTCATCCAGTCGAGCACATGATGCCCGATGGCGTGAAGGTTGAGACCCCTACTCAGACCGAAATCCTGATCAAGGGTGCCGACAAGCAGAAGGTTGGTCAGGTCGCGGCCGATGTGCGTGCCTATCGTTCCCCTGAACCCTACAAGGGCAAAGGCGTGCGGTATGCAGACGAAGTGGTTTCCCTCAAAGAAACCAAGAAGAAATAATCTGGAGTCACGAGCATGGACAAGAAGATCAGACGTCTGCGCAGGGCGCGCAAAACTCGCGCCAAGATCGCGGAACTGGCGGTGGCCCGTCTCTGCGTACATCGCAGCAACAGCCATATTTACGCTCAGATCATTGATGCGAGCGGTGCCAAGGTATTGGTCAGTGCTTCCACTCAAGAGAAAGACCTGCGTGGTCAGATCAAGGGCGGCGGCAATGCTGAGGCAGCCAAACTGGTGGGCCAGCGTATCGCTGAAAAGGCCAAGCAGGCCGGTATCGAACAAGTGGCCTTCGACCGCAGCGGTTTTATCTACCATGGTCGGGTCAAGGCCTTGGCCGACGCAGCCCGTGAACACGGCCTGCAATTCTGACGCGAGGTTTTGAATATGGCTAAAGTAGAACAGAAGCAGGAAGAATCTGGAGATGGCCTGCGTGAAAAGATGATTTCGGTAAATCGGGTCACCAAGGTGGTCAAGGGCGGCCGGATTCTTGGTTTTGCTGCACTTACCGTGGTGGGTGATGGCGATGGCGGCATCGGAATGGGCAAGGGCAAGTCCCGCGAAGTTCCTGTGGCCGTGCAGAAGGCGATGGAAGAGGCCCGGCGTCGTTTGGTCAAGGTGTCGCTTAAAAACGGAACTTTGCAGCATGCCGTGATTGGCAAGCATGGTGCATCTGTGGTGCTGATGCAGCCGGCTTCAGAAGGTACGGGCATTATCGCTGGTGGTGCAATGCGTGCCGTATTCGAAGTGATGGGCGTGACCAATGTGCTGGCCAAGTGCTTGGGATCTACCAATCCCTACAACGTGGTGCGAGCCACCTTGAATGGTCTGATCCAGATGAACACCCCGGCCGAAGTGGCTGCCAAGCGTGGCAAAACCATCGCCGAGATTCTGGAGTAAGTCATGAGCGCTGAAAAAAAAATCAAGGTTACCTTGGTAAAAAGTACTATCGGAACCAACCAGAAGCATCGCGCTTGCGTTCTGGGTCTGGGTCTGAAGCGTCTGAATCAATCGGTTGTTCTTGAGGATACCCCAGCAGTGCGCGGGATGGTGACTCATGTGAACTTCCTGGTGAAATGTGAGGCCGCCTGAAATGCAACTTAATACTTTGAAGCCCGGTGAGGGCAGCAAGCATGCTTTGAAGCGTCTAGGCCGTGGAATTGGTTCCGGCTTGGGGAAGACCTGTGGCCGTGGCCACAAGGGTCAGAAGTCACGTGCCGGTGGTTTCCACAAGGTTGGCTTTGAAGGTGGCCAGATGCCTATGCATCGTCGTCTTCCAAAAAGAGGCTTTATCTCCCTGAATCGTGCATTCAAGGCTGAAGTGCGACTGGATGAGCTGAATGCTTTGCCAGTCGATACCGTTGATCTGCTGGTTCTCAAGCAAGCAGGTGTGGTGCCTCAGCTGGCTAAGACGGTGCGTGTGATTCTGGCGGGCAAGATTGAGAAGCCAATCAAGCTGGTTGGTATTCCGGCCACCAAGGGTGCCAAAGCTGCGATTGAAGTGGCTGGTGGCAGCGTCGCCGAAGTCTGATCGGGGAGCCAAACTTGGCCAACGCTGGGGCTAATCTTCTGCAGATGTCCGGAAAAATGGGTGACTTGAAACAGCGCCTGTGGTTTCTGGTGGGCGCGCTGATCGTATATCGGATCGGCGCCCATATTCCTGTGCCAGGGATCGACCCCATGGTGTTGGAACAACTGTTCAAGAGCCAGCAGGGCGGTATCCTGGGCATGTTCAACATGTTCTCTGGCGGTGCGTTGAAGCGGTTTACGGTGTTTGCTCTTGGGATCATGCCCTACATCTCGGCGTCCATTATTTTGCAGTTGTTGACCGTTGTGTCCCCGCAAATGGAAGCCTTGAAGAAGGAAGGCGAAGCTGGACGGCGCAAGATTACCCAGTACACCCGTTACGCAACGGTCTTTCTGGCTGGTTTCCAGGCATTAGGTATCGCAATTGCATTGGAAGGCCAGGCCGGCCTGGTGCTTGATCCGGGTGTAATGTTCAGGCTTACAACCGTGATTACCCTGGTTGCCGGGACCATGTTTCTGATGTGGCTGGGCGAGCAGATTACTGAGCGCGGTATCGGTAATGGTATTTCGATCATTATTTTTGGTGGTATTGCTGCCGGTTTGCCGCAAGCTGTTGGCGGTACGTTGGAACTGGCCCGTACCGGTGCCTTCTCGATACCGCTGGTGCTCCTGCTGTTTGTGGCCGCATTGTTGGTGACGGCATTGGTGGTCTTTGTCGAGCGCGGCCAGCGCAAGATTCTGGTGAATTATGCCAAGCGCCAGGTGGGTAACAAACTATACGGCGGGCAAAGCTCCCATCTGCCCCTGAAGTTGAACATGGCGGGAGTTATTCCTCCTATCTTCGCCTCATCGATCATCCTGTTCCCGGCAACTCTGGGCGGATGGTTCGGCAGTCGCGATAGCATGCACTGGCTTAAAGATGTGGCGTCGGCGTTGTCTCCAGGTCAGCCAATCTACGTAATGATGTATACCGTTGCGATTGTCTTCTTCTGCTTCTTTTATACGGCCTTGGTGTTCAATCCCAAGGAGACTGCGGACAATCTGAAGAAAAGTGGCGCCTTTGTACCGGGCATTCGCCCTGGTGAGCAGACGTCCAGATACATCGACAAGATCATGACCCGGCTGACCTTGATTGGCGCTATTTACATAACACTGGTCTGTTTGCTGCCAGAGTTTCTGATCGTGAACTGGAACGTGCCATTTTATTTTGGCGGCACGTCGTTGCTGATTATTGTGGTGGTTACCATGGATTTCATGTCGCAGGTTCAAGCCTACGTCATGACACACCAATATGAGAGCCTTTTGAAGAAAGCTAACTTCAAAGGCGGGAACTTCCTAGCCCGCTAACCCCGGCTATGAGTAAGGCAGATGTGATTCAAATGCAGGGAGAGATTGTTGAAACTCTCCCGAACGCCACTTTTCAGGTCAAACTGGAAAATGGTCATGTGGTTCTGGGGCATATCTCCGGCAAGATGCGCATGCACTACATCCGTATCCTGCCAGGTGACAAAGTCACCGTGGAGTTGACTCCCTATGATCTGAGTCGTGCGCGCATTGTTTACCGCGCCAAGTAATAGTTGAAAAGGAGTCGAACATGCGTGTTCAAGCCTCGGTTAAGAAGATCTGCCGAAAATGCAAGATCGTTAAACGCAAGGGTGTGGTTCGCGTCATTTGCAGTGAAGCGCGTCACAAGCAACGTCAAGGCTGATGGATAACTTGCAATGGCAAGTTATTTATTGATATAATTTTATGTTTTAGTCCGCACGGAGTTATTCATGGCTCGTATTGCCGGGGTGAACATCCCGAATCACAAGCATGCTGAGATTGCGTTGACCGCGGTTTTCGGCATCGGACGCTCGCGTGCTCGTCTTATTTGCGAACAAGCTGGCGTAAATCCCGCCACCAAGATCAAGGACTTGAACGACGATGCGGTCGACAAGTTGCGCGATGGTGTTGGCAAGTTCACGGTGGAGGGCGACCTGCGTCGCGAGGTCACCATGAACATCAAACGTCTTATGGACCTGGGTTGTTATCGTGGTGTTCGTCACCGTCGTGGCTTGCCGCTGCGTGGTCAGCGTACCCGTACCAATGCCCGTACCCGTAAGGGCCCGCGCAAGCAAATGCAAGTCAAAAAGTAAGAGCAGGTAAAGCATATGGCTAAGGCAACCACCGCCCGCGTGCGGAAAAAAGTTAAGAAGAACGTGGCTGATGCGATCGCGCACATTCACGCTTCCTTCAATAACACCATCGTCACCATCACCGACCGTCAGGGCAATGCCCTGTCCTGGTTCACGGCTGGAGCTGCCGGCTTCAAGGGCTCTCGCAAGAGTACGCCTTTTGCGGCACAGGTGGCTGCCGAGAATGCCGGCAAGCAAGCGCTTGAGTATGGCGTTAAAAATATTGAAGTCCGCATCAAGGGTCCTGGTCCCGGTCGTGAATCAACCGTCCGTGCGCTGAATGCCCTTGGTTTCAAGATCACCAGCATCTCCGACGTGACACCTATGCCGCACAACGGCTGTCGTCCGCCGAAGAAGCGCCGCGTCTGACCGATTAAGGAGATCCCCGTGGCTCGCAATACCGATCCCAAATGCCGTCAGTGCCGCCGCGAAGGCGAGAAGCTGTTCTTGAAAGGCGAAAAGTGCTTCACTGACAAGTGCTCCGTCGAGCGCCGCAATCAGCCCCCGGGCCAGCATGGAGCCCGCCAGACGCGTTTGTCTGGTTATGGCATCCAACTGCGTGAGAAGCAGAAGATCCGCAAGATTTACGGCGTTCTCGAAGCTCAGTTCCGCCTGACCTACAAAAAGGCCGACAAGCTTAAAGGCGTGACCGGCGAGAACCTGCTTCAATTGCTGGAATCCCGTCTGGATAGCGTCACCTATCGCATGGGCTTTGGCGCTTCCCGCACCGAGGCGCGTCAAGTGGTTCGCCACAATGGCATCCTGGTCAATGGCAAGCGCGTCAACATCCCGTCGTACCAGGTCAAGCCGGGTGACGTCGTGGAAGTTGCCGAGAAGGCCAAGAGCCACCTGCGCATCAAGGGTGCGTCCGAGGCCGCTGAGGGCCGCGGTTTTCCCGAGTGGGTTGCGGTTGATGTCAAGGCCTTGAAAGGGACCTACAAGGCTCGTCCGCAGCGTTCCGAATTGCCGCCCACGATCAACGAATCGCTCGTGATCGAACTGTATTCCAAGTAATCCAGCGGCCTGATTGAAGGATTTGCACTATGTCGAATACCGGTGAACTGCTGAAGCCTCGTAGCGTGGAAGTCAACAGCATTTCCCCCCGCCAGGCGCGCATCGCGCTTGAGCCCTTCGAGCGTGGCTATGGCCACACTCTTGGCAATGCATTGCGTCGTATCCTCTTGTCGTCGATGCAGGGCTATGCCCCGACCGAAGTCAAGATTGTCGGTGTGGTTCATGAGTACTCTGCCATGGATGGTGTTCAGGAAGATGTCGTCGACATTCTGCTGAACCTGAAGGGCTTGTCGGTCAAGTTGAATAACCGTACCGAAGCCTTGGTCCACGTCAAAAGGGATGGCGAGGGAATTGTGACCGCGGCTGACATCCAGACTGGTCATGACGTCGAGATTCTTAATCCCGATCACGTCATCGCCCATGTCACCAAGGGTGGCAAGCTGGAGATGGAAATCAAGATCGAAGCTGGTCTTGGCTATGTTCCCGCCAGCAGCCGTCGCCAGGACGACGAAAACCGTTCGGTGGGCACCATACTGATCGATGCACTCTACAGCCCGGTCAAGAAGGTCAGCTTCAGTGTTGAGAGCGCACGTGTCGAACAGCGCACCGATCTGGATAAGCTGATCCTTGAAATCGAGACCAATGGTGTTGTCGAGCCAGAAGAAGCCGTGCGTCATGCATCGCGCCTGCTGATCGAACAGTTGACTCCGTTCGCTGATCTGAAGGGGGTGACGCTACCTAGCGAACAACCCAAGTTGGCCAGCCCGCAGATGGATCCGATCCTGCTGCGTCCGGTTGACGAACTTGAACTGACCGTGCGTTCAGCCAACTGCTTGAAGGCTGAAAACATTTACTACATCGGCGACCTGATCCAGCGTACCGAAACCGAGTTGCTCAAGACACCGAATCTGGGCCGCAAGTCCTTGAACGAAATCAAGGAAGTGCTGGCTGCGCGTGGCTTGACCCTCGGCATGAAGCTGGAAAGCTGGCCGCCTGCGGGCTATGACAAGCCCTGATTGACCGCGAGGTATAAAGAAAATGCGTCACCGCCTGTCTAACCGTAAACTGAATCGCACCAGCAGCCACCGTCTGGCCCTGTTGCGCAATCTGTCCAATGCACTGCTCAAGCACGAGCAGATCAAGACCACGCTGCCCAAGGCCAAGGAATTGCGCCGGGTGGTTGAGCCCCTGATCACCTTGGGCAAGACCCCGACTCTGGCCAACCGTCGTCTGGCTTTTGACCGTCTGCGTGATCGCGACATGGTGGTCAAGCTGTTCGACGACCTCGGTCCGCGTTTCAAGGCGCGTCCGGGTGGTTATCTGCGCATCCTGAAGTTCGGCTATCGTGTGGGTGATAATGCACCCATGGCGCTGGTCCAGCTTGTCGACCGAGGCGAAGAGGTGGTTGCTTCTGAATAAGCGACACTGAACCTCGAAAGGGCCGGCCTATGCCGGCCTTTTTTATTTGGAGACGTGATCATGATCGTTCTGGTAACCGATTTTGGCTGGCAGGATCCCTATGTCGGCCAGATGAAGGCTGTGTTGTCCCAGGCGGCACCAGATGTCCCGGTGATCGACCTCCTTCATGCAGTGCCGGACTTTAATGCACACGCTGGCGCACATCTGCTGGATGCCTTGTGCCAGGGCTTTGCCTTGGGCTGTATCTTCCTTTGTGTGGTCGACCCTGGTGTCGGTGGGCCGCGCCTGCCGCTGGTGGTCGAGGCGGATGGTCGGTGGTTCGTCGGCCCGGATAACGGCCTGTTATCAGTCGTTGCGGGGCGTTCAAGCCAGACCCGCTACTGGCGGATCGACTGGCGTCCGGAGCCCCTGTCCAGCAGCTTCCATGGTCGCGATCTGTTTGCGCCGATTGCCGCGGCACTGGCCATTGACCCCTTCCCCGAAGACAGGCTCAGCCCAATCGAGGCGCCAGAGGTGCAGTTTGATACGGCCGAGCTACCCCGGGTCATCTACATCGACCACTACGGCAATGCCTGGACGGGTATTCGTGGCGGCCTGCTGAAAGACGTCACTACGCTTGAACTCAATGGCAAGTCATTGCCCCGGCGCGGGGTATTCCACGAGGCGGTCAAAGGCGAGCCATTCTGGTACATCAACAGCGCGGGCCTGGCCGAGGTTGCCGTCAACCGTGGCAGCGCATCGGCGTCGTTAGGGCTGAAGGTGGGCGACGCGGTGCGGATTCAAACTCGGTCTGCGCGCCACTAAAATCGTTCATCGTCATGTAGAAAGCGCCATTGGCCAAGCGGCAGATGGCCCAGCTTGACCTGACCTATGCTGACCCGCTTGAGCCCGGTCACCCTCAGCCCGACCAATTCGCACATCCGGCGAATCTGACGCTTGCGGCCTTCCTTGAGGATGAAGCGCAACTGGTCCTCGTTCTGCCAGGTAACCTTGGCCGGCTTCAGTCTTTGCCCATCGAGAGAAAGCCCGTGGTTGAGCAGGCCAAGACCGTTGTCAGGCAAGGCGCCTTCCACGCGCACCAGATATTCCTTCTCGATTTCCGAGTCCTCTCCGATCAGCTGGCGGGCCACACGCCCATCCTGCGTGAGCACGAGCAGTCCGGTGGAATCGATGTCCAGGCGGCCGGCGGGGGCCAGGCCCTTTAGCTGTGCAGGATGAAACGGCGCCTTGTCCTCCTTCCAGTGGTTTTCTGGAGTGACCAGGACCACGGCTGGTTTGTAGCCGGGCTCGGGCTGGCCCGAGACGTAGCCGATGGGCTTGTGCAGCAGTATGGTGACGCGCTGCTGCTGCTCGGTTTTGGCCTGACCCGATAACCTGATTTCGCAGCCGGGGTCGACCTTGGTGCCGAGCACGTCGATCTTCTGTCCGTCGACGAAAACCCAGCCCTTCTCGATGTAGGCATCCGCTTCCCGGCGCGAGCATATGCCGCGCTCGGCCATCAGTTTCGAGAGTCGGACGGGTTCAGCCATGGTGTCGCTCCAGCACGGGTTTCAGATAGCGCCCAGTGTGGCTGGCCGGATTCGCCGCCACCTGTTCCGGCGTGCCCTCGGCGATGATCCGGCCGCCGCCGTGGCCACCCTCGGGGCCGAGGTCGACGATCCAGTCGGCGGTCTTGATCACGTCGAGGTTGTGCTCGATGACCACCACGGTGTTGCCATGCTCGACCAGGCGCTGCAACACGCTGAGCAGCAGCGAGATGTCGTGGAAGTGCAGGCCAGTGGTCGGCTCGTCCAGGATATACAGCGTCCGGCCGGTATCGCGTTTGGAGAGCTCAAGCGCCAGCTTGACCCGCTGCGCCTCGCCGCCGGACAAGGTGGTGGCGGACTGGCCCAGACGGACATAGCTGAGGCCGACATCCATCAAGGTTTGCAGTTTGCGGGCGATGGTCGGCACCGGGTCGAAAAAGGCGCGAGCCTCCTCAACGGTCATCTGCAGGATCTGGTGGATGTTCCTGCCCTTGTATTCCACGTCCAGCGTCTCGCGGTTGTAGCGCTTGCCATGGCAGACGTCGCAGGGCACGTAGATGTCGGGCAGGAAGTGCATCTCGACCTTGATCATGCCGTCGCCCTGGCAGGCCTCGCAGCGGCCGCCCTTGACGTTGAACGAGAAACGGCCCGGGTTGTAACCACGCTCGCGAGCCTGGACGGTGCCGGCGAAAAGCTCGCGGATCGGCGTGAACAGGCCGGTGTAGGTGGCCGGATTGGAGCGCGGCGTGCGGCCGATCGGGCTCTGGTCGACGTTGACGATCTTGTCGAAGAATTCCGCGCCTTCGAGGGTTGCGTAGGGTGCCGGTTCCAGCGCCGAACCGTTCAGCTGGTTGGCCAGTATGGCGTGCAGGGTGTCGTTGACCAGGGTGGATTTGCCCGAGCCGGATACGCCGGTGACGCAGACCAGCACGCCGGTGGGCAGGCTGAGGGTAACATCCTGCAGATTGTTGCCGCTGGCGCCGGTCAGGGTCAGCACCCGGCCTTCACGGGGCGTGCGGCGTTGAGCCGGCAGGGCAATGGACTTGCGCCCGGACAGGTAATCGGCGGTGAGCGAGGTCTCGCAGGCCAGGATATCTGTCAGCAACCCTTCGCAGACGATCTCGCCGCCGTGTTCGCCCGCGCCCGGACCCATGTCGACGATGTAGTCGGCGTGGCGGATGGCGTCCTCGTCGTGCTCGACCACGATCACCGTGTTGCCCAGGTCGCGCAGGTGCTTGAGCGTGCTCAGCAGGCGGTCGTTGTCGCGCTGGTGCAGGCCGATGGAGGGTTCGTCGAGCACGTACATCACGCCGGTCAGGCCGGAGCCGATCTGCGAGGCCAGCCGGATGCGCTGGGCTTCGCCGCCGGATAGCGTATCGGCGGAACGGTCGAGCGACAGGTAATCGAGGCCGACATCGTTCAGGAAGGACAGGCGCGACACGATCTCCTTGGCGATCTTGTCGGCGACCTGGGCCTTCTGGCCGGTCAGGGCCAACTCGTCGAAGAACTTCAGCGACTGGTGGATGGGCAGCCGCGACAGCTCGTGCAGGGTGCGTCCGCCTACCGTGACGTTGCGCGCTTCCAGACGCAGCCGGCTACCGCCACATTCCGGGCAGGGACAGCTGGCGATGTAGTGGGCCAGGTCCTCGCGCACCATTTGTGATTCGCTCTCCTTGTAGCGCCGTTCCAGGGTCGGGATGACGCCGTCAAAGGTGTGTTTTCGGGTGGTGCGCCGGCCGTTCTCGGCCATGTAGATGAAGGGGATGACCTCGTGGCCGCTACCATGCAGGATCACCTGCTGGGTGGCCTCGGGCAGTTGTTCGTAGGGTGTGTCGATGTCGAAGCCATAGTGCATCGCCAGCGATTCCAGCATCCGGTAGAAGAAGGCGTTGCGCCGGTCCCAGCCCTTGATCGCACCCGAAGCGAGCGACATGTGCGGGAAAGCGACCACCCGCTTGGGATCGAAGAAGGTGATCTGACCGAGGCCGTCGCACTTCGGGCACGCGCCCATCGGATTGTTGAACGAGAAGATGCGCGGCTCCAGTTCGGGCAGGGCGTAGTCGCAGACCGGGCAGGCGAACTTGGCCGAGAACAGGGTCTCGTGGCCACTGTCCATCTCCACCGCCAGAGCCTTTCCGTCGGAATGGCGCAAAGCGGTCTCGAACGATTCGGCCAGCCGCTGCTTCATGTCCTCGCGCACCTTCAACCGATCGACCACGGCCTCGATGGTGTGCTTCCGGTTCTTGTCCAGCCTGGGCAGGCTGTCGATTTCATAAACTTCACCGTCGATCCTTAGCCGAATGAACCCTTGGGCGCGAAGCTCGTCAAACAGCCCAAGCTGTTCGCCCTTTCGGCCGACGATCAGCGGGGCCAGGATCATCAGCTTGGTGTCTTCCGGCAGTTCAAGCACCTGGTCGACCATCTGCGACACGGTCTGGGCCGCCAGTTCGATGCCGTGGTGCGGACAGCGCGGCGTGCCGGCGCGGGCAAACAAGAGGCGCAGGTAGTCGTGGATCTCGGTCACCGTGCCGACCGTGGAGCGCGGATTGTGGCTGGTGGCCTTCTGTTCGATGGAGATGGCGGGGGAGAGTCCCTCGATCAGGTCCACGTCCGGTTTTTCCATCAGTTGCAGGAACTGGCGGGCATAGGCGGACAGGGATTCGACATAGCGCCGTTGCCCTTCCGCGTACAGGGTATCGAAGGCCAGGGACGATTTGCCCGAGCCGGACAGGCCGGTAATGACTACCAGCCGATGATGCGGCAAGTCGAGACTGACGTTCTTCAGATTGTGGGTGCGCGCACCCCGGACTCGGATCATCGCGGTTAAGGCCAGGTAGGAAAACGGTTAATATTAAGCACTTTCGATGGGTAGCCCAACAATGAGTTCAGATTCAAATCCGATGACCTCCGGCGAGCGCCGCGCCGCGACGTCGCTGGCGGGTATTTTCGGCTTGCGCATGCTGGGCATGTTCCTGATCCTGCCGGTGTTCGCCCTGTATGCAAAAACCCTGACCGACAACCACGCCCTGATCGGCCTGGCCCTCGGCATGTACGGCCTGACCCAGGCGGTTCTGATGATCCCGTTCGGCATGGCGTCGGACAAGATCGGGCGCAAGCCGGTGATCATCTTCGGCCTGCTGCTGTTCGCCGCCGGCAGCTTCATGGCGGCCTCTGCGAGCAGCATCGAGGGGATTGTGATCGGCCGGGCGATTCAGGGTGCCGGCGCCATCTCGGCAGCGCTCACGGCGTTGCTGGCCGACCTGACCCGAGAGGAAAAACGGACCCACGCCATGGCGCTGATCGGCAGCACCATCGGCCTGTCATTCGCCGTTTCGCTGGCCGCGGGTCCGGCCATCTATCGCTGGATCGGCATCCCCGGCATGTTCGAGATGACCGGCCTCCTGTCCCTGCTGGCAATCCTGGTCATCCTGTTCGTGACGCCGAACCCGGGCAAGACGGCGTTCCACTCCGATGCCGAGTCCAATCCGGCCCGATTCAAGGACGTGCTGCGCAACCCTGAGTTGCTGCGCCTGAACTGGGGCATCTTCGCGTTGCACGCCTCGCAGATGGCCATGTTCAACGTGGTGCCCTTCGCCCTGATCCACGACGGACTCCAGGCGCCCGATCACTGGAAGGTCTACCTGCCGGTGGTGATCGTTTCCTTTGTCTTCATGGTGCCGGTGATCATCTTTGGCGAAAAGCGGGGCAAGCTCAAGCAGACCCTGGTCGGCTCGGTGCTCCTGATGGTGCTGGCGCAGCTGACCCTGGCCGCGACGATGAATGTGTTCTGGGGCGTCGCCCTGGCCCTGTTGCTGTTCTTCATCGCCTTCAATGTGCTGGAAGCGAGCCTGCCATCGCTGATCTCCAAGATCGCGCCGCCCGAGGCCAAAGGCACCGCCATGGGCGTCTACAATACCTCCCAGGCCATCGGACTGTTTACCGGCGCGGCCGTGGGCGGCTTGCTGGTCCAGCATGTCGGCTATTACGCCGTATTCGTCTTCTGCGCCGTGCTCATGCTGATCTGGGCCGGGCTGGCGATGAGCATGACCCCGCCGCCGCGGGTCAAGACCCAGATGTTCCACATTGGCGCCATGACCGCGGCAGATGCGCAAAAGCTGGCCGGACAACTGGCGATCTTCACCGGCGTCGAGGCGGTGACCGTGCTCCATGAAGAAGGTACAGTCATGCTCAAGGTCAGTCAGACCGGGTGGGACGAAGAAGGCATCACACATCTGTTGAATAGGGGAAACACATAAATGGCTTCGGTAAACAAGGTAATCATCATCGGCAATCTGGGCCGCGACCCGGAAATGCGCTATCTGCCCAGCGGCGACGCGGTCGCCAACCTGCGCATCGCCACCACCGACAAGTTCAAGGACAAGTCTGGCGACATGCAGGAAGTCACCGAATGGCACTCGGTCGCCTTCTTCGGCAAGACCGCCGAGGTCTGCGGCCAGTACCTGAAAAAGGGCAGCCAGGTCTATGTCGAGGGCAGCCTGCGCACCCGCAAGTGGCAGGACAAGGACGGCAACGACCGCTACACCACGGAAATTCGCGGTGACCGGATGCAGATGCTGGG
>JBBIJC010000041.1:0-20734 GCA_037446165.1 Hydrogenophilales bacterium | reverse complement strand
CATCCAGAATGTTCGACAATCTCACTGATCGCCTGTCCAAAGTCGTCAAGGACCTCCGGGGCCAAGGCCGGCTTACCGAAACAAACATCCAGGACGCTCTGCGCGAGGTCCGCGTCGCCCTGCTGGAAGCCGACGTTGCCCTCCCTGTGGTGCGCGACTTCATTGCCAAGGTCAAGGAAAAGGCCATGGGCCAGGAGGTACTGCAAAGTCTGACTCCAGGCCAGATGCTGATCGGCATTGTCCACAAGGAACTCACCGCCCTGATGGGTGAGCAGGCCGCACCGCTCGATTTCTCGACCCAGCCCCCGGCCGTGTTCCTGATGGCCGGCCTGCAAGGTGCGGGCAAGACCACCACCTGCGGCAAGCTGGTCCGCCTGATCCGCGAACGCGGCAAGAAGAAGGTATTGCTGGTCTCCACCGACGTCTACCGCCCTGCCGCCATCGACCAGCTGCAAACCGTGGCCGGCCAGGCCGAGGCCGATTTCTTCCCGTCCTCACCCGACCAGAAGCCACTCGACATCGCCCTGGCCGCGCTCGATCATGCCAAGCGCCATTTCCACGACGTACTGATCGTCGACACTGCCGGCCGCCTGCACGTGGACGAGACCATGATGCAGGAGATTCAGGAACTGCATAAAGCGCTCAAACCGGTCGAGACCCTGTTCGTGGTCGATGCCATGCAGGGCCAGGACGCGGTCAACACCGCCAAGGCCTTCAACGAGGCCCTGCCGCTGACCGGGGTGGCGCTGACCAAGCTGGACGGCGACTCCCGCGGCGGTGCGGCGCTGTCGGTGCGCCACATCACCGGCAAGCCGATCAAGGTGGTCGGCGTCGGCGAAAAGTTGTCCGGCATCGAGGTCTTCCATCCCGAGCGCATGGCCAGTCGCATCCTGGGCATGGGCGACGTGCTGTCCCTGATCGAGGAAGCGCACCGCAACGTCGATCACGCCGAGGCGATGAAGACGGTCCAGAAGCTCAAGTCCGGCAAGGGCTTCGACCTGGAGGACTTCAAGGCCCAGATGCAGCAGATGAAAAAACTCGGCGGGCTGTCTTCCCTGGTCGACAAACTGCCCGGCGCCAGCAAGGTCGGCGCCGATGACATCGCCCAGGGCGAGAAGCAGATGAAGCGCATTGAAGGCATCATCGACTCGATGACCCCCAGGGAACGCCAGAAGCCGGAGATCCTCAAGGCCTCGCGCAAGCGCCGCATTGCGGCCGGCGCGGGCGTGACCGTGCAGGAGGTCAACCGTCTGCTGAACCAGTTCGAACAGGCCCAGAAGATGATGAAATCACTGGGCAAGGGCGGCCTGTCCAAGATGATGCGCGGCATGAAGGGCATGATGCCGGGGATGTAAACAGGCGGCCTTCAAGCAAAACAACAACTTGTCTTGATTCTGGCCCGCTCTTTCACTACAATTCGCGGCTTTCCGCGTGCGCTGATTGATGCTTGCAACAAGGCATCGGCGGCGGCGGCCCCCCGGACACTGAACAGGAAGCAACAGAACATGGTCACCATTCGTCTTTCCCGCGGCGGCTCCAAGAAGCGCCCCTTCTTCAACATCGTGGTGGCGGACTCCCGCAACCGTCGCGATGGCCGTTTCATCGAGCGCATCGGCTTCTACAACCCGGTTGCCACCGGCAATACCGAAGGCCTGCGCATCAACCAGGAACGTCTGGCCTACTGGCAGGGCGTGGGCGCGCAAGTGTCCGAGACCGTCTCCAGGCTGAACCGTGCCACCAAGCCGGTTGCTGCCTGAGGATAACCCAGCCGACCTGGTGATCATGGGGCGGGTTGCCGCTCCATATGCGGTACGCGGCTGGATCAAGATCCAGACCTTCACGGAAAATCTGGACAACCTGCTGGACTATCCCGTTTGGCGTTTGGGCAAGGCCGGCAAGTGGCAGGCTTATGAGGTCCTCGAAGCCAAGGTCCACAGCCAGAGCCTGGTTGCCCAGCTGGATGGCATTGATGACCGCAATGCGGCCGAAGCCATTACGGGCATGGATATCGCCGTCGCACGGGATGAATTGCCCCCGACGGAAGAAAACGAGTTTTATTGGGACGAACTGGTCGGTTTGACTGTCGTCACCAAGAGCGGCGAAACACTGGGCAAGGTATCCGGAATACTGGAAACCGGCGCCCACGACGTGCTGAAAGTGACGGGCGAGCGGGAGCACCTGATCCCCTTCGTCAACGCCATCGTCGGAGAAGTGGATCGCGCCGCCGGAAAGATCGTGGTCGATTGGGGTGCGGACTGGTGACACCACGGTATCACGTGGTCACGCTCTTCCCCGCCCTGTTTGCAGCACTGACGGAATACGGTGTAAGCGGCCGGGCAGTCAGGAACAAGCTGCTCGAAATGAAATTCTGGGACCCACGGGATTTCACTTCGGACAGTTACCGCACGGTGGACGACCGGCCGTTCGGCGGCGGTCCCGGCATGGTGATGCTGGCCGAACCGCTGGACCTGACGCTGACCGCCGCGAAAACGGCGCTGTGCCGGGATGGAATTGCCCAGCCGCGCCTGATTTACCTTTCGCCCCAGGGGCGGACGCTGAACCAGGCGCTGGTGGAAGAATTGGCCGGGGAACCGGCGCTGATCCTGCTGGCCGGCCGCTACGAGGGCATCGACGAGCGTGTGTTTGCCCGTCACCCGATGGAAGAGATCTCCATCGGCGACTATGTCCTGTCGGGTGGCGAGTTGCCGGCCATGGTGCTGCTGGATTCGCTGATCCGCCAGATACCGGGTGCGCTGGGGCATGCCGGTTCGGCCGAGGAAGATTCCTTCGCCGATGGCTTGCTGGATTGCCCGCATTACACCCGGCCCGAGGTCTACCTGGGACTGGAAACGCCACCGGCCTTGTTGTCCGGCAATCACGCGGGCGTAGCTCGCTGGCGATTGAAGCAAGGGCTGGGACGAACCTGGCAACGGCGGCCCGATTTGCTGGATAAGCGCGCATTGAGCCGCGAAGAACAGAATTTGCTCGACGAGTTTCGTCGGGAAGTAGCCGATCCGGGTAAACCGGATCATTAAAAACCGCGCCATGTCTCAGTTGACCGAGACCTCTAGGGCGAACATGCAAGGAAACTAACGATGAACCTCATCGAACAGCTCGAGAAAGAAGAAATCGCCCGCCTGGGCAAGACCCTCCCCGACTTCGCACCCGGCGACACTGTTGTCGTCTACGTGAAGGTCAAGGAAGGCGACAAGGAACGTCTGCAGGCCTACGAAGGCGTCGTGATCGCCAAGCGCAACCGCGGTCTCAACTCCAGCTTCAACGTACGCAAGATCAGCGCCGGTGAAGGCGTCGAGCGCACCTTCCAGACCTACTCTCCGCTGGTCGCCAACGTCGAAGTGAAGCGTCGCGGCGATGTCCGTCGCGCCAAGCTGTACTACCTGCGCGGCCGCACCGGCAAGTCGGCGCGGATCAAGGAAAAGCTGCCCGCGAAGAAAGGCTCCTGAGCCTTGCCACTTCGTTAAAAGGCCGCCTTCGGGCGGCCTTTTCATTTCAGTGCGCTGCCTCCCAGTTCGGCCCCACCCCTGTATCCACCTTCAGCGGCACTTTCAATTCCGCAACACCGCACATCAACTCGGGTAGCCGGGTCTTGACCCGGTCCAGTTCATCCTCTGCCACTTCCAGCACCAGTTCGTCGTGCACCTGCATGATCAGGCGGGTTTTCAGCTTGTCCTGTTCCAGCCAGCCCTGCACGGCGATCATGGCCAGCTTGATCAGGTCGGCGGCGGTGCCTTGCATGGGTGCGTTGATCGCTGCCCGCTCGGCGCCCTGCCGGCGCATCGGGTTGCCACCGCGTATCTCGGGCAGGTACAGCCGCCGGCCGAACAGGGTCTTGACATAGCCTTCCATCTTGGCCTGTTCGCGGGTCCGGGCCATGTACTCGGCGACGCCGGGATAACGGGCGAAGTAGCGCTCGATATAGGCCTGGGCCGTGGTCCGGTCGATGTTCAGCTGCGCGGCCAGGCCGAAGGCGGACATGCCGTAGATCAGGCCGAAGTTGACCGCCTTGGCCATCCGCCGCTGCTCGGGCAGCACCTCTGCCGGCGCGAGACCGAGCACTTCGGCCGCCGTGGCGCGGTGGATGTCGGCATCCTCGGCGAAGGCCTTCAGCAGCCGCGCGTCGCCGGACAGATGGGCCATGATGCGCAGTTCGATCTGCGAATAATCGGCCGAGACGATGACGAAGCCCGGCTCGGCGATGAAGGCCTCGCGGATCTTGCGCCCTTCCACCGAACGCACCGGAATGTTCTGCAAGTTGGGCTCGTTCGACGACAACCGGCCGGTCACGGCGATGGCCTGGCTGTAGTTGGTGTGGACCCGGCCGGTAGCCGGATTGACCATCAGCGGCAGCTTGTCGGTGTAGGTGGATTTGAGCTTGGTCAAGCCGCGGTATTCGAGGATCAGCTTGGGTAATGGGTAATCCTCGGCCAGCTTTTCCAGCACGTCCTCGTCAGTCGACGGCGCGCCCTTGGGGGTCTTTTTGATCACTGGCAGCTTGAGCTGGTTGAAGAAGATTTCGCCTAGCTGCTTGGTCGAATTGAGGTTGAACGGCTGGCCGGCCGCTGCATGGGCCTTCTGTTCGATCTGCAGCATTTCCCGGGCCAGGAAATCGGAGTGTTTGCGTAACAGATCGCAGTCCAGCTTCACCCCGGTGCGTTCGACATGCGCCAGGATGGGCAGCAGCGGCATCTCGATCTTGCTGTAGATGTAGTCGAGGCCTGATTCGGCGTGGACGCGCGGAAACAGGGCCTGGTGCAGGCGGAGGGTGATATCGGCATCCTCGGCCGCGTATTGGGTGGCCCGCTGGATCTCGACCTGATCGAAACCGATCTGGTTCACGCCCTTGCCGCACACCTCCTCGTACTTGATGGTCGTCTCGTTCAGGTGTCGCGCCGCCAGGCTGTCCATGTCATGCCGCTCGTGGGCCTCCAGGACATAGCTTTGCAGCAGGGTGTCGTGGGCGATGCCCTGCAACTCGATGCCGTAATTCTTCAGTACGTGCCAGTCGTATTTCAGATTCTGGCCGACCTTGGGCCGGCTCGGGTCTTCCAGGATGGGCCTGAGCCGGGCGAGCACTTGAGCCAGGTCGAGTTGGTCGGGCACCCCGGCGTAACCATGCTGCAAGGGCAGATAGGCAGCCTCGGCGACATTTTTCGGCTCGTCGAAACCTAGTTCGAATTGCGGGTGACTGCGTGCCGGAATCACCGAAAACGACATCCCGACCAGCCGCGCCAGCATCGGGTCCAGGCTGGTGGTTTCAGTGTCCAGGCAGATCAGTTCAGCGGTGTTCAGCTTGGTCAGCCAGCGGTCGAAGTCGACCTGGGTGAGCAGGGTTTCGTAGTGGCGTTCGACTGCACCCCTCTCCCCCGGCCCCTCTCCCTCACGAGGCGAGGGGAGCGACACGCTCTCGTCCTTGCTGGCCGAGGGCGATTGCAACTCGCGCAGCCAGGTCCGGAAATTGAACCGCTCGAACAGCTCGGCCAGCTTCGCCCGGTCCTCGGGTTGCCACTTCAGCGTCTCCATGGCCGCCGGCAGCTCGACATCGGTCTTGACCGTAATCAGTTCGCGCCCGGTGGGCAGCCAGTCCAGGGCATTGCGCAGGTTATCGCCGACCACGCCCTTGATCTCGTCGGCCCGGACCACCAGTTCATCGAGACTGCCGTATTCGTTAAGCCATTTCACCGCAGTCTTGGGACCGACCTTGGCCACGCCCGGGACATTGTCCACCGTGTCGCCGATCAGGGTCAGGTAGTCGACGATGCGCTCCGCCGGCACGCCGAACTTGGCCACTACGCCAGCCTGGTCCAGGGTCTCGTTGGTCATGGTGTTGACCAGCTTCACGTGTGGCGTGACCAGCTGCGCCAGATCCTTGTCGCCGGTGCTGACGATGCTGTCCAGCCCGGCCAGCTCGGCTTGATGAGTCAGGGTGCCGATCACATCGTCCGCCTCGACGCCCTCGATCATCAGGATCGGCCAGCCCAGCGCCCTTACCGCCTCGTGCAGCGGTTCGATCTGCCTGGCCAGATCATCCGGCATGGGCGGCCGGTGGGCCTTGTATTCGGGATAGATGTCGTCGCGGAAGGTCTTGCCCTTGGCATCGAACACGCACGCGACATAGGCGGCCGGATGATCCTTGCGCAGGCGGTGCAGCATGTTGATCACGCCGTAGATCGCGCCGGTCGGAAAACCGTCCCGGTTGCGCAGGTCGGGCAGCGCATGAAAGGCCCGGTACAGGTATGATGAGCCATCCACCAGCAACAGGGTTTTTTCGGTCATGAGAGAGTGTCCGCTATGAAAAAGATTCCCGACGTCATCGATCCCGCCGGCAGCAAGGAAGCCATGCTTTCCGCCCGTGAATCCTGGCGGATGTTCGAGATTATGGCAGAGTTCGTCGAGGCGACCGAACGCCTGTCGCCGATCCGGCCGGCCGTCACCATCTTCGGCAGCGCGCGCTCGGAGCCGGACTCGGCCTATTACATGCTCACCGAGGAGATCGCCCGCAAGCTGTCGGATGCCGGCTTCTCGGTCATCTCCGGCGGCGGCCCCGGGGTCATGGAGGCGGCCAACAAGGGCGCCTATTTCGGCAAGTCGCCCAGCGTCGGACTCAACATCCAGCTGCCCCACGAGCAGCACGCCAACCCCTACCAGGATGTCAGCCAGACCTTCCGCCACTTCTTCGCGCGCAAGGTCATGTTCGTCCGCTTCGCCAGCGCCTACGTGATCATGCCCGGCGGGTTCGGCACCCTGGACGAATTGATGGAGGTGCTGACCCTGGTCCAGACCGGCAAGATCCGCCGCATCCCGATCATCCTGGTCAAAGGCGACTACTGGAACGGCCTGCTCGACTGGCTCAAAAACACCATGGCCAAGGAAGGCATGATCAACCCGGCGGATCTCGATCTGGTCGAAGTGATCGACGATCCGGATCAGGTGGTCGATGCCATCTTCTGCCATTACGAAACCAGTTGCTTCACGCCCAGCATGCACGATCAGGAAATCCTGCTCAGCCTGTGAAACGACCGGCTTCTGCTAGAATTTGCCAAAACCCTCAGGAAACGATCATGCGCACACAAATACTGATGTTGACGGCCCTGTTGCTGGCCATTCCGGCCCTGGCGGATGAAACGCCGCCGCCGCCAAAAATGGAGCCGGCGCCGGAAATCGCCCCGCCTCCAGGCGTCAGCGATGCCGACATGGAGCCGCAGGTCACCATCACCCATCGCGGCCAGGACAAGATCGAGGAATACCGCGTCAATGGTCGGGTCTCCATGATCAAGGTCACCCCTCGCTACGGCAAACCCTATTATCTGGTGCCCCGTCCGGACGGCCAGATGGTCCGTCACAACGACCTGTCGCCTAACTTCGTCGTCCCCATGTGGATGATCAAGGAATTCTGACCATGCCTGTTTTCACCCGGCGCCGCCACCTGGCGGCGTTTCTGTTTATATGAGTATGCCGCTCACTGTTGCCCGTCCCCCCGCCAATCAGGGCATTGCCTGGATGAAGGCCGGCTGGGCCTGGTTCCGGCTGGCGCCGATTCCCTGGATGGGCATGACCGCCGTAGCCTTTCTGGCGCTGACTGGCATCGGCATGCTGCCCAAGGCCGGCAGCCTGGTGGTCGAGCTGTTGTCGCCCTTTCTGGTAGCCGCCTTCATGTCGGCCAGCAAGGCCGCCGAAGCCGGCCAACCGGTCAGTTACCTGCATCTGGGAGCCGGTTTTAGGCCCGAAGTTCGAATCAGACTAGTCATCATGGGCGCGGTCTATCTGGCCGGCATCCTGCTGGTCGACATGATCATGCGCCAGATGGGCGGCGCGAGTTTCGAGCAGATGGCCGAACTGGCCCAGACCCCGAAGAACATCAGCCCGGAACAGGCCCGGATGATCCTGAGCCAGGCCCTGCCTGCCATGCTCACCGGCCTGTTGCTGATGACCCCGCTGGTTATGGCGACCTGGTTCGCTCCGGCCCTGGTCCTGTTCGACGGCTTCAGCGCCAGCAACGCCATGTGGTGGAGCCTGTGGGCCTGCGTCGTCAACTGGCGCCCCGTCCTCATCTACAGCCTGTGGCTGGGCCTGATCGCGGTCGGCGCCATGCTGATTCCATTCGGGCTCGGCCTGCTGGTGCTGCTGCCCTGGATCATGACCTCCACCTACGCCGCCTACCGGTCCATGTTCGTCCCGCCCGAACCCGTAACCCACCTTGCCTGAAATCAGTCTGCTGACCGCCTTCCTGGCCGGCCTGTTGGGCGGCGCCCACTGCGTCGGCATGTGCGGCGGCATCGTCGCCGCCATGTCGTTCCAGGGCGGACGCAGGCAGCCGGTCAGTTTTCATCTCGGCTACAACCTGGGCCGGATCGCCAGCTACACTCTGGCCGGCGCACTGGCCGGGTTGATCGGCTCGGCCGCCTTTCTGTCCGATACCCTGCTTCCGGTCCAGAAGTCGCTCTACATCGTGGCCCAGATCATCCTGATCCTGATGGGCCTGTATCTGGCCGGCCTGAGCCGGGCCGTGCTCTGGCTGGAAAAGGCCGGCAGCGGCCTGTGGAACCGACTGCAGCCGCTGTTCGGCAAACTGCTGCCGATCCGTGATTTCCCCGGCGCAGTGGTGGCCGGCGCGGTCTGGGGCTGGCTGCCCTGCGGCCTGGTCTACAGCGTTCTGGTCACCGCCCTGGCCAGTGGCCGGGCCGGTTCGGGCGCCCTGCTGATGCTGGCCTTCGGCCTGGGCACCCTGCCCAATCTGCTGGCGATGGGCTGGGCCGCCGAACACCTGCGCCGGCTGGCCGCCAACCGGACCATCAAACTCATCGCCGGCCTGACCGTCGCGGGCTTCGGGGTTTGGGGGCTGGCGCAGCTGGTGCTAAAGTGACATTCGCGGTTTCCACCGCGCCTACTGCAAACGCGTAATCCCCATGAGCCAAATGACACCCCAGGAAATCGTCCACGAACTGGACAAGAACATCGTCGGCCAGACCGACGCCAAGCGCGCCTGCGCCATCGCCCTGCGCAACCGCTGGCGGCGGATGCGCGTGGCAGACGGCTTGCGCCAGGAAATCACGCCCAAGAACATTTTGATGATCGGCCCCACCGGGGTCGGCAAGACCGAGATCGCCCGCCGCCTGGCGCGCATCGCCAACGCCCCGTTCATCAAGGTCGAGGCGACCAAGTTCACCGAGGTTGGCTATGTCGGCAAGGATGTCGACGGCATCATCCGCGACCTGATCGAGATTGCAGTCAAGCAGGCCCGCGAACAAGCCATGCATTCGGTCGGTCCGCGCGCCGACGAGGCCGCCGAGGAGCGGATACTGGATGCCCTGTTGCCGCCGGCCCGCGAAACCTGGGGCGAAGAACGCAAGGCCGACGAATCCGGCACCCGACAGAAATTTCGCAAGATGCTGCGCGAAGGCCAACTCGACGACAAGGAGATCGAACTCGATGTCGCCCTGCCCGCCTCCTCGATGGAAATCTTTGCCCCGCCCGGCATGGAGGAACTGTCGAGCCAGCTGCAGGGCATGTTCCAGAACCTCGGCCAGAAACGCAGCAAGACCCGCAAGCTGAAGATCGCCGAGGCGATCAAGCTGCTCACCGACGAAGAAGCCGGCAAGCTGATCAACGAGGAAGACGTGAAGCTGACCGCCGTGCAGAACGTCGAGCAGAACGGCATCGTGTTCCTGGATGAGATCGACAAGATCGCCAGCCGCTCCGAGACCCAGGGCGCCGACGTCTCGCGCCAGGGCGTGCAGCGCGACCTGCTGCCGCTGGTCGAAGGCTCCACCATCTCGACCAAATACGGCATGATCAAGACCGACCACATCCTGTTCATCGCCAGCGGCGCCTTCCACCTGGCCAAGCCGTCCGACCTGATCCCTGAACTGCAGGGCCGGTTCCCGATCCGGGTCGAACTACAAAGCCTGTCGGTGGCCGATTTCGAACGCATCCTGACCAGCACCGACGCCTGCCTGACCCGCCAGTACCAGGCCTTGCTGGAAACCGAAGGGGTGAAATTGGAGTTCGTCGATGGCGCCATCCGTCGTTTGGCCGAGATCGCCTTCCAGGTCAACGAGCGCACCGAAAACATCGGCGCCCGCCGGCTGTACACGGTCATGGAACGGCTGCTCGACGAACTCTCCTTCGACGCCGACAAGCGCGACGGCGAAGTCGTCAGCATCGATGCAGCCTACGTCGAAGCCCGCCTCGGCGAACTGGCCCAGAGCGAAGACCTGGCCCGTTACGTCCTGTAAGGAAGATCATGAATATCACCAAGAACACCGTCGTGACGCTGAATTACCGGGTCACCAATCCTGCCGGCGAGACGCTGGACGAAGGCACCGATCCCCTGGTCTATCTGCATGGTGGCTACGATGGAATCTTCGCCAAGCTGGAAGAAGCACTCGATGGCAAGGACATCGGCCAGACGGTCAAGGTCAACCTGCTGCCCGAGGACGCCTTCGGCCTGTATGAAAAGGAACTGGTGCTGCTCGAAGCGCGCGACGAGTTTCCCGACGAAATCGCGGTCGGCATGCAATTTGAACTGATGAACGCCGAGGGCGATGAGGAAACGCTCTACACCGTCACCGAGTTTGACAACGAAAAGGTAGTGCTGGACGGCAACCACCCGCTGGCTGGCGAGGCGCTGGTGTTTACCTGCACAGTGGCCGATGTGCGCGCTGCGAGTGCGGCTGAGATCAAACAGGGGCAGGCCATTACGGGCCGATGAACTCGCAGCCCATTCAAGTTTTCAGCTTTATTTATCCCCCGATAAAAAACCCTAGCAGCATTCCGGCCGTCAGCCCGGTACACTCGCTTTTTTCGTTTCTGGATTCAGGAGATCAGCCATGGCCAATCGGGAAACCCTGACGCCCCGTGTTGCCGCCGCTACCGGTGCCGACGCCCTTTACACCCTGGCCCGCGAGGCCTTCGACGCACCGGCCGACCTCGGCTATGCCAAGGAAATCCTGTCCGGCGCGGCCTTCACGGGTGATGCCGGCGCCAAGGCCTGTCTGGACGGCACCGCCGGCAACGCCATGTTCACCAACGATTTCGTCTGCCTGGCCATGGGCTACAAGGCCCTGGGCGATGCGGCCAAGGCCGACGAGATGCTCGGTCAGGGCCAGGACTATGCGATGAGCGGCGAAGAGAAGGTCGCTGTCGGCGTGGGCCAGATGCTGGTCTCCGGCGATGCCGCCGCTGCTTCCAAGACGCTGACCGGAGCGCTCAAGGAAATCTCCACCACCGAAGAACTGTACGGTCTGGCCAAGGTCGTCGCCTGCGACATCAAGGACGCCACCCTGGCCGGCCAGATCTACGACAAGATCAAGACCAAGGCCGGTCGCGCCGCCGACTTCGGCCGTCTGGCCCGGACCATCGCCACTGACCTGGGCGACAAGGCCCAGGCTGCCGCGATCATCAACGAAGGCGCCGGCAAGTTCAGCACGCCGGCCGACCTGATCGCTCTATCAGGCGCCATGGGCGAGATCGACCCGTCCGCCGCCGGCGCGTTGTACGACAAGGCGCTGGACTCGGCCAAGGACTTCACCGCCCTGATGCAGGTGCTGGACGCGGCCAAGGGCAACGCCGAATTCACCAAGGCCGTGCTGACCAAGGCCGGCACCACCGCCAGCGCCTCGTCCGACCTGATCAAGCTGGCTGACGTCTATGCCGAGATCGGGGACACCGCCGGCGTCAACGACATGGTGACCAAGGCCGAAGAAGGCGTGGCCAACCTGGACGAAATGCGCAAGGTGGTCGAGGCAGTCAACAAGCACATGGCCTCCGACACCGCCCGCGTCGCACGGCTCGCCGAGATGCTGGCCAAGCGCGAAGCCAACCAGTCCAAGTACATCGAAATCCAGAACGAAGAGGCCAAGGCCAAGACCGCCAAGCAGTTCATCGCCCTGTCCGACCGGGTGATCGCCGAACTGGACGACAAGTCCTACTCCGGCAAGCTGCTCTCCTCAGCCGAGGAAGTCCTGCGCGCCGATGGCTTCCACTTCAGCCGGTTCAAGCCGCTGATCCTGGGCGTCGACCGTCTGGGCGACAAGGAATGGCTGGGCAAGCTGCTCGACGAGAGCGTCGCCGCGTCAAGCGACTTCGTCTGGTTCCGCGAGATCGTGCTGACCGCCGCACGCGAATTCAGGGACACCGATTTCGGCAAGGCCAAGGCCAAGTCCTATCTGGAAGGCCGCGCCACACAATCGGGCGACAACCCGTACGACTGGACCAAGCTGGCCGAAACGGCGCAGGTTGCGCTGGGCGATTCCGCCTGGGCCTCCAACCTGCTGGCCGAAGCCGCCAAACGGGCCAAGGACCACTTCGCCCTGGCCCAGATCGGCAAACTGTTCGCCGACCTGGGCGACGCCTCCACCGCCAAGGCCATGTATGCCAAGGCCGTCGATGCCTGTACCACCGGTGAAGGCTGCGTCCAGTTGGCCAGCCGGCTGAATACCAACGAAATGGCCAAACCCGAGATCGGTGAGCTGATGTCCGGTTGCGCCGGCAAACTGACCTCCGCCGGCGACAAGCTGCGCTGGGCTGAAGGCGTCTCCGACCTCTTGCTGGACAGCGGCTGGACAGTCAAGGCCTATGCCGCCATTGCCGGCAGCTTCAGCGACGAAACCAGCAAGAAGCGCCTGGCCCGCAGTCAGCAGATGCGCGAGGGTTACCGTTTCTTCGGGCCCGGCGTACAGGCCCACTGAGTTTTCGCAAAACCCTTAAAAACGGCCGGCTCTCCGGCCGTTTTTATTTCAGTCGCGTGATAAAATCGGCGCACATAATTTCACGCGGATAGTCGGACACTCAGATGGCGGATGACAGCGATCTTGAACGCACCGAGCCAGCGTCGGGACGAAAGATTCAGAAGGCCCGCGACGAAGGCAATGTTCCCCACTCCCGCGAGCTTTCCACCTTTGCCGTCCTGATGGCGGCCGGCACCACGATGGCCCTGATGAGCAGCTACCTGCTCGACATCCTGCGCCGGATGATGCACGACGGGCTGAACTTCGGCCGGGCCGACATTGCCAGCACCAGCATGATGGCACGCAACCTGTCTGCAGCCAGCTACGACGCGGTCACGGTCCTGCTGCCGATCTTCGCCGTGCTGGTCGTGGTCGCGGTGGCCGCCCATGTGGCGATCTCCGGCCTGAATTTCACCCTGCAGCCGCTTCAGCTCAACCTGGACAAGCTCAATCCGCTCAACGGCCTGGGCCGGATGTTCAACTGGCAATCGCTGGTGGAACTGGTCAAGGCGGCACTCAAGGGCGGCATCATCCTGGGCGCTTCGGCCTGGATGATCTGGATGCAGTGGGAAGCCATCCTGGCCCTGTCCTCGGAACCCCTCCTGGCCGCCATTCCACACTTCGGCCAGATCACCCTGTACACCTTCATGGCCGGCGCGGCCGGCCTTGCCCTGCTGGCCCTGTTCGATGTGCCCTACCAGCTCTGGCACTACCACCACAGCCTGCGCATGACCAAGGAGGAGGTGCGCCAGGAAGCCAAGGAAACCGAGGGCGATCCCCAGATCAAGGCCCGTATCCGCGCCATGCAGCGCGAACAGGCCCGCCGCCGGATGATGCAGGCGGTGCCCAAGGCGGACGTGGTGGTCACCAACCCGCTGCACTTCGCCGTCGCGCTGCAATACAACGACAAGACCATGAGCGCCCCCCTGCTGGTGGCCAAGGGTTCTCAGCTGGTGGCGGAGCGGATCAAGGAAATCGCCCGCGAGCACCACGTTCCGGTAGTGGAAGCGCCGCCCCTGGCCCGCGCCCTGCATCGGCACGTCGAAGTGGGCGACGCCATCCCCGGCACCCTGTTTACCGCGGTGGCCCAGGTCCTCGCCTACGTCTATCAGCTGAACAACCAGATGAATCCGAATCTGCCCGAGGAATGGCAGGTTCCGCCCGACCTCGACCCCGCTAACCGGATCATGGCCTGATGGCTGACGCGATCCTGCCCGGCATGCAGTGGCAGAAGCTGGCCGCGCCCATTCTGGTCATCGCCATCCTGGCGATGATGATCCTGCCGCTGCCGGCCTTTCTGCTCGACATCCTGTTCACCTTCAACATCGCCCTGTCGATGATCGTGCTGCTGATCAGCCTGTATACCCTGAAGCCGCTGGAGTTCTCGGTCTTCCCCACGGTACTGCTGATCACCACCCTGCTACGCCTGTCCCTGAACGTCGCCTCGGCCCGCATCGTGCTCATGGAAGGCCATACCGGCCCGGATGCCGCCGGCAAGGTGATCGAGGCCTTCGGCCACTTCCTGGTGGGCGGCAATTACGCGGTCGGCATCGTCGTCTTCATCATCCTGGTGGTGATCAACTTCGTGGTCATCACCAAGGGTTCCGGCCGGATCGCCGAGGTGTCGGCCCGGTTCACCCTGGACGCCATGCCCGGCAAGCAGATGGCCATCGACGCCGACCTCAACGCCGGCCTGATCGGTGAGGACGAAGCGCGCCGCCGCCGCACCGAAATCTCCGAGGAAGCAGACTTTTACGGCTCCATGGACGGCGCCTCTAAATTCGTCCGCGGCGATGCCGTGGCCGGCATCATCATCATGCTGATCAACCTGATCGGTGGCCTCATCGTCGGCATGCTCCAGCACGACATGGCGCTGGCCGATGCGGCCTCGCGCTACACCCTGCTGACCATCGGCGACGGCCTGGTTGCGCAGGTTCCTGCCCTGGTCATCTCCACCGCCGCCGGTCTGGTGGTGTCCCGGGTATCGAGTTCGTCCGACCTGAGCGAACAGCTGACCGCACAATTGTTCGGAAAGCCCCAGGCCATCTACCTGGCCTCCGGCATCCTGACCCTGATGGGCATCCTGCCCGGCATGCCCCATGTCGCCTTCCTGATGATGGGCGCCATCCTCGGCGGCGCAGCCTACTGGCTGCACCAACAGCATCAGCAGGCCGCAAACCAGGCCGCCGAGGAGGCCCCCGCCACCACCCCGGCCGAGCCGGAAGAGGTCGGCTGGAGCGACGTGGCCCAGGTCGACCGCCTGGGACTGGAAGTCGGCTACCGCCTGGTGCCCCTGCTGGACAAGGGCCAGGATGGCGAACTGCTGCGCCGGATCCGCGGCATCCGCAAGAAGATCGCCCAGGACATCGGCTTCCTGGTTCCGCCCGTCCATATCCGCGATAACCTGCAGCTGCGGCCCTCGGCGTACCGCATGACCATGAAGGGCGTCATGCTGGCCGAAAGCGAAGTCCAGGTCGGCAAGTTTCTGGCCATCAATCCGGGCCGGGTGTTCGGCACCCTGCCCGGCCAGGCCACCACCGACCCGGCCTACGGCCTGCCGGCAATCTGGATCGACGCGCCGCTACGCGAACAGGCGCAGACCTTCGGCTATACCGTGGTCGATGCCGGCACCGTGGTCGCCACCCACATGTCCCGCCTGATCAACGACCATGCGCCCGAGCTGCTCGGCCGGGAAGAGACCCAGCAACTGCTCGATCACGTCGCCAAGGAGAACCCGAAGCTGGTCGAGGATTTGACCCCCAAGCAACTCTCCTTGGCCACCATCCAGAAGGTTCTCCAGAACCTGCTGGAGGAGAAAATCCATATCCGCGACATGCGCAGCATCCTCGAAGCGCTGTCCGAACACGCCGGCCGCAGTCAGGACCCGGACGAGCTCACCGCTGCCGTAAGAGGCGCGCTGTCTCGTGCTATCATTCACGAAATCTTCGGAGGAGCACAAGAATTGCAGGTGATGGCTTTGGAGCCCGGCCTGGAGAACATCCTCGTTCAGGCCCTCACGGCCCGCGGAGAAAGCGGCGTAGGACTGGAACCGGGTCTGGCCGAACGCATGGTCCGGGACACCGTCGACGCCGTGGACAAGCAGAGCCAGAGCGGCCTGCCCGCCGTCCTCCTGGTCCCGAACACCATCCGCACCCTGCTCTCCCGGTTCCTGCGCCGATCCGCACCCGGCCTCAGAGTCATTTCCCATAGCGAAGTACCTGATGGCAAGACCATCAAGGTCACCCTGATGATCGGGCAAGGCGCATGATCAAGAAATTCCACGCCGGAACCACCCGCGACGCCCTGCGCCAGGTCCGCGATGCCCTGGGCGCCGACGCCATCATCCTGTCCAACCGTCAGGTGGATGGCGGGGTCGAGATCATCGCCGTTGCCGATCTGGACATGTCCGCCCTGACCGGCCAGGCCGAACCGGCTTTCGCGCCCCGACGGGCTGCTCCGGCCAAACCGCAACAGGCCGCCGAACACTACCAGGCGCCGCACCGTGAACCACCGCGGCCACCACAACCGGCCGAGCGTTATGAAGCCCCGCACCGCGAGACGCTTCGGCCACAAGCCGCCTGGCAGGAAGTGCAGGAACCGGCCATAACCACCTTCACCGATTACCTGGCCCAGCGCGAGGCATCGGTCATCCGCCCGACCCCCGCCAGGAAAGTGGCGGCAGAGGCGGCTCCGGCCCGGCCCGCCTGGCCGGACGAAGCACCCCAAATCTTCAGCCCGTCGCCTGGCCGCGCGCCTGCGCCAAGTCCCGACCCGGGCCAGCAGAGCCGGCGCACCGCTGCCGAGACGGCACCGGCCATGGAGGAACTGGCCCGCGAGATGCGCCAGCTGCGCGCGCTCATGGAAGGCCAGTTGGCTGGACTGGCCTGGAACGACACCTGCCGGCGCGAACCCCAGAGGGCCGAGTTCATGAAACAGCTGATGGCCTCCGGTTTCAGCCCGGCCCTGAGCAAGCAGATCCTCGACCGGATGCCGGCCGAGCCCGACCCGGTGCGGGCGCAGAAGTGGATTCGGGCGGCCATCATCCACAACCTCAAGGTCGCCACCCCGATCGACGACCTGATCGATCGGGGTGGCATCTATGCCCTGGTCGGGCCGACCGGGGTCGGCAAGACCACCACCGTGGCCAAACTCGCGGCCCGTGCCGTGCTCAAGCACGGCGCCAACAAGGTGGCCATGATCACCACTGACAGTTACCGGATCGGTGCCCAGGACCAGCTCCGCATCTATGGCCGCATCTTGGGCGCACCGGTGTTCGCGGTGCGCGACGAGAACGACCTGGAACTGACCCTGCTCGACCTGCAGGGCAAGCATCTGGTCTTCATCGACACCATCGGCATGAGCCAGAAGGACCGCCGGGTGGGCGAACAGACCCACATGCTGAGCGGCCAGAATCAGGGCGTGCAGCGCTTGCTGCTGCTGGGCGCGCCATCCCAGGGCATCACCCTGGAAGAAGTGGTCCGCTCTTACGGCGGGCCGGGGCTGGCCGGCTGCATCGTCACCAAGATCGACGAGGCCCAGGTCTACGGCCCGGTGCTGGATGTGGTGATCCGTCACCAGATCCAGGTGCATTACGTCACCAACGGCCAGCGGGTGCCCGAAGACATGCACCTCGCCAATGCCCGCTACCTGATCGACCGGGCCTTCCGCCTCGGCACCCCGGAGGCCGCCTTCCAGCCCGATGACGAAGACTATCCGGTGCTCATGGCCGCCGCCGAGGCGCGCACGCCGCACACCAAGGAATCCACCACCAACCTCGGGGCGTACGGTGCAACGGCTTGAACCTGACGATCAGGCCGCGGGTCTGCGCCGCCTGCTGGGTGGCCAGAGCAAGCTGCGCGCCCTGGCCATCTACGGCCCTGATGCCGAACTGAACGCCATCGCCGGCGCCAACCTCGCCATCGCCCTGAGCCAGCGCGGGGACAAGGTCTGCCTGATCGACGAAACACAACCGCCCCACAACGTCACCAGCCAATGCGGCATGAGCCCCGGCCATGGCTTGGCCGATGTGGCGCACGGAAGGCTGAGCCTGGATGAGGCACTGACCACCGGCGCCTACGATGGCCTGCGCATCCTGAAGGCCGACCAGGGTTTCAGCCATGCGGCGGAAACCGACGACCGGATCTGGAACCGGATCGGCGAGGACTTTACCCGCCACGACTGGGACTGGACCCTGCTTGCCGCCCCATCCGACGAACGTCCCAGCCTGGCCCTGGCTGCCCCGCTCAGGCTGCTGGTCCTGCCTGCCGTGAAAAGCCGGCTGACCGAGGCCTATGTCGTCCTCAAGGCCGCGCACAACAGGCAACCGGATGCGCGCTGGCTGGTCTTGTTCATGAACGCGACCGATGACGAAAAGGTCGCCCAGTTGATGTCCGCCCTGAACGAAACAGCCCGTCAATTCCTGGGTATCGAGCTGGAACTGCTCGGCGCCATACCGAAAGATGTCCTGCTCGACCAGGCGGCGCGCGCCCTGCGCCCGGTCCTGGAACTCTCCCCCGCCACCCCGGCTGCCCAGGCCATGCGCCAGATGGCGGCAAACCTGCACGCCGGGCCAACCATGGAGGCGCGGCTCGATGCCAAGGTATTCTGGCAGCGCATGGGTCTGCTCAGCCGGATGAGCCAGCCCTCCCGATATCCGAAACGACATGTCCAGCACGGCCGCGCTTACGGATAAAAACGCATTCATCGAGGCGCACCTGCCCCTGGTGAAGCGTATTGCCTACCACATGATCAGCCGCCTGCCGGCCAGCGTGGAGGCCGACGACCTGATCCAGGCCGGCCTGATCGGCCTGCTCGACGCTGTGGATCGGTTCGACGACCAGCAGGGCGCCCACTTCGAAACCTATGCCACCCAGCGGGTGCGAGGCGCGATGCTGGATGAACTGCGCGATTCCGACTGGGCCTCACGCTCCCTGCGCAAGGCGAGCCGGCAAATCGAAAGCGCCATCAACGTCCTGCAGCAGCGCCTGCAGCGCCCCCCCTCCGAACAGGAAATCGCCGGCCAGTTGGGCATGGAGATCCAGGATTATTTCCAGCTCCTGAACGAAACCCGCGGCGCCCAACTGGTCTACTACGAAGACCTCTATGCCTCTGACAATGAGGACTTTCTGGAACGCTTCGTCGACGAACTGGCCGCCGGGCCGTTCGAGATGCTGTCCGACCAAAATTTCAAGAAGGCCCTCACCAAGGCCGTCGTGGAACTCCCGGAGCGGGAAAAGATGCTCATGGGCATGTACTATGAGCAGGAAATGAACTTCAAGGAAATCGGCTCCATACTCGGCGTGTCCGAGTCCCGCATCTGCCAGCTGCACGGCCAGGCCATCGCCCGTCTGCGCGGCTACCTACGGGACTGGATCGCATGATCCGGACCTCCTAACCGTCGACCAAGACCATGGACATCATCAGCATTGCGGGGATCATTCTGGGCTTGGCGGCCATCGTCATCGGCCAGGCACTGGAGGGTGGCAAGCTCGGTTCCCTGATGCAGTTCACCGCCTTCCTGATCGTGATCGGCGGCACCATGGGCGCGGTCATGCTGCAAAGCTCGCTGCGGGTGTTTCTGGACGGCCTGAGCATGCTCAAGTGGGTGTTCAAACCACCGGTCTACATGCCACAGGAAACTCTGAGCCTGATCCTGTCCTGGAGCCAGCTGGCCCGGCGCGGCGGCCTGCTGGCGCTGGAACCGATGATCGACCAGCAGAACGACCTGTTCGAACGGCGCGGCCTGCAGATGCTGGTCGACGGCGCCGAGCCGGAAGTGCTGCGCGATACGCTGGAGCAGGAACTGTTCAGCCACGAGGTGCACCGCACCGAGGCCGCCAAGGTCTGGATGGCAGCCGGCGGCTACTCGCCCACCATCGGCATCCTGGGTGCGGTACTGGGCCTGATCCACGTCATGGAAAACCTGTCCGACCCCTCGAAACTGGGGGCCGGCATCGCGGTCGCCTTCGTCGCCACGATCTATGGCGTCGGCCTCGCCAACCTCATCTTTCTGCCCATCTCGGGCAAGCTGCGCTATCACGTCAGCCGCACGGTGCGCCTGAAGGAAATGTTCATCGAAGGCATCGTATCCATCGCCAACGGAGAGAACCCCCGCATGATCGAGGCGAAGTTGCAAGGCTATCTGGTCTAGGCGCCATGGCCCGCAGAAAAATCCACGAGGAGCACGAAAACCTGGAACGCTGGCTGGTTTCCTATGCGGATTTCATCACCCTGTTGTTCGCCTTTTTCGTCGTGATGTACGCCATATCCTCGGTCAACGAAGGCAAATACCGGGTCCTGTCGGACTCCATCGTCCAGGCCTTTCAGGAAAAGCAGACCAGCGACAAGATGATCAACATGACCCAGAAGAACGACTCGATTCTGCCGGGTACCGGAAGGCCGATCGGCAGGTCCTCGCCAATGAGGCCCGAGTCCGGCAAGCAGGACACCCCGGAGACAAAACACATGAAGAGCATCGCCAAGGACGTGGCCAGCGCGATGGCCTCGCTGGTGCGGCAGGGCCAGGTCAAGGTCACCCAGTCGGCCCGGGGCATCACCGTGGAAATCAATGCCAGCACCTTGTTCCCCAGCGGCGAAGCCACCCTGCAACCGGCCTCGACCCAAGCGCTGGCAGCGGTCGCCAAGGTGCTGGCCGGGACCGACAACCCGATCCAGGTGGAAGGCCATACCGACGACCAGCCGATCAAAAGCCCGGTCTACCCTTCGAATTGGGAACTGTCTTCGGCCCGCGCCGCCTCGGTGGTGCGTCTGCTGGCGGAACAGGGCGTATCGCCCAGCCGGATGGTCGCTGTCGGCTATGCCGACAACAAACCGCTGGATACCAATGCCACCCCGGATGGCCGCGCCCGCAACCGCCGGGTCAACGTACTCATCCTGAACAAGGTTGGCGATGGGCAGGAATTGAAACTGTCCAACTAAGAACCTATCCGTAAATAATGTTCGTGGACAACTTTACTTTTCGGAATGCG
>JBBIJC010000040.1:0-20735 GCA_037446165.1 Hydrogenophilales bacterium | reverse complement strand
CATCCAGAATGTTCGACAATCTCACTGATCGCCTGTCCAAAGTCGTCAAGGACCTGAGGGGCCAAGGCCGGCTTACCGAAACCAACATCCAGGACGCCCTGCGCGAGGTCCGCGTCGCCCTGCTGGAGGCCGATGTCGCCCTCCCCGTGGTGCGCGACTTCATTGCCAAGGTCAAGGAAAAGGCCATGGGCCAGGAGGTGCTGCAAAGCCTGACTCCCGGTCAGATGCTGATCGGCATCGTGCACAAGGAATTGACCTCCCTGATGGGCGAACAGGCCGCGCCGCTCGATTTCTCGACCCAGCCCCCGGCCGTGTTCCTGATGGCCGGCCTACAGGGCGCCGGCAAGACCACCACCTGCGGCAAGCTGGTCCGCCTGATCCGCGAACGCGGCAAGAAGAAGGTATTGCTGGTCTCCACCGACGTCTACCGCCCTGCCGCCATCGACCAGCTGCAAACCGTGGCCGGCCAGGCCGAGGCCGATTTCTTCCCGTCCTCACCCGACCAGAAGCCACTCGACATCGCCCTGGCCGCGCTCGATCATGCCAAGCGCCATTTCCACGACGTACTGATCGTCGACACTGCCGGCCGCCTGCACGTGGACGAGACCATGATGCAGGAGATTCAGGAACTGCATAAAGCGCTCAAACCGGTCGAGACCCTGTTCGTGGTCGATGCCATGCAGGGCCAGGACGCGGTCAACACCGCCAAGGCCTTCAACGAGGCCCTGCCGCTGACCGGGGTGGCGCTGACCAAGCTGGACGGCGACTCCCGCGGCGGTGCGGCGCTGTCGGTGCGCCACATCACCGGCAAGCCGATCAAGGTGGTCGGCGTCGGCGAAAAGTTGTCCGGCATCGAGGTCTTCCATCCCGAGCGCATGGCCAGTCGCATCCTGGGCATGGGCGACGTGCTGTCCCTGATCGAGGAAGCGCACCGCAACGTCGATCACGCCGAGGCGATGAAGACGGTCCAGAAGCTCAAGTCCGGCAAGGGCTTCGACCTGGAGGACTTCAAGGCCCAGATGCAGCAGATGAAAAAACTCGGCGGGCTGTCTTCCCTGGTCGACAAACTGCCCGGCGCCAGCAAGGTCGGCGCCGATGACATCGCCCAGGGCGAGAAGCAGATGAAGCGCATTGAAGGCATCATCGACTCGATGACCCCCAGGGAACGCCAGAAGCCGGAGATCCTCAAGGCCTCGCGCAAGCGCCGCATTGCGGCCGGCGCGGGCGTGACCGTGCAGGAGGTCAACCGTCTGCTGAACCAGTTCGAACAGGCCCAGAAGATGATGAAATCACTGGGCAAGGGCGGCCTGTCCAAGATGATGCGCGGCATGAAGGGCATGATGCCGGGGATGTAAACAGGCGGCCTTCAAGCAAAACAACAACTTGTCTTGATTCTGGCCCGCTCTTTCACTACAATTCGCGGCTTTCCGCGTGCGCTGATTGATGCTTGCAACAAGGCATCGGCGGCGGCGGCCCCCCGGACACTGAACAGGAAGCAACAGAACATGGTCACCATTCGTCTTTCCCGCGGCGGCTCCAAGAAGCGCCCCTTCTTCAACATCGTGGTGGCGGACTCCCGCAACCGTCGCGATGGCCGTTTCATCGAGCGCATCGGCTTCTACAACCCGGTTGCCACCGGCAATACCGAAGGCCTGCGCATCAACCAGGAACGTCTGGCCTACTGGCAGGGCGTGGGCGCGCAAGTGTCCGAGACCGTCTCCAGGCTGAACCGTGCCACCAAGCCGGTTGCTGCCTGAGGATAACCCAGCCGACCTGGTGATCATGGGGCGGGTTGCCGCTCCATATGCGGTACGCGGCTGGATCAAGATCCAGACCTTCACGGAAAATCTGGACAACCTGCTGGACTATCCCGTTTGGCGTTTGGGCAAGGCCGGCAAGTGGCAGGCTTATGAGGTCCTCGAAGCCAAGGTCCACAGCCAGAGCCTGGTTGCCCAGCTGGATGGCATTGATGACCGCAATGCGGCCGAAGCCATTACGGGCATGGATATCGCCGTCGCACGGGATGAATTGCCCCCGACGGAAGAAAACGAGTTTTATTGGGACGAACTGGTCGGTTTGACTGTCGTCACCAAGAGCGGCGAAACACTGGGCAAGGTATCCGGAATACTGGAAACCGGCGCCCACGACGTGCTGAAAGTGACGGGCGAGCGGGAGCACCTGATCCCCTTCGTCAACGCCATCGTCGGAGAAGTGGATCGCGCCGCCGGAAAGATCGTGGTCGATTGGGGTGCGGACTGGTGACACCACGGTATCACGTGGTCACGCTCTTCCCCGCCCTGTTTGCAGCACTGACGGAATACGGTGTAAGCGGCCGGGCAGTCAGGAACAAGCTGCTCGAAATGAAATTCTGGGACCCACGGGATTTCACTTCGGACAGTTACCGCACGGTGGACGACCGGCCGTTCGGCGGCGGTCCCGGCATGGTGATGCTGGCCGAACCGCTGGACCTGACGCTGACCGCCGCGAAAACGGCGCTGTGCCGGGATGGAATTGCCCAGCCGCGCCTGATTTACCTTTCGCCCCAGGGGCGGACGCTGAACCAGGCGCTGGTGGAAGAATTGGCCGGGGAACCGGCGCTGATCCTGCTGGCCGGCCGCTACGAGGGCATCGACGAGCGTGTGTTTGCCCGTCACCCGATGGAAGAGATCTCCATCGGCGACTATGTCCTGTCGGGTGGCGAGTTGCCGGCCATGGTGCTGCTGGATTCGCTGATCCGCCAGATACCGGGTGCGCTGGGGCATGCCGGTTCGGCCGAGGAAGATTCCTTCGCCGATGGCTTGCTGGATTGCCCGCATTACACCCGGCCCGAGGTCTACCTGGGACTGGAAACGCCACCGGCCTTGTTGTCCGGCAATCACGCGGGCGTAGCTCGCTGGCGATTGAAGCAAGGGCTGGGACGAACCTGGCAACGGCGGCCCGATTTGCTGGATAAGCGCGCATTGAGCCGCGAAGAACAGAATTTGCTCGACGAGTTTCGTCGGGAAGTAGCCGATCCGGGTAAACCGGATCATTAAAAACCGCGCCATGTCTCAGTTGACCGAGACCTCTAGGGCGAACATGCAAGGAAACTAACGATGAACCTCATCGAACAGCTCGAGAAAGAAGAAATCGCCCGCCTGGGCAAGACCCTCCCCGACTTCGCACCCGGCGACACTGTTGTCGTCTACGTGAAGGTCAAGGAAGGCGACAAGGAACGTCTGCAGGCCTACGAAGGCGTCGTGATCGCCAAGCGCAACCGCGGTCTCAACTCCAGCTTCAACGTACGCAAGATCAGCGCCGGTGAAGGCGTCGAGCGCACCTTCCAGACCTACTCTCCGCTGGTCGCCAACGTCGAAGTGAAGCGTCGCGGCGATGTCCGTCGCGCCAAGCTGTACTACCTGCGCGGCCGCACCGGCAAGTCGGCGCGGATCAAGGAAAAGCTGCCCGCGAAGAAAGGCTCCTGAGCCTTGCCACTTCGTTAAAAGGCCGCCTTCGGGCGGCCTTTTCATTTCAGTGCGCTGCCTCCCAGTTCGGCCCCACCCCTGTATCCACCTTCAGCGGCACTTTCAATTCCGCAACACCGCACATCAACTCGGGTAGCCGGGTCTTGACCCGGTCCAGTTCATCCTCTGCCACTTCCAGCACCAGTTCGTCGTGCACCTGCATGATCAGGCGGGTTTTCAGCTTGTCCTGTTCCAGCCAGCCCTGCACGGCGATCATGGCCAGCTTGATCAGGTCGGCGGCGGTGCCTTGCATGGGTGCGTTGATCGCTGCCCGCTCGGCGCCCTGCCGGCGCATCGGGTTGCCACCGCGTATCTCGGGCAGGTACAGCCGCCGGCCGAACAGGGTCTTGACATAGCCTTCCATCTTGGCCTGTTCGCGGGTCCGGGCCATGTACTCGGCGACGCCGGGATAACGGGCGAAGTAGCGCTCGATATAGGCCTGGGCCGTGGTCCGGTCGATGTTCAGCTGCGCGGCCAGGCCGAAGGCGGACATGCCGTAGATCAGGCCGAAGTTGACCGCCTTGGCCATCCGCCGCTGCTCGGGCAGCACCTCTGCCGGCGCGAGACCGAGCACTTCGGCCGCCGTGGCGCGGTGGATGTCGGCATCCTCGGCGAAGGCCTTCAGCAGCCGCGCGTCGCCGGACAGATGGGCCATGATGCGCAGTTCGATCTGCGAATAATCGGCCGAGACGATGACGAAGCCCGGCTCGGCGATGAAGGCCTCGCGGATCTTGCGCCCTTCCACCGAACGCACCGGAATGTTCTGCAAGTTGGGCTCGTTCGACGACAACCGGCCGGTCACGGCGATGGCCTGGCTGTAGTTGGTGTGGACCCGGCCGGTAGCCGGATTGACCATCAGCGGCAGCTTGTCGGTGTAGGTGGATTTGAGCTTGGTCAAGCCGCGGTATTCGAGGATCAGCTTGGGTAATGGGTAATCCTCGGCCAGCTTTTCCAGCACGTCCTCGTCAGTCGACGGCGCGCCCTTGGGGGTCTTTTTGATCACTGGCAGCTTGAGCTGGTTGAAGAAGATTTCGCCTAGCTGCTTGGTCGAATTGAGGTTGAACGGCTGGCCGGCCGCTGCATGGGCCTTCTGTTCGATCTGCAGCATTTCCCGGGCCAGGAAATCGGAGTGTTTGCGTAACAGATCGCAGTCCAGCTTCACCCCGGTGCGTTCGACATGCGCCAGGATGGGCAGCAGCGGCATCTCGATCTTGCTGTAGATGTAGTCGAGGCCTGATTCGGCGTGGACGCGCGGAAACAGGGCCTGGTGCAGGCGGAGGGTGATATCGGCATCCTCGGCCGCGTATTGGGTGGCCCGCTGGATCTCGACCTGATCGAAACCGATCTGGTTCACGCCCTTGCCGCACACCTCCTCGTACTTGATGGTCGTCTCGTTCAGGTGTCGCGCCGCCAGGCTGTCCATGTCATGCCGCTCGTGGGCCTCCAGGACATAGCTTTGCAGCAGGGTGTCGTGGGCGATGCCCTGCAACTCGATGCCGTAATTCTTCAGTACGTGCCAGTCGTATTTCAGATTCTGGCCGACCTTGGGCCGGCTCGGGTCTTCCAGGATGGGCCTGAGCCGGGCGAGCACTTGAGCCAGGTCGAGTTGGTCGGGCACCCCGGCGTAACCATGCTGCAAGGGCAGATAGGCAGCCTCGGCGACATTTTTCGGCTCGTCGAAACCTAGTTCGAATTGCGGGTGACTGCGTGCCGGAATCACCGAAAACGACATCCCGACCAGCCGCGCCAGCATCGGGTCCAGGCTGGTGGTTTCAGTGTCCAGGCAGATCAGTTCAGCGGTGTTCAGCTTGGTCAGCCAGCGGTCGAAGTCGACCTGGGTGAGCAGGGTTTCGTAGTGGCGTTCGACTGCACCCCTCTCCCCCGGCCCCTCTCCCTCACGAGGCGAGGGGAGCGACACGCTCTCGTCCTTGCTGGCCGAGGGCGATTGCAACTCGCGCAGCCAGGTCCGGAAATTGAACCGCTCGAACAGCTCGGCCAGCTTCGCCCGGTCCTCGGGTTGCCACTTCAGCGTCTCCATGGCCGCCGGCAGCTCGACATCGGTCTTGACCGTAATCAGTTCGCGCCCGGTGGGCAGCCAGTCCAGGGCATTGCGCAGGTTATCGCCGACCACGCCCTTGATCTCGTCGGCCCGGACCACCAGTTCATCGAGACTGCCGTATTCGTTAAGCCATTTCACCGCAGTCTTGGGACCGACCTTGGCCACGCCCGGGACATTGTCCACCGTGTCGCCGATCAGGGTCAGGTAGTCGACGATGCGCTCCGCCGGCACGCCGAACTTGGCCACTACGCCAGCCTGGTCCAGGGTCTCGTTGGTCATGGTGTTGACCAGCTTCACGTGTGGCGTGACCAGCTGCGCCAGATCCTTGTCGCCGGTGCTGACGATGCTGTCCAGCCCGGCCAGCTCGGCTTGATGAGTCAGGGTGCCGATCACATCGTCCGCCTCGACGCCCTCGATCATCAGGATCGGCCAGCCCAGCGCCCTTACCGCCTCGTGCAGCGGTTCGATCTGCCTGGCCAGATCATCCGGCATGGGCGGCCGGTGGGCCTTGTATTCGGGATAGATGTCGTCGCGGAAGGTCTTGCCCTTGGCATCGAACACGCACGCGACATAGGCGGCCGGATGATCCTTGCGCAGGCGGTGCAGCATGTTGATCACGCCGTAGATCGCGCCGGTCGGAAAACCGTCCCGGTTGCGCAGGTCGGGCAGCGCATGAAAGGCCCGGTACAGGTATGATGAGCCATCCACCAGCAACAGGGTTTTTTCGGTCATGAGAGAGTGTCCGCTATGAAAAAGATTCCCGACGTCATCGATCCCGCCGGCAGCAAGGAAGCCATGCTTTCCGCCCGTGAATCCTGGCGGATGTTCGAGATTATGGCAGAGTTCGTCGAGGCGACCGAACGCCTGTCGCCGATCCGGCCGGCCGTCACCATCTTCGGCAGCGCGCGCTCGGAGCCGGACTCGGCCTATTACATGCTCACCGAGGAGATCGCCCGCAAGCTGTCGGATGCCGGCTTCTCGGTCATCTCCGGCGGCGGCCCCGGGGTCATGGAGGCGGCCAACAAGGGCGCCTATTTCGGCAAGTCGCCCAGCGTCGGACTCAACATCCAGCTGCCCCACGAGCAGCACGCCAACCCCTACCAGGATGTCAGCCAGACCTTCCGCCACTTCTTCGCGCGCAAGGTCATGTTCGTCCGCTTCGCCAGCGCCTACGTGATCATGCCCGGCGGGTTCGGCACCCTGGACGAATTGATGGAGGTGCTGACCCTGGTCCAGACCGGCAAGATCCGCCGCATCCCGATCATCCTGGTCAAAGGCGACTACTGGAACGGCCTGCTCGACTGGCTCAAAAACACCATGGCCAAGGAAGGCATGATCAACCCGGCGGATCTCGATCTGGTCGAAGTGATCGACGATCCGGATCAGGTGGTCGATGCCATCTTCTGCCATTACGAAACCAGTTGCTTCACGCCCAGCATGCACGATCAGGAAATCCTGCTCAGCCTGTGAAACGACCGGCTTCTGCTAGAATTTGCCAAAACCCTCAGGAAACGATCATGCGCACACAAATACTGATGTTGACGGCCCTGTTGCTGGCCATTCCGGCCCTGGCGGATGAAACGCCGCCGCCGCCAAAAATGGAGCCGGCGCCGGAAATCGCCCCGCCTCCAGGCGTCAGCGATGCCGACATGGAGCCGCAGGTCACCATCACCCATCGCGGCCAGGACAAGATCGAGGAATACCGCGTCAATGGTCGGGTCTCCATGATCAAGGTCACCCCTCGCTACGGCAAACCCTATTATCTGGTGCCCCGTCCGGACGGCCAGATGGTCCGTCACAACGACCTGTCGCCTAACTTCGTCGTCCCCATGTGGATGATCAAGGAATTCTGACCATGCCTGTTTTCACCCGGCGCCGCCACCTGGCGGCGTTTCTGTTTATATGAGTATGCCGCTCACTGTTGCCCGTCCCCCCGCCAATCAGGGCATTGCCTGGATGAAGGCCGGCTGGGCCTGGTTCCGGCTGGCGCCGATTCCCTGGATGGGCATGACCGCCGTAGCCTTTCTGGCGCTGACTGGCATCGGCATGCTGCCCAAGGCCGGCAGCCTGGTGGTCGAGCTGTTGTCGCCCTTTCTGGTAGCCGCCTTCATGTCGGCCAGCAAGGCCGCCGAAGCCGGCCAACCGGTCAGTTACCTGCATCTGGGAGCCGGTTTTAGGCCCGAAGTTCGAATCAGACTAGTCATCATGGGCGCGGTCTATCTGGCCGGCATCCTGCTGGTCGACATGATCATGCGCCAGATGGGCGGCGCGAGTTTCGAGCAGATGGCCGAACTGGCCCAGACCCCGAAGAACATCAGCCCGGAACAGGCCCGGATGATCCTGAGCCAGGCCCTGCCTGCCATGCTCACCGGCCTGTTGCTGATGACCCCGCTGGTTATGGCGACCTGGTTCGCTCCGGCCCTGGTCCTGTTCGACGGCTTCAGCGCCAGCAACGCCATGTGGTGGAGCCTGTGGGCCTGCGTCGTCAACTGGCGCCCCGTCCTCATCTACAGCCTGTGGCTGGGCCTGATCGCGGTCGGCGCCATGCTGATTCCATTCGGGCTCGGCCTGCTGGTGCTGCTGCCCTGGATCATGACCTCCACCTACGCCGCCTACCGGTCCATGTTCGTCCCGCCCGAACCCGTAACCCACCTTGCCTGAAATCAGTCTGCTGACCGCCTTCCTGGCCGGCCTGTTGGGCGGCGCCCACTGCGTCGGCATGTGCGGCGGCATCGTCGCCGCCATGTCGTTCCAGGGCGGACGCAGGCAGCCGGTCAGTTTTCATCTCGGCTACAACCTGGGCCGGATCGCCAGCTACACTCTGGCCGGCGCACTGGCCGGGTTGATCGGCTCGGCCGCCTTTCTGTCCGATACCCTGCTTCCGGTCCAGAAGTCGCTCTACATCGTGGCCCAGATCATCCTGATCCTGATGGGCCTGTATCTGGCCGGCCTGAGCCGGGCCGTGCTCTGGCTGGAAAAGGCCGGCAGCGGCCTGTGGAACCGACTGCAGCCGCTGTTCGGCAAACTGCTGCCGATCCGTGATTTCCCCGGCGCAGTGGTGGCCGGCGCGGTCTGGGGCTGGCTGCCCTGCGGCCTGGTCTACAGCGTTCTGGTCACCGCCCTGGCCAGTGGCCGGGCCGGTTCGGGCGCCCTGCTGATGCTGGCCTTCGGCCTGGGCACCCTGCCCAATCTGCTGGCGATGGGCTGGGCCGCCGAACACCTGCGCCGGCTGGCCGCCAACCGGACCATCAAACTCATCGCCGGCCTGACCGTCGCGGGCTTCGGGGTTTGGGGGCTGGCGCAGCTGGTGCTAAAGTGACATTCGCGGTTTCCACCGCGCCTACTGCAAACGCGTAATCCCCATGAGCCAAATGACACCCCAGGAAATCGTCCACGAACTGGACAAGAACATCGTCGGCCAGACCGACGCCAAGCGCGCCTGCGCCATCGCCCTGCGCAACCGCTGGCGGCGGATGCGCGTGGCAGACGGCTTGCGCCAGGAAATCACGCCCAAGAACATTTTGATGATCGGCCCCACCGGGGTCGGCAAGACCGAGATCGCCCGCCGCCTGGCGCGCATCGCCAACGCCCCGTTCATCAAGGTCGAGGCGACCAAGTTCACCGAGGTTGGCTATGTCGGCAAGGATGTCGACGGCATCATCCGCGACCTGATCGAGATTGCAGTCAAGCAGGCCCGCGAACAAGCCATGCATTCGGTCGGTCCGCGCGCCGACGAGGCCGCCGAGGAGCGGATACTGGATGCCCTGTTGCCGCCGGCCCGCGAAACCTGGGGCGAAGAACGCAAGGCCGACGAATCCGGCACCCGACAGAAATTTCGCAAGATGCTGCGCGAAGGCCAACTCGACGACAAGGAGATCGAACTCGATGTCGCCCTGCCCGCCTCCTCGATGGAAATCTTTGCCCCGCCCGGCATGGAGGAACTGTCGAGCCAGCTGCAGGGCATGTTCCAGAACCTCGGCCAGAAACGCAGCAAGACCCGCAAGCTGAAGATCGCCGAGGCGATCAAGCTGCTCACCGACGAAGAAGCCGGCAAGCTGATCAACGAGGAAGACGTGAAGCTGACCGCCGTGCAGAACGTCGAGCAGAACGGCATCGTGTTCCTGGATGAGATCGACAAGATCGCCAGCCGCTCCGAGACCCAGGGCGCCGACGTCTCGCGCCAGGGCGTGCAGCGCGACCTGCTGCCGCTGGTCGAAGGCTCCACCATCTCGACCAAATACGGCATGATCAAGACCGACCACATCCTGTTCATCGCCAGCGGCGCCTTCCACCTGGCCAAGCCGTCCGACCTGATCCCTGAACTGCAGGGCCGGTTCCCGATCCGGGTCGAACTACAAAGCCTGTCGGTGGCCGATTTCGAACGCATCCTGACCAGCACCGACGCCTGCCTGACCCGCCAGTACCAGGCCTTGCTGGAAACCGAAGGGGTGAAATTGGAGTTCGTCGATGGCGCCATCCGTCGTTTGGCCGAGATCGCCTTCCAGGTCAACGAGCGCACCGAAAACATCGGCGCCCGCCGGCTGTACACGGTCATGGAACGGCTGCTCGACGAACTCTCCTTCGACGCCGACAAGCGCGACGGCGAAGTCGTCAGCATCGATGCAGCCTACGTCGAAGCCCGCCTCGGCGAACTGGCCCAGAGCGAAGACCTGGCCCGTTACGTCCTGTAAGGAAGATCATGAATATCACCAAGAACACCGTCGTGACGCTGAATTACCGGGTCACCAATCCTGCCGGCGAGACGCTGGACGAAGGCACCGATCCCCTGGTCTATCTGCATGGTGGCTACGATGGAATCTTCGCCAAGCTGGAAGAAGCACTCGATGGCAAGGACATCGGCCAGACGGTCAAGGTCAACCTGCTGCCCGAGGACGCCTTCGGCCTGTATGAAAAGGAACTGGTGCTGCTCGAAGCGCGCGACGAGTTTCCCGACGAAATCGCGGTCGGCATGCAATTTGAACTGATGAACGCCGAGGGCGATGAGGAAACGCTCTACACCGTCACCGAGTTTGACAACGAAAAGGTAGTGCTGGACGGCAACCACCCGCTGGCTGGCGAGGCGCTGGTGTTTACCTGCACAGTGGCCGATGTGCGCGCTGCGAGTGCGGCTGAGATCAAACAGGGGCAGGCCATTACGGGCCGATGAACTCGCAGCCCATTCAAGTTTTCAGCTTTATTTATCCCCCGATAAAAAACCCTAGCAGCATTCCGGCCGTCAGCCCGGTACACTCGCTTTTTTCGTTTCTGGATTCAGGAGATCAGCCATGGCCAATCGGGAAACCCTGACGCCCCGTGTTGCCGCCGCTACCGGTGCCGACGCCCTTTACACCCTGGCCCGCGAGGCCTTCGACGCACCGGCCGACCTCGGCTATGCCAAGGAAATCCTGTCCGGCGCGGCCTTCACGGGTGATGCCGGCGCCAAGGCCTGTCTGGACGGCACCGCCGGCAACGCCATGTTCACCAACGATTTCGTCTGCCTGGCCATGGGCTACAAGGCCCTGGGCGATGCGGCCAAGGCCGACGAGATGCTCGGTCAGGGCCAGGACTATGCGATGAGCGGCGAAGAGAAGGTCGCTGTCGGCGTGGGCCAGATGCTGGTCTCCGGCGATGCCGCCGCTGCTTCCAAGACGCTGACCGGAGCGCTCAAGGAAATCTCCACCACCGAAGAACTGTACGGTCTGGCCAAGGTCGTCGCCTGCGACATCAAGGACGCCACCCTGGCCGGCCAGATCTACGACAAGATCAAGACCAAGGCCGGTCGCGCCGCCGACTTCGGCCGTCTGGCCCGGACCATCGCCACTGACCTGGGCGACAAGGCCCAGGCTGCCGCGATCATCAACGAAGGCGCCGGCAAGTTCAGCACGCCGGCCGACCTGATCGCTCTATCAGGCGCCATGGGCGAGATCGACCCGTCCGCCGCCGGCGCGTTGTACGACAAGGCGCTGGACTCGGCCAAGGACTTCACCGCCCTGATGCAGGTGCTGGACGCGGCCAAGGGCAACGCCGAATTCACCAAGGCCGTGCTGACCAAGGCCGGCACCACCGCCAGCGCCTCGTCCGACCTGATCAAGCTGGCTGACGTCTATGCCGAGATCGGGGACACCGCCGGCGTCAACGACATGGTGACCAAGGCCGAAGAAGGCGTGGCCAACCTGGACGAAATGCGCAAGGTGGTCGAGGCAGTCAACAAGCACATGGCCTCCGACACCGCCCGCGTCGCACGGCTCGCCGAGATGCTGGCCAAGCGCGAAGCCAACCAGTCCAAGTACATCGAAATCCAGAACGAAGAGGCCAAGGCCAAGACCGCCAAGCAGTTCATCGCCCTGTCCGACCGGGTGATCGCCGAACTGGACGACAAGTCCTACTCCGGCAAGCTGCTCTCCTCAGCCGAGGAAGTCCTGCGCGCCGATGGCTTCCACTTCAGCCGGTTCAAGCCGCTGATCCTGGGCGTCGACCGTCTGGGCGACAAGGAATGGCTGGGCAAGCTGCTCGACGAGAGCGTCGCCGCGTCAAGCGACTTCGTCTGGTTCCGCGAGATCGTGCTGACCGCCGCACGCGAATTCAGGGACACCGATTTCGGCAAGGCCAAGGCCAAGTCCTATCTGGAAGGCCGCGCCACACAATCGGGCGACAACCCGTACGACTGGACCAAGCTGGCCGAAACGGCGCAGGTTGCGCTGGGCGATTCCGCCTGGGCCTCCAACCTGCTGGCCGAAGCCGCCAAACGGGCCAAGGACCACTTCGCCCTGGCCCAGATCGGCAAACTGTTCGCCGACCTGGGCGACGCCTCCACCGCCAAGGCCATGTATGCCAAGGCCGTCGATGCCTGTACCACCGGTGAAGGCTGCGTCCAGTTGGCCAGCCGGCTGAATACCAACGAAATGGCCAAACCCGAGATCGGTGAGCTGATGTCCGGTTGCGCCGGCAAACTGACCTCCGCCGGCGACAAGCTGCGCTGGGCTGAAGGCGTCTCCGACCTCTTGCTGGACAGCGGCTGGACAGTCAAGGCCTATGCCGCCATTGCCGGCAGCTTCAGCGACGAAACCAGCAAGAAGCGCCTGGCCCGCAGTCAGCAGATGCGCGAGGGTTACCGTTTCTTCGGGCCCGGCGTACAGGCCCACTGAGTTTTCGCAAAACCCTTAAAAACGGCCGGCTCTCCGGCCGTTTTTATTTCAGTCGCGTGATAAAATCGGCGCACATAATTTCACGCGGATAGTCGGACACTCAGATGGCGGATGACAGCGATCTTGAACGCACCGAGCCAGCGTCGGGACGAAAGATTCAGAAGGCCCGCGACGAAGGCAATGTTCCCCACTCCCGCGAGCTTTCCACCTTTGCCGTCCTGATGGCGGCCGGCACCACGATGGCCCTGATGAGCAGCTACCTGCTCGACATCCTGCGCCGGATGATGCACGACGGGCTGAACTTCGGCCGGGCCGACATTGCCAGCACCAGCATGATGGCACGCAACCTGTCTGCAGCCAGCTACGACGCGGTCACGGTCCTGCTGCCGATCTTCGCCGTGCTGGTCGTGGTCGCGGTGGCCGCCCATGTGGCGATCTCCGGCCTGAATTTCACCCTGCAGCCGCTTCAGCTCAACCTGGACAAGCTCAATCCGCTCAACGGCCTGGGCCGGATGTTCAACTGGCAATCGCTGGTGGAACTGGTCAAGGCGGCACTCAAGGGCGGCATCATCCTGGGCGCTTCGGCCTGGATGATCTGGATGCAGTGGGAAGCCATCCTGGCCCTGTCCTCGGAACCCCTCCTGGCCGCCATTCCACACTTCGGCCAGATCACCCTGTACACCTTCATGGCCGGCGCGGCCGGCCTTGCCCTGCTGGCCCTGTTCGATGTGCCCTACCAGCTCTGGCACTACCACCACAGCCTGCGCATGACCAAGGAGGAGGTGCGCCAGGAAGCCAAGGAAACCGAGGGCGATCCCCAGATCAAGGCCCGTATCCGCGCCATGCAGCGCGAACAGGCCCGCCGCCGGATGATGCAGGCGGTGCCCAAGGCGGACGTGGTGGTCACCAACCCGCTGCACTTCGCCGTCGCGCTGCAATACAACGACAAGACCATGAGCGCCCCCCTGCTGGTGGCCAAGGGTTCTCAGCTGGTGGCGGAGCGGATCAAGGAAATCGCCCGCGAGCACCACGTTCCGGTAGTGGAAGCGCCGCCCCTGGCCCGCGCCCTGCATCGGCACGTCGAAGTGGGCGACGCCATCCCCGGCACCCTGTTTACCGCGGTGGCCCAGGTCCTCGCCTACGTCTATCAGCTGAACAACCAGATGAATCCGAATCTGCCCGAGGAATGGCAGGTTCCGCCCGACCTCGACCCCGCTAACCGGATCATGGCCTGATGGCTGACGCGATCCTGCCCGGCATGCAGTGGCAGAAGCTGGCCGCGCCCATTCTGGTCATCGCCATCCTGGCGATGATGATCCTGCCGCTGCCGGCCTTTCTGCTCGACATCCTGTTCACCTTCAACATCGCCCTGTCGATGATCGTGCTGCTGATCAGCCTGTATACCCTGAAGCCGCTGGAGTTCTCGGTCTTCCCCACGGTACTGCTGATCACCACCCTGCTACGCCTGTCCCTGAACGTCGCCTCGGCCCGCATCGTGCTCATGGAAGGCCATACCGGCCCGGATGCCGCCGGCAAGGTGATCGAGGCCTTCGGCCACTTCCTGGTGGGCGGCAATTACGCGGTCGGCATCGTCGTCTTCATCATCCTGGTGGTGATCAACTTCGTGGTCATCACCAAGGGTTCCGGCCGGATCGCCGAGGTGTCGGCCCGGTTCACCCTGGACGCCATGCCCGGCAAGCAGATGGCCATCGACGCCGACCTCAACGCCGGCCTGATCGGTGAGGACGAAGCGCGCCGCCGCCGCACCGAAATCTCCGAGGAAGCAGACTTTTACGGCTCCATGGACGGCGCCTCTAAATTCGTCCGCGGCGATGCCGTGGCCGGCATCATCATCATGCTGATCAACCTGATCGGTGGCCTCATCGTCGGCATGCTCCAGCACGACATGGCGCTGGCCGATGCGGCCTCGCGCTACACCCTGCTGACCATCGGCGACGGCCTGGTTGCGCAGGTTCCTGCCCTGGTCATCTCCACCGCCGCCGGTCTGGTGGTGTCCCGGGTATCGAGTTCGTCCGACCTGAGCGAACAGCTGACCGCACAATTGTTCGGAAAGCCCCAGGCCATCTACCTGGCCTCCGGCATCCTGACCCTGATGGGCATCCTGCCCGGCATGCCCCATGTCGCCTTCCTGATGATGGGCGCCATCCTCGGCGGCGCAGCCTACTGGCTGCACCAACAGCATCAGCAGGCCGCAAACCAGGCCGCCGAGGAGGCCCCCGCCACCACCCCGGCCGAGCCGGAAGAGGTCGGCTGGAGCGACGTGGCCCAGGTCGACCGCCTGGGACTGGAAGTCGGCTACCGCCTGGTGCCCCTGCTGGACAAGGGCCAGGATGGCGAACTGCTGCGCCGGATCCGCGGCATCCGCAAGAAGATCGCCCAGGACATCGGCTTCCTGGTTCCGCCCGTCCATATCCGCGATAACCTGCAGCTGCGGCCCTCGGCGTACCGCATGACCATGAAGGGCGTCATGCTGGCCGAAAGCGAAGTCCAGGTCGGCAAGTTTCTGGCCATCAATCCGGGCCGGGTGTTCGGCACCCTGCCCGGCCAGGCCACCACCGACCCGGCCTACGGCCTGCCGGCAATCTGGATCGACGCGCCGCTACGCGAACAGGCGCAGACCTTCGGCTATACCGTGGTCGATGCCGGCACCGTGGTCGCCACCCACATGTCCCGCCTGATCAACGACCATGCGCCCGAGCTGCTCGGCCGGGAAGAGACCCAGCAACTGCTCGATCACGTCGCCAAGGAGAACCCGAAGCTGGTCGAGGATTTGACCCCCAAGCAACTCTCCTTGGCCACCATCCAGAAGGTTCTCCAGAACCTGCTGGAGGAGAAAATCCATATCCGCGACATGCGCAGCATCCTCGAAGCGCTGTCCGAACACGCCGGCCGCAGTCAGGACCCGGACGAGCTCACCGCTGCCGTAAGAGGCGCGCTGTCTCGTGCTATCATTCACGAAATCTTCGGAGGAGCACAAGAATTGCAGGTGATGGCTTTGGAGCCCGGCCTGGAGAACATCCTCGTTCAGGCCCTCACGGCCCGCGGAGAAAGCGGCGTAGGACTGGAACCGGGTCTGGCCGAACGCATGGTCCGGGACACCGTCGACGCCGTGGACAAGCAGAGCCAGAGCGGCCTGCCCGCCGTCCTCCTGGTCCCGAACACCATCCGCACCCTGCTCTCCCGGTTCCTGCGCCGATCCGCACCCGGCCTCAGAGTCATTTCCCATAGCGAAGTACCTGATGGCAAGACCATCAAGGTCACCCTGATGATCGGGCAAGGCGCATGATCAAGAAATTCCACGCCGGAACCACCCGCGACGCCCTGCGCCAGGTCCGCGATGCCCTGGGCGCCGACGCCATCATCCTGTCCAACCGTCAGGTGGATGGCGGGGTCGAGATCATCGCCGTTGCCGATCTGGACATGTCCGCCCTGACCGGCCAGGCCGAACCGGCTTTCGCGCCCCGACGGGCTGCTCCGGCCAAACCGCAACAGGCCGCCGAACACTACCAGGCGCCGCACCGTGAACCACCGCGGCCACCACAACCGGCCGAGCGTTATGAAGCCCCGCACCGCGAGACGCTTCGGCCACAAGCCGCCTGGCAGGAAGTGCAGGAACCGGCCATAACCACCTTCACCGATTACCTGGCCCAGCGCGAGGCATCGGTCATCCGCCCGACCCCCGCCAGGAAAGTGGCGGCAGAGGCGGCTCCGGCCCGGCCCGCCTGGCCGGACGAAGCACCCCAAATCTTCAGCCCGTCGCCTGGCCGCGCGCCTGCGCCAAGTCCCGACCCGGGCCAGCAGAGCCGGCGCACCGCTGCCGAGACGGCACCGGCCATGGAGGAACTGGCCCGCGAGATGCGCCAGCTGCGCGCGCTCATGGAAGGCCAGTTGGCTGGACTGGCCTGGAACGACACCTGCCGGCGCGAACCCCAGAGGGCCGAGTTCATGAAACAGCTGATGGCCTCCGGTTTCAGCCCGGCCCTGAGCAAGCAGATCCTCGACCGGATGCCGGCCGAGCCCGACCCGGTGCGGGCGCAGAAGTGGATTCGGGCGGCCATCATCCACAACCTCAAGGTCGCCACCCCGATCGACGACCTGATCGATCGGGGTGGCATCTATGCCCTGGTCGGGCCGACCGGGGTCGGCAAGACCACCACCGTGGCCAAACTCGCGGCCCGTGCCGTGCTCAAGCACGGCGCCAACAAGGTGGCCATGATCACCACTGACAGTTACCGGATCGGTGCCCAGGACCAGCTCCGCATCTATGGCCGCATCTTGGGCGCACCGGTGTTCGCGGTGCGCGACGAGAACGACCTGGAACTGACCCTGCTCGACCTGCAGGGCAAGCATCTGGTCTTCATCGACACCATCGGCATGAGCCAGAAGGACCGCCGGGTGGGCGAACAGACCCACATGCTGAGCGGCCAGAATCAGGGCGTGCAGCGCTTGCTGCTGCTGGGCGCGCCATCCCAGGGCATCACCCTGGAAGAAGTGGTCCGCTCTTACGGCGGGCCGGGGCTGGCCGGCTGCATCGTCACCAAGATCGACGAGGCCCAGGTCTACGGCCCGGTGCTGGATGTGGTGATCCGTCACCAGATCCAGGTGCATTACGTCACCAACGGCCAGCGGGTGCCCGAAGACATGCACCTCGCCAATGCCCGCTACCTGATCGACCGGGCCTTCCGCCTCGGCACCCCGGAGGCCGCCTTCCAGCCCGATGACGAAGACTATCCGGTGCTCATGGCCGCCGCCGAGGCGCGCACGCCGCACACCAAGGAATCCACCACCAACCTCGGGGCGTACGGTGCAACGGCTTGAACCTGACGATCAGGCCGCGGGTCTGCGCCGCCTGCTGGGTGGCCAGAGCAAGCTGCGCGCCCTGGCCATCTACGGCCCTGATGCCGAACTGAACGCCATCGCCGGCGCCAACCTCGCCATCGCCCTGAGCCAGCGCGGGGACAAGGTCTGCCTGATCGACGAAACACAACCGCCCCACAACGTCACCAGCCAATGCGGCATGAGCCCCGGCCATGGCTTGGCCGATGTGGCGCACGGAAGGCTGAGCCTGGATGAGGCACTGACCACCGGCGCCTACGATGGCCTGCGCATCCTGAAGGCCGACCAGGGTTTCAGCCATGCGGCGGAAACCGACGACCGGATCTGGAACCGGATCGGCGAGGACTTTACCCGCCACGACTGGGACTGGACCCTGCTTGCCGCCCCATCCGACGAACGTCCCAGCCTGGCCCTGGCTGCCCCGCTCAGGCTGCTGGTCCTGCCTGCCGTGAAAAGCCGGCTGACCGAGGCCTATGTCGTCCTCAAGGCCGCGCACAACAGGCAACCGGATGCGCGCTGGCTGGTCTTGTTCATGAACGCGACCGATGACGAAAAGGTCGCCCAGTTGATGTCCGCCCTGAACGAAACAGCCCGTCAATTCCTGGGTATCGAGCTGGAACTGCTCGGCGCCATACCGAAAGATGTCCTGCTCGACCAGGCGGCGCGCGCCCTGCGCCCGGTCCTGGAACTCTCCCCCGCCACCCCGGCTGCCCAGGCCATGCGCCAGATGGCGGCAAACCTGCACGCCGGGCCAACCATGGAGGCGCGGCTCGATGCCAAGGTATTCTGGCAGCGCATGGGTCTGCTCAGCCGGATGAGCCAGCCCTCCCGATATCCGAAACGACATGTCCAGCACGGCCGCGCTTACGGATAAAAACGCATTCATCGAGGCGCACCTGCCCCTGGTGAAGCGTATTGCCTACCACATGATCAGCCGCCTGCCGGCCAGCGTGGAGGCCGACGACCTGATCCAGGCCGGCCTGATCGGCCTGCTCGACGCTGTGGATCGGTTCGACGACCAGCAGGGCGCCCACTTCGAAACCTATGCCACCCAGCGGGTGCGAGGCGCGATGCTGGATGAACTGCGCGATTCCGACTGGGCCTCACGCTCCCTGCGCAAGGCGAGCCGGCAAATCGAAAGCGCCATCAACGTCCTGCAGCAGCGCCTGCAGCGCCCCCCCTCCGAACAGGAAATCGCCGGCCAGTTGGGCATGGAGATCCAGGATTATTTCCAGCTCCTGAACGAAACCCGCGGCGCCCAACTGGTCTACTACGAAGACCTCTATGCCTCTGACAATGAGGACTTTCTGGAACGCTTCGTCGACGAACTGGCCGCCGGGCCGTTCGAGATGCTGTCCGACCAAAATTTCAAGAAGGCCCTCACCAAGGCCGTCGTGGAACTCCCGGAGCGGGAAAAGATGCTCATGGGCATGTACTATGAGCAGGAAATGAACTTCAAGGAAATCGGCTCCATACTCGGCGTGTCCGAGTCCCGCATCTGCCAGCTGCACGGCCAGGCCATCGCCCGTCTGCGCGGCTACCTACGGGACTGGATCGCATGATCCGGACCTCCTAACCGTCGACCAAGACCATGGACATCATCAGCATTGCGGGGATCATTCTGGGCTTGGCGGCCATCGTCATCGGCCAGGCACTGGAGGGTGGCAAGCTCGGTTCCCTGATGCAGTTCACCGCCTTCCTGATCGTGATCGGCGGCACCATGGGCGCGGTCATGCTGCAAAGCTCGCTGCGGGTGTTTCTGGACGGCCTGAGCATGCTCAAGTGGGTGTTCAAACCACCGGTCTACATGCCACAGGAAACTCTGAGCCTGATCCTGTCCTGGAGCCAGCTGGCCCGGCGCGGCGGCCTGCTGGCGCTGGAACCGATGATCGACCAGCAGAACGACCTGTTCGAACGGCGCGGCCTGCAGATGCTGGTCGACGGCGCCGAGCCGGAAGTGCTGCGCGATACGCTGGAGCAGGAACTGTTCAGCCACGAGGTGCACCGCACCGAGGCCGCCAAGGTCTGGATGGCAGCCGGCGGCTACTCGCCCACCATCGGCATCCTGGGTGCGGTACTGGGCCTGATCCACGTCATGGAAAACCTGTCCGACCCCTCGAAACTGGGGGCCGGCATCGCGGTCGCCTTCGTCGCCACGATCTATGGCGTCGGCCTCGCCAACCTCATCTTTCTGCCCATCTCGGGCAAGCTGCGCTATCACGTCAGCCGCACGGTGCGCCTGAAGGAAATGTTCATCGAAGGCATCGTATCCATCGCCAACGGAGAGAACCCCCGCATGATCGAGGCGAAGTTGCAAGGCTATCTGGTCTAGGCGCCATGGCCCGCAGAAAAATCCACGAGGAGCACGAAAACCTGGAACGCTGGCTGGTTTCCTATGCGGATTTCATCACCCTGTTGTTCGCCTTTTTCGTCGTGATGTACGCCATATCCTCGGTCAACGAAGGCAAATACCGGGTCCTGTCGGACTCCATCGTCCAGGCCTTTCAGGAAAAGCAGACCAGCGACAAGATGATCAACATGACCCAGAAGAACGACTCGATTCTGCCGGGTACCGGAAGGCCGATCGGCAGGTCCTCGCCAATGAGGCCCGAGTCCGGCAAGCAGGACACCCCGGAGACAAAACACATGAAGAGCATCGCCAAGGACGTGGCCAGCGCGATGGCCTCGCTGGTGCGGCAGGGCCAGGTCAAGGTCACCCAGTCGGCCCGGGGCATCACCGTGGAAATCAATGCCAGCACCTTGTTCCCCAGCGGCGAAGCCACCCTGCAACCGGCCTCGACCCAAGCGCTGGCAGCGGTCGCCAAGGTGCTGGCCGGGACCGACAACCCGATCCAGGTGGAAGGCCATACCGACGACCAGCCGATCAAAAGCCCGGTCTACCCTTCGAATTGGGAACTGTCTTCGGCCCGCGCCGCCTCGGTGGTGCGTCTGCTGGCGGAACAGGGCGTATCGCCCAGCCGGATGGTCGCTGTCGGCTATGCCGACAACAAACCGCTGGATACCAATGCCACCCCGGATGGCCGCGCCCGCAACCGCCGGGTCAACGTACTCATCCTGAACAAGGTTGGCGATGGGCAGGAATTGAAACTGTCCAACTAAGCCGGTTCCTTGCCTTCGGGGTAAGCACGGAACAGTGCGATATCGGTTGAC
>JBBIJC010000039.1:0-21520 GCA_037446165.1 Hydrogenophilales bacterium | reverse complement strand
TGGCGTCCCCACGGGGATTCGAACCCCGGTTACCGCCGTGAAAGGGCGATGTCCTAGGCCTCTAGACGATGGGGACCTGACCTAGTGAAATCCACTTGCGTGAATTTCTTTTAACCTTTGGTGGAGGTAAGCGGGATCGAACCGCTGACCTCTTGCATGCCATGCAAGCGCTCTCCCAGCTGAGCTATACCCCCAAAAGAGGCGCGAATTCTAACCACACGCCATCAAACTGTAAAGTTCATTTTGGTATTTTTATTAACCAGTCAGCATTCGATTCAGTACAATCCAAAATCCTGTGATCCGAGTGCTTTTTCTCTACACCGACATGAAGAACCGTTACCTAACGACTGCAATCGTTGCGTTTACGTCTGCCCTTGCAGCCGGATGTGCCACCACAGGTGAACGCGACCCGAGAGACCCTCTCGAGCCCATGAACCGTGCGGTCTCAACTTTCAATGACACGGTTGATGGCGCGCTCATCACGCCGTTGGCCAAGGGCTACAAGACCATAACGCCGCGGCCGCTGCAGAATGGCATCCGCAATGTCTTTTCCAACCTGGATGACGTGACCGAATTCGCCAACGCCCTATTGCAATTCAAGGTCCAGGATGCGGCATCGGATATCATGCGGCTCGGCGTCAACACCACGTTCGGCTTCGCAGGCTTGTTTGATGTCGCCTCGGAGATGCGCCTCACGAAACACAACAAGGACTTCGGACAGACCCTGGGGCGCTGGGGCGTGACCAGTGGTCCCTACCTGGTTTTACCTATTCTTGGCCCCAGCAGTTTTCGTGATGGGGTAGGCCTTGCCGTCGACAGTACATACTTCGACCCCATCTACCAGCTCAAACATATCCCCAGCCGCAATGACGCCTCGGCCGTGAAGTTCATCGGTCGGCGCGCCGACCTGCTTGATGCGTCACGGGTCCTGGAAGACGCTGCCCTGGACAAGTATGAGTTCACCCGCGATTTCTATCTCGATCGCAGGGAAGGACAGGTTCACGACGGCCAGCCATCCGAGGCTGAATGAGCAAGGCCTTCGTAGCCAACGAAGCGCCCGAGACTGAAGACGAAGACCAGGCGGCCGCCCCGCTGCCGGCTGGCACCAAGAACTACATGACGCCGTGGGGGCATGCCCGGATGCAGGCTGAATTGTCCCATCTGCTGCGCAAGGAACGACCCGAGGTGGTGAACGTGGTTTCTTGGGCGGCTGGCAACGGCGACCGATCGGAAAATGGCGACTACATCTATGGCAAGAAGCGTCTGCGCGAGATCGATCGACGCATCCGGTTCCTGACCAAGCGCCTTGAAAATGCCGAGGTTGTCGACCCTCGAGACCGGGAAACGACAGACCGGGTTTATTTCGGCGCCACGGTCACAGTCATCGATGAATCGGGCGAGGAAGCGACTTACAGTCTGGTCGGACTGGACGAGGCCGAACCGGGTCGCGGCCGTATTTCATGGATTTCGCCGCTGGCCCGCGCCTTGCTCAAGGCCGAGGTGGGCGAGACGGTGCGTTTTCAGTCGCCCGGCGGTTTGCGGGAACTGGAAATCGTCACCGTGGAGTACGTGGCGCTGGATTAGATCTTGTAGCCCAGATGGAGGGCCACGACGCCGCCGGTCAGGTTGTGGTAATCGACCTTGCCGAACCCGGCTTCTGTCATCATTTCCTTGAGCGTTTCCTGGTCCGGGTGCATCCGGATCGATTCGGCCAGATAGCGGTAGCTTTCACTATCCTTGGCCACAGCTTCGCCCAGACGGGGCAGTATCTGGAAGGAATAGAGGTCGTAGATCGGGGCCAACGGCTTCCAGACCTTGGAGAACTCCAGCACCATCAGGCGTCCGCCGGACTTCAACACCCGCAGCATCTCGCGCAGCGCGGCATCCTTGTGGGTCATGTTGCGCAGACCGAATGCGACCGTCACCAGGTCGAAATAGTTATCCGGAAAGGGCAACTTCTCGGCATCGCATTGGGCCACCGGCAGCATCAGGCCTTCATCCAGCAGTCGATCCCGACCCACGCCCAGCATCGAGCCATTGATGTCGGTCAGCCAGACCTGGCCACCGGGGCCGGCATCCTTGGCCAACAACCTGGAGATATCGCCCGTACCGCCGGCAATGTCCAGACAGCGCATACCGGGTCGGACGTTCGCCTTGAATTGCAGGAATCGCTTCCAGATCCGGTGCATGCCGACTGACATGAGATCGTTCATCATGTCGTAGCGGTTGGCTACCGAATGAAACACCTCCGCGACCTTGCCGGCCTTTTCGGCCTCATCGACCGTCTTGAAACCAAAGTGAGTCTGTTTGTCTGGCATCGTTCAGTGAGGCCGGAAACCTTCAGGCGCGCCGACGCCATCACCAAAGAAATATTTCTCGGCCTGTTCCATCAGGTATTTGCGATGCTGGGCATCGGCCAGATTCAGGCGATTCTCGTTGATGATCATGGTTTGCAGGCGAATCCAGCCTTGCCAGGCTTCCTTGGAAACGCTCTCGAACATCCGCTTGCCCAGATCGCCCGGGTAGGGCGGAAAATCCATGCCTTCGGCCTCGCGACCGAGTTTTACGCATTGCACCATGCGTGCCATATGCTGACTCCTGGAAAGAATATTAACGATGGCTGATGTTAGCCCATGGACTGGCTGGCGTCACCCACCGGCCTGCTGTTTCTCAAGACGGCGCAGGAAAACGCCCATTTCCTTCGCGGCCTGGATATCGCCCTTCTGCTCGGCCACGGAGATGCCCTGACGGTAGGCCTCCAGCGCACCCTCGAGGTCGCCGGTTTCGGCCAAGGCCTTGCCCAGCAGTTTCCACGACGCCGAGTGCTTCGGATCCTGTCGCACCGCCTCGCGCAGGTGGCTGACGGCGTTGCATGGGTTGTCGGCCTTCAGGTACTCGTTGCCCAACGAATACCTGAGCAGGGCGCTGTCCCGGCCCTGTTCCAGCATCTTCTCGAAGTTTTCAAGTGTGCTCATTTCTTCCAGAATCCAGGCGTCAATACGATAATCAGGGTAAAGATTTCCAGACGGCCAGCCAGCATCGCCAGGGTACAGACCCAGGTCTGGAACACGCTGAGGCTGCCGTAGTTGTTGGCCGGCCCGACCACACCCAGACCGGGCCCGGCGTTATTGATGCAGGCGATGATGGCGCTGAACGCGGAGATGAAATCAAGCCCCGACAACAGGAGCGCAAAGGTCAACGTCACCACGGTCATGAAATACAGGAAGATGAACGCCAGCACCGAAAACACCACCTGGTTTTCAATGACCTGCCCACCCACTTTCACCGGAATCACAGCACTCGGATGGAGCAGTCGGGACAGTTCGCGATTGGCTTGCTTGGCCAGGATCAGCGTGCGGATCATCTTGATGCCGCCGCCAGTGGAGCCGGAACAGGCCAGGATCGAACTCAGGAACAGCATCCACATCGGCGCGAAGATCGGCCATTTTCCGAAATCGGTGCTGGCGAACCCGCAGTCGGTGGCGATGGTGATGAGGTTGAAACTGGCATAACGCAGCGAGGTCAGAAAAGTCGGGTAGGTGCCGACCAGCCATAGATAGGCGGACACGCCAAGCACACTGAGCAGGACCAGGCCAAGCATGCTCATGATTTCGGTATCGGCAAACAGCAGCCTGAAGCTGCGGCCACGCATCATCAGAAAATAGGTGGCGAAGTTGCCCGCGGCGATGACCTGGAAAATCGACAGAACCACTTCGATCGGCACCGAATTGAAATAGCCGACGCTGGCGTCATGGGTGGAAAAGCCGCCCAGCGCCATGGCCGCGAAGGAGTGGCAGATGGCGTCGAACCAGCCCATGCCGGCGACGCGCAGCGACAGGATGCAGGCCAGCGTGATGCCGGCATAGACCAGCCAGAGCGCCTTGGCGGTCTGGGCAATGCGGGGCGTGAGCTTGCTGTCCTTCATCGGCCCCGGTGTTTCGGCCTTGAACATGGAACGCCCGCCGATGCCCAGCAAGGGCAGGATGGCGACGGCCAGCACGATGATGCCCATGCCGCCCAGCCAGTTCAGCAGATGCCGCCACAGGTTGATCGAGGGCGGCAGATGATCCAGGCCGCTGTATACCGTAGCGCCAGTCGTGGTCAGACCGGACATGGTTTCGAAGTAGGCGTGGGTGAACGTCGTGTCCATATAGAACATCAGCGGCAGCGTGGCAAAGGCCGGGATCAGGGTCCAGGTCAAGGCCACGATGAGAAAGCCATCCCGGGTCTTCAGTTCGCGTTTGCTTGATCGGGTCAGCAACCAGGTTACCAGACCGACGAAGATGGTGATGGCAACGCTGCCGTCATAGGCTTCGATGGCGGCATCGTGGTAATAGACCGACACGCCCAACGGCACCAGCATGATCATGCCGAAGATCAGGATGATCGGGCTCAGTGCGTATAGGACGACGGGCATGGGCAGTGACCGTTCAGAAAAAGCCGATGCCGACCTGGAGCAGCTTTTCCACCTTGGGGATCATCTGCTTGCTGGGCACGAACAGGATGAGGTGGTCCTCAGGTTCGATCAGGGTATCGTGGTGGGCGATGATGACCAGTTCGCCGCGCGCGATAGCGCCAATGGAAACGCCCTCCGGCAGGCCGATCTGTTCGATGGTCCGGCCGATCAGCTTGGAGGTCTTGGCATCGCCATGCACCACCGCTTCCATGGCCTCGGCCGCGCCGCGCCGGAGGCTGTGCACGACCGCCATGTCGCCATGGCGGATATGGGTCAGCAGCGGCCCGATGGTGGCCTGGGCGGGGGAAAGCGCCACATCGATCTCGCCGCCCTGCAACAGGTCGACGTAGCTGCTGCGGTTGATCAGGGCGATGACCTTTTTCGCCCCCATCCGTTTCGCCAGTAAGGCCGACATGATGTTGTTCTCGTCGTCGTTGGTCAGGGAGCAGAAGACATCCATGTCCTCGACGTTTTCCTGTTGCAGCAGATCCTCGTCGGTGACGTCGCCGACCAGCACCAGAGTGCGTTGCAGGCGTTCGGCCAAGGCCTGGGCGCTCTTCTTGTTGTGGTCGATCAGCTTGACCTGATAGTCGCCTTCCAGCTCGGCGGCCAGGCGGCTGCCGATGTTGCCGCCGCCGGCGATCATCACCCGGCGGACGGATCGATCGGTGCGGCGCATTTCCTTCATGACCGCCCGGATATGCTCAGTGGCGGCGAGGAAAAAGATCTCGTCGCCATCCTGGATGATGGTGCTGCCTTGCGGAACCATGGCCTGGCCATGGCGGAAGATGGCGGCGACCCGTGCATCCAGTTCGCGCAGCTTCTTGTTGTCGGACTCGCGAAAATGGGAACGCATGTGTTCACGCAGCTCGCGCAGTTCGTGACCCACCAGAAATCCGCCATGGGCCTTCACCGCGACCAGCCGGATACGGCCCTCGGCGAAGTCGACCACCTGCAGGGCCTCGGGGTAGTCAATCAGCCGGCGCAGATAGCCGGTCACCTCCTTTTCCGGGCTGATGACGAAGTCTACGGCCATGTTTTCGGCTGAAAACAGCGTTTCGTGCTGCATATAGTCCTGAGACCGGATGCGCGCGATCTTGGTCGGGACATTGAACAGCGTGGCCGCCAGTTTGCAAGCCACCATATTGGTTTCGTCATTCTGGGTGACCGCCACCAGCATGTCGGCATCGGCCGCCCCAGCCTGCTCCAGGATCGACGGATAAGATGCCTGGCCGCAGACCGTGCGCAGGTCATAGCGGTCCTGCAGGATGGCCAGTTTGCTGTCGTCGACATCGACCACGGTAATGTCGTTGGCCTCGGAGACCAGGCTGCTGGCCAGATTGGCGCCGACCTGGCCGGCGCCGAGAATGATGATTTTCATAGGTTCAGGTCAGGACTTGGCGGCGATCAGCCGTTGTCGCTTCGGGTCGGTGATTTAACACCCAGCTGTTTTAGCTTCCGGTACAAATGGGTTCGTTCCAGGCCGGAGCGTTCCGCCGCCCTGGACATGCTGCCGCATTCGCGCAACACCGCTTCGAGATAGGCGCGTTCGAAGGCGTCGCGCGCGTCCTTGAGCGGCAGCGCGAACAACTCTGCCAGGGCCCCGCCATCCATCTGCGCGCCGCCGCCGAGTAGTGCCTCCACGTCCTTGAGCTCGACCTGATCGGCCAGAACGGTCATGGCCAGGTTGCTGACCACGCCGTTCAGTTCGTCCAGATTGCCCGGCCAGTCGTGCCGTGCGAGCCGATCCAGTGCGGCCTCGGAAAAAAGCTTCTCGCCCAGCCCGATCCGGGCCAGGCTCTCGGTCAGCGCCCGCACCGCCAGGGCCGGCACGTCCTCGCGATGTTCGCGCAGGGGCGGCACCCGCACCGCGACCTGGGCCAGCACGTTGTACAGGTCTCGCGAATACGCCCCGGCCAGGGCCTTGCTGGCCAGATTCTCACTGCTGGCGCAGATCAGATTCACAGCGAATTCCTTATGCCGGCCGATCAGCAGCAGCAAGCCCTTCTGCTGAAGCGTGGTGAGATGCCCGATCTCGCCGAAGAACAGGGTTCCCCCCTTCGCTTCGGTCAGCCAGTCCAGTGGCTGCTCGACCAGCGCGCCTAAGTCTTCGGGGGCCACCCAGGGCGTATCCGGCACATGGAGAAATCGGGCGCAAAGTTCGGCCCCGACCCCGGGTTCGCCGGTCAGCAAGATGGTCGACCCCGAATGACCCGCCTGACGCAGGCGCTGCGCCAGCAGGCGCACCACCTCGCCGCTACCCAGCCGCTCCAGGCTGGCGGGCGGCGCAGTGCGCACCTGACGCGCGTTCAGCGCCCGCTCCACCGTCTGCAGCAATTTCTTGTATGGCACCGGCTTTTCCAGAAAGTCATAGGCGCCGAGCCGGGTCGCTTCCACGGCAGTATGGATGGTGCCGTGACCGGACATCATGACCACCGGCATGGCGAGCTGGCCTTCCGCCGCCCACTCCTTGAGCAGCGTCAGCCCATCGACATCCGGCATCCAGATATCGAGCAGGACCAGATCGGGCGTTTTATCGAGCAGCGCAGAACGCGCCTGCTCGCCGTTTTCGGCCAGCCTGACTTCGTAACCTTCCTCTTCCAGTATCTCTCTGAGAAGGTCGCGGATGCCCGGTTCGTCATCCACCACCAGGATTTCACTCATGCCTGTCCCCCACGATCGACAGCGTGACGCAAACCGCAGCGCCATGAGGCGTCAGGTTGCGCACTTCGATGCTGCCATGATGTTCCTCAACGATCTTCTTGACGATGGCCAGACCCAACCCCGTCCCCTTGGGCTTGGTCGATGCATACGGCTCGAACAGTCTGCTCATCAACGACTCCGGAAAACCTGGGCCATTATCCTCCACGCAGAAGCTTACTGCCTCAGCTGCGTTATAGGTCCTGACCATGATACTCGGTGCCGCATTATCCACCAGCGACTCCTCGGCGTTCTTGATCAGATTGACCAGCACCTGCCTGAGCAACGCGGGATCGCCCCACACCCTGGGCAGACCGGACTCCAGATCGGTACTGATCGGAGTGTGATGCTCGTACAGCGCCAGCACGTCGAGGACAAAGGCATTGAGGTCGAGCGCCTGGGCCTGCAGCGAAGGCGTGCGGGCGTATTCGGCGAAGGCGTCGACCAGCGACTTCATGGCCGCGACCTGGTCGACGATGGTGCCGGTGGCGCGGGTCAGAATCTGCTGCGAGCGCTCATCCAGCTGATCGACCAGCTTCATCTGCAAACGCTCGGCCGAGAGCTGGATCGGGGTCAGCGGATTCTTGATCTCGTGGGCCAGACGGCGTGCCACCTCACCCCAGGCGGCATCGCGCTGGGCCTGGATGAGCATGGAGACGTCGTCGAGCACCAGGGCGTAATCCGCCGCCCCGCCGGCCACCAGCGGCGTGCCGCGGGCCAGCAGGGTGCGCGCGCCGGAGGGGGTGACCATTTCCACCTGCTCCTGCCAGCGCTGGCCCGCCGCTTCCCGGAAATGATGGGCCATTGCCACGGCGAAATGATGCAGACCATCCCCCGCCTCGCCCCATGCGTCCAGGACATGTCCTTCCAGCGCATCACGCGACGAGCCGAGCAGGGTCGCGGCCGCCGGATTGACCAGACGGACCTTGAGCTCGCCGTCCAGGGTGATCACTCCGGTATTGACGCTGCCTAGTATGCTTTCCAGATAGACCTTGGCCTCCAGCAACTTGTCCTGATTGTCCTGGGCCGAAGTCCGCGCCTCGGACAGCTGCTGGGTCATCCGGTTGAACGACTGGGTGAGCATGCCCAGCTCGTCGCGGGAATGAATCTGGCTGACCTGGGAGAAGTCGCCCCGGGCCACGGCGCGGGTACCTCGGGCCAGGACACGCAGTGGCGCAGCCAGCCGTTCGGACAGGATGTAGGCCAGCGACAGGGCGGAAAAGAGTGACAGGGCCAGGGCGATGGTCAGGGATAGCCCATAGAGACGTTTCAGGCCCAGACGCGAAACCGCCAGCTCCTGGTAGTCGCGATGCGCCTTTTCGACGCTTTGCGCATCCTCGGCCAGCTTGGCCGATACCGGCTGGGCCACTTCTAGGATGCGCATGCTCTCGGTCAGGCTGATCAGGTTCACCGGCACCACCGCCCGGACGAGCAGCGAGTGACCGTCCTCGCCCTGCTCGGTGCGCGACCAGGGCTGCTGCAGCTTGGCCTGCCAAAGGGCGGCGCGGTCCGGTTTGCGCGGCGTCAGCACCATTTTGTCGGAAGAGGCGAAGCCGAGCAGGCGGCCGCCGGTATCGAACAGTCCGACTTCCTGGACGCCTCCGGATTCGCGCAAGTCATTGAGCACGAAGTTCTGCTTCTCGACCGGCAATTCGGACAGTCGCAAGGCCATGCCCTCGGCCTTCTTGACCAGATCGCTTTCCAGATTGCCCAGGGCAGACTGGCCGAGCGACAGGCCGCTTTCCAGGGCCTGCTCCATGCGCACGTCGAACCAGGACTCGATCGAATTGACCAGGAACTGAACCGACAGGGCATACACCACCAGCCCGGGCAGCAATGCCATCAGACCGAAGATCCAGAACATGCGCGCAGTCAGTCGGGCGCCGAACACCCCGGCCTGGATGCGTCGCCAGAGGGAGTAGACCTGATACACGAACAGGCCGACCAAGGCCAGGGTCGCCACGCTGGCCACGCCGACCAGAATGGGAAAGTGTGCTGCGAAGAAACCCGAGTTATCCGCCGAAAAGGCGAGCAGGCCGACCAGTGCGGTGCCGAGAATCAGACTGCCGAATGCGAGATAGAGCATGCGCCTGGTTCAGGACCGGCTACGGCTTGAACGACCACTCCCGCCAACCCGAATCCATGTCCCAGCGTTCCGAGGCGATGGCATTCAGCTGTAGCGGTTTGGGCAGCTTGGAAGCGTCCAGGTACATCCGCACCCGGGCCTGATATAGCTGCTTCCGGTTGATCTGTTTGCGTTCCAGCACCGGCCAGTCGGTCAAACTGCCCAGTGCGCGCATCGCCTCGTTCAAGTTGTCGAACGATTCATGCACCGTGCCGGTTTGCAGCTGATACTGGCGCAGCAGCGCGTTGTAGCTCAGCTGCCGGACACGATGGAGCACGGCTATGCTCTCGGCGAACCAGTAATCGCGCGGCCGCTCGCACTCGAAGGCCTGGATGAAGGAGAAACTGATACCCTTTTGCAGGGCGTCTTCCAGGGTCGGGGTGAACTCGACCAGATAATCGCCGAGCAGAACATAGTATTCGCCACGCAACTGCAACTCGACCTCACGCAGGCGCAGCAAATCCTCTGCCCGTGCACCGAACGCGCTCATCGCCAGGGCAGCAGCACAGGTCAGTCGAAGAAAGTCACGCCTTGACAATGGAGGCATAGAAAAAGCCGTCGTGGTCGCCGTTTGGTAGTAGCTGCCCAGCCTGCCCGTCCGGCAACCTGGTCGGTTCCGGCCTGGCATCAGGATGCCGGGCCAGGAAGGTTGCGATCTGATCCGTATTTTCCTCGGGGAAAACGCTGCAGGTCGCGTAAAGCAATTTACCACCTTGGCCAAGCAGCGGCCAAACGGCATCCAGCAGGCGCGCCTGCTGACTTGCCAACGAGGTCACATCTTCACAACGTTTCAGCCATTTCCCGTCCGGGTGACGCCGTGCCACGCCCGAGGCGGTACAGGGTGCGTCGAGCAGAATCCGGTCGAATGGCCTGCCATCCCACCAGGTTTCAGGCCGGCCGACATCGCCGGCCTGGACCCTGGCTTCCAGCCCCAGTCGGCGCAGCGTGTCCGAGACGCGCTGCAGACGGCCACCATCCTGATCCAGGGCGAGCAGATCAAGCGGGTGCCGTTCCAGCAGATGGGCGGTCTTGCCGCCGGGCGCGGCGCAGGCGTCCAGCACCCGCATGCCGTCGGCGCAATCGAGCAGTTCTGCGGCATATTGCGCGCCCAGGTCCTGCACCGAGACCAGTCCGTCAGCAAACCCAGGCAGCTCGCTCACCCGCACCGGCTGCTCAAGGGTCAAGGCCATGGCGCCGACTTGCCGGCAGGCCAGCCCGGCTTGCGCCAGCAGATCGAGATAGGCGCCAGCCGTGGTGCGCCGGGCATTGACCCGGAGGGTCATGGGCGGATGGGCATTCATCGCCGTCAAAATCGGCACCCAGTCGTCCGGGTAGTGGTGCTGGACCTTGACGATCCACCAGGCGGGAAAGTTCCAGTGTGCCTCCAGGTCCTGTTCGGCGGCCGCTTTCAAGCCGATCCGGCCACGCATGAAACTGCGCAGCACCGCGTTGGCAAAACCCTTGGCCCGCGGGTATTGCCGGGCAGTCAGTTCCACCGCTTCGTTGACCGCCGCATAGGCCGGCGTATCGCGGCCATCCAGCTCATACAACGCAACCAGCAGCACGCCGGTCAATTCGGGAGGATTCAGGGGCCGGTCAGTCAAGCTACCCAGAAAGAACCGCAACCGGCCCAGATAGCGCATGACACCGTAGCTCAGGTCCTGGGCATCGGCCAGGATGCGGCCATCCACATGGGCTCGCGCCGCATCGAGCGCGGCTGTCAGGCTGCGACCCTGGAGCAGGACCGCATTGACCAGTTCGGCGGCCAGCTGCCTCGCCGTGGCGGGTCCGGAGCGTGACGGCGCGGCCACTCAGGCGCCGCGCTTGGCCATGGCCAGAAGCCGGCTGACCCGCTCCTCGGTCGCCGGATGGGTACGAAACAGGCCAGTCAGATCGCCGCCGGAAAGCGGGTTGATGATCATCATCTGGGCCGTCTCGGGATGCATTTCGGCGGGCGCCATCGGCGTGCCCTGGGCATAGGACTCGATCCGGCGCAGGGCGCTTGCCAGGGACTCCGGGTCGCCCGAAATCTCGGCACCGCCCCGATCCGCGCCGAATTCGCGGGAGCGGGAGATGGCCATCTGGATCAACATCGCGGCCAGGGGGGCCAGGATCATGACCGCCAGCTGGACCACGATATTCGGCCGCTCGCGGTCGCCGCCGCCGAACAACATGCCGAACTGGGCCAGGGTGGAAATGGCGCCGGCTACGGTGGCGGAAATGGTCGAGGTCAGGATGTCGCGATGCTTGACGTGAGCCAGCTCGTGCGCCATCACGCCGCGCAGTTCGCGCGTGCTGAGCAGGCTCAGAATCCCGCGCGTGGCGGCCACGGCGGCGTGCTCCGGATTGCGGCCGGTGGCAAAGGCATTGGGCTGGGCCTCGTCGATGATGTAGACCTTGGGCATGGGCAGGCCGGCCCGCTGCGCCAGGTCCTTGACGATGGCGTAGTACTCGCCGCCGCTATGGGCGTCCACCTCCTGCGCGTTGTACTGGCGCAGGACCATCTTGTCCGAGTTCCAGTAGGCCCAGACGTTCATCGCACCGCCCAGCAGCAGCGCCAGCAGCATACCCTTGGCTCCGCCCAGCAGCATGCCGACCACGCCGAACAGGGCCATGATGGCGGCCATCAGCAGGGTAGTCTTGAACCAGTTATTCAGCATGTCGGTACTCCATGAAATCAATACAACTGCCGCATAAAGTATGGGCCACCCAGAAAAAAACAATCAGCTCATGTGCTGGCCCAGCGCGACCGGGTTGCCCGCCACATAGGCGGCCGTCGGCAGACGTTTGCCGCCCGCCTTCTGCACCTCCGCCAGCTCCAGCACACCTTCGCCGCAGGCCACCCGCAGTGGATCGACGGTTACGATCTCGCCTGGCTGACCCAGGCCGGCAACGGGTCGAGCCAGCCAAATTTTCAGCGGCTCGCCCAGAAATGTCGTCACCGCGCCCGGGAACGGATTGAAGGCGCGGATACGCCGATCCAATATAGTGGCCGACAGGGTCCAGTCGATAGCCGCCTCGCCCTTGCTGATCTTGACGGCATAGGTCGCCAGGCGGTCTTCCTGATGCACGGGATGGGTTTCGGCCAGTCCGGGCAACAGGCCCACAATTGCCGAAGCGCCCAGTTCAGCCAGCTTGTCATGCAGGCTGGCCGCAGTGTCGTCCGGTCCGATGGGCAGCGGGTGGCGGCTGAGCATCGCGCCCGTATCCAGCCCCTTGTCCATCTGCATCAGGGTGATGCCAGTTTCTGCATCACCGGCCTCTATGGCCCGCTGGATCGGCGCCGCGCCACGCCAGCGGGGCAGCAGCGAGGCATGGATGTTGATGCAGCCCAGCCGGGGTATGTCGAGCGCGGTCTGGGGCAGGATCAGGCCGTAGGCGGCCACTATCATGACCTCGGGCTCGGCCTCGACGATGGCCTGGCGTGATTCCGGCGTCTTCAGGTTTTCCGGCTGGGCAACCGTCAGGCCATGGGCCAGGGCCAGTTCCTTGACCGGGCTCTGCTTCAGCTTCATGCCACGCCCAGCCGGCCGGTCCGGTTGGGTCAGCACCAGCGGGATATCGTGGCCGGCGGCGATCAGCGCCGCCAGGGCCCGGGCGGCAAACTCCGGGGTACCGGCAAAAGCCAGCCTCACATGATCTCCCGCTGCTGCTTGACCAGCTTGGTCCTGATCCGCTCCTGCTTCAGACGCGACAGATACTCGACAAACACCTTGCCATCCAGATGATCGATCTCGTGCTGGAGACAGATGGCGAGCAGGCCGTCCGCCTCCAGTTCGAACGGCTGGCCCTCGGTATTCTGTGCGCGCACCCGGATATGCTCGGCGCGGGTGACCTTCTCATAGATGCCGGGAACCGACAGGCAGCCTTCCTCGTAGACTGTTTCGCCGTCTCTTTCCAGGATGACTGGATTGATGAATACCCCGAGCGCATTTTTCTCTTCGCTGGTGTCGACCACCAGCATGCGGATATGCCGGTCGACCTGGGTTGCGGCCAGCCCGATGCCGGGTGCGGCATACATGGTTTCCGCCATATCCGCGGCCAGTTGACGAATCTCGTCATTCACCTCCGCCACCGGCTTCGCAACCGTATGCAGACGTGCGTCCGGATACTGCAAAATTTTCAACAAGGCCATTGGTTAACCTTACATGGATGCAAATTTTGAGAAATTGGTTTAAGTTAGTACCTGATTGAATTATAAAATTTACTTACCACTCAACCAAATCAGAGGCAGGATCATGCGCAAACTGGCTTTGATCGCCCTGCTCGCCGCATCATTCGCGGCAGCGGCCGATACCGTACAGCTTAGGGCCGATGCGCCGGACAGGCACGTGGTCGTCAAGGGCGACACCCTTTGGGACATTTCCGCCAAGTTCCTCAAGTCACCCTGGAAATGGCCGGAACTCTGGCAATACAACAAGGCCGAGATCAAGAATCCGCACTGGATCTATCCGGGTGATGTCATTTACCTGATCATGACCCCGCAAGGCCCCAGGCTCTCTGTCGTGGCAACGGTCAAGCTCTCGCCCACGATCCATGCCGAGGCCATTCCCGATGCCAAGGAAGCGATCCCCACGATTCCCTACGCCGCGATCGAGGGATTTCTGCAACACCCCCTGGTGGCCAGCGTAAGCATGCTGGCCACGGCACCGGTCCTGGTCGGCTCAGCAGATGAGCGGACCCTGATGAGCCTGGGCGACCGGGTCTACGCGACCGGCATCCTGATTGATAGCGGCAAGTGGAATATCGTTCGGGTCGGCAAGGCGCTCAAGGACCCCGACTCAGGCCAGGAAATTGCACGCGAATTGGCCTATGTAGGTGACGCCAAGACCCTGACCACGGGCGCTCCCTCCACGCTTTCAATTACCAGTGTGGACCGGGAGGTTCAGGCTGGCGATTTGCTCATTCCGGTCTCGGAAACCGGTGCCGTGGATTTCATCCCACGCGCACCGGACAAGCAGATTGAGGGCAAGATCATCTCGGCATATGGCGGCAGCCAGTCTGCTGGCAAGTACTGGACCGTCATTATCAACAGGGGCCGGACAGACGGGTTGGAGCAAGGTCATGTTCTGGCGGTCTACGAAAGCGGCCGGGCAGTCGGCCACGATCCGAACGCCAGCAAACTTGCCTCATATAGCCCCAAGAGTGGTTATATCGACAGCAACAAGGAACGTGTCAGCAGCGACTGGTCCGGCCTGGATATTGCCTGTCTCAAACCCGGCAAACAGGTCACGGCCGGCGAGCCTGTCGACACCAAAGATGCCTTCACCACCGATTGCCGGCAGGAGTATGTCAAGCTGCCCGATCAGCAGGTGGGCCACATCCTGATCTACCGGGTGTTTGACCGCGTAGCCTATGGCCTGGTCATGGACTCGGCCAGCCCGATCTATCTGCTCGATACCGTCAAGAATCCTTGACTGCTCCGGCCGACGCCCTCTACTGGCTCGCCCTGGAGGCGATCCCGGGGCTGGGGCCGGACACCGCCCACCGTCTGCTGGCTCAGTTCAACGAGCCAGCCAGTATTTTCTCCGCGCCCGCCAGTAAGCTTAAATCGGTGGTGGACGACAAGATCGCCGAGCACCTTGGCCAGCCCATCGACCCGGCCGACCATCAGGAAACCCTGGCCTGGCTGGCAACGCCGGATGCCCACCTGATCACCTGGAACGAGCCTGATTATCCGGCCACCCTACGCAATATGCCGGGTGCGCCAGCCTGGTTGTACGTAAAAGGCCAGCGTAGCGCCCTGCAGCGCCCGATGCTGGCCATCGTCGGCAGCCGCAACGCCACAGCACAGGGAAAAAGGGATGCGCGAGCGTTCAGCCAGGCCCTGGCCGAAGCCGGTTTGACCATCGTCAGCGGCCTGGCCGAAGGCATCGATACCGAAGCCCACGAAGGCGGGTTGGCCGGCAACGGAACCGGGCTGGCGGTGGTCGGTACCGGCCTGGACCGGGTCTATCCAGCCAGGAACAGGGACCTGGCACATCGACTGGCGGCCGGCGGTGCGCTGGTCTCCGAATTTCCCCTGGGCACGCCCCCGCGACCGGGACACTTTCCGCGGCGCAACCGCCTGATCAGCGGTCTGTCGATCGGCGTGCTGGTGGTCGAGGCAGCGCCTCAGTCCGGTTCACTGATTACCGCACGCCTGGCCGCCGAGCAGGGCCGCGACGTGTTCGCTATACCCGGCTCGATTCACTCACCGCTCGCCAAAGGCTGCCATCAGCTAATCAAGCAGGGCGCCAAACTGGTCGAGTCGGCCGCCGACATTCTTGAGGAACTCAACCTGCCCTGGGCACTCGAACTGGTTAACCGGAGCACGTCCGAACAGCCTGTTGCCGATCCGGTTCTCGAGCAGATGGGCACGGATCCGGTTAGTCTGGACGAACTGGCCCTGCGCAGTCGCTTGACGGTGGATAACCTTTCGGCCATGCTTTTTACGCACGAGATGGAGGGCCGGGTAGCGGTGCTGCCAGGTGGTCTTTATCAACGAATCTACTGAAAAATGTTCGATATCCTGCTCTATCTCTATGACAACTATCTGGTGACCGACCTCTACCCAGACGAGGAAACCCTGTCGCGCAAGCTCGCTGCTGTCGGCTTCGAAGCCGACGACATCGACCGCGCGCTGACCTGGCTCCATGCCCTGGAAACGCTCGACATCGATCCCGATGCCCCGGTCAGCCAGGGCATGCGCTGCTATACCGACGATGAATGGCGCCGGCTCGATCCGGAAGGCATCGGCTTCCTGACCCATCTGGAAACCGCTGGCCTGCTGCCGCCCCAGGCAAGGGAATGGGTGATCGACCAGGCCCTGGCCCTGGAAGACACAGAAGTCCCGGCCGAAAAGGTCAAGTGGATCACCCTGCTGGCCATTTCCCGGCTCCATGGCCCAGGCGACGCGCTCTGGCTGGAAGACCTGGTGCGCGCCGGCGAAGACTTCACGCCCACTTACCACTAAAGCCCGTTCATGCGCCTGCTGATCGTCGAATCGCCGTCCAAGGCGAAAACGCTGAAGAAATATCTCGGAGACGACTTTGAGGTATTGGCCAGCTATGGCCACGTCCGCGACCTGACGCCCAAGACCGGCTCGGTCGATACCGAGCATGGTTTCGCCATGAAGTATGAGTTGATCGAGCGCAACGCCAAACACGTCGAGGCCATCGCCAAGGCGGTGAAGAAGGCCAGCGAAGTCCTGATCGCAACCGACCCGGATCGTGAAGGCGAGGCCATTGCCTGGCATTTGATGGAAATCCTCAATGCCCGCAAGCTGCTGGACAGCAAACCGACCCGGCGGGTGGTGTTCTACGAGATCACCGAACGCGCAGTGAAAGAAGCTGTCGCCAATCCGCGCGACGTAGCCATGGCACTGGTCAACGCCCAACAGGCCCGGCGCGCGCTGGACTATCTTGTCGGTTTCAACCTGTCGCCCCTGCTCTGGAAGAAGATCAGCCCCGGCCTGTCCGCCGGTCGGGTGCAGAGTCCCGCACTCCGCCTGATCGCCGAACGCGAGGACGAGATCGAGCGGTTCAAGGCCCGCGAATACTGGACCTTGCATCTGGACAGCCACAAGGGCAAGCAGAAGTTCGGCGCCCGGCTGACCCAGTTCGATGGCGAAAAGATCCAGCAATTCACGATCGAGACCGAGACGCGCAGCAACGAGGTCATCGCCGCCCTGCAGGCCGCCCATGAAGGCACCGTGGTCAAGGTGGAGAAGAAGCGCCGCCAGCGTCAGCCGGCCGCGCCGTTCACCACCTCCACCCTGCAACAGGAGGCCGTGCGCAAGCTCGGCTTCTCTTCCGAACGGGCCATGCGTACCGCGCAACAGCTTTATGAAGGCGTCGACACCGGCAAGGGCACGGTTGGTCTCATCACCTATATGCGGACCGACTCGGTAAACCTGTCCCAGGAAGCCATCGCAGATATCCGCAGCTACATCAGCACCACCTTTGCGGCCGACTATCTGCCGGCCAAACCGGTGGTCTACCGAAGCAAGGCCAAGAACGCCCAGGAGGCACACGAGGCGATCCGGCCCACGGCCATTGCGCGTACGCCGGACAGCCTGAAGGAGCATCTCAGCCACGATCAATTCCGGCTCTACGAGATGATCTGGAAGCGCGCCCTGGCCAGCCAGATGGCCCCGGCCGAACTCGACACCGTGGCCGTGGACATTGCCGTCGGCGCTCCTAACAACCTGTTCCGGGCCAATGGCCAGACCGTGGCCTTCCCGGGCTTCCTGGCGGTCTACAAGGAAGACGAGGACGAACCGACCGACGCCGAGGACGAGGCCAAGCTGCCTTCATTGAGCGAAGGCGAAGCCGTGCCTGTGGACAAGCTGTTCGGCGAACAACATTTCACCCAGCCGCCGCCACGCTACTCCGAGGCTAGCCTGGTCAAGACCCTGGAGGAATACGGCATCGGCCGGCCCTCGACCTACGCCAGCATCATCTCGACCCTGCAGGACCGCGAATACGTGGTGCTGGAGAAGAAGCGCTTCCAGCCCACGCCCATGGGCCGGCTGGTCAACTGCTTCCTGACCAGGCACTTTCACGACTACGTGGATTACGACTTCACCGCGCATTTTGAAGACGAACTGGACGACATCTCCAACGGCGAACGCGAGTGGATTCCAGTCATGGACGAGTTCTGGGGACAGTTCTCCGGCCAACTCGACGCCAAGGCCAAGGTCGAACGTGGCTGCCCGGTCGAAGAGTCCTGCCCGAAATGTGGCAAACCCCTGCTGCTCCAGTCCAGCAAGCGCGGTCTGTTCATCGGCTGTTCCGGCTATCCCGAGTGCGATTACACCCGGCCCTATGGCGACCAGCCGGCGCCCGGCGAAGATGTCATCCTCGGCCCCGATCCGGCCACCGGGCTACCCATCAAGCTGCTCAACGGCCGCTTCGGCTGGTACGTGCAGGTCGGCGACATGCCGACCGAGAAAAAAGCGCCCAAGCCTCGACGTGCGTCCTGGCCAAAAGACCGGCCGGTCGAATCGGCTGATCTGGCCCAGGCTCTGGTCCTGCTCTCGCTGCCGAGGGAAGTGGGGCATAACCCGACCACCGGGCTGCCCATCGTCGCCAACATCGGCCGCTTTGGCCCGTACCTGTTGCACGATGCCAAGTTCAAGTCGATTCCCAAGCAATATGACGTCTACACCATCGATCTGGCCCAGGCAGTCGAGGTGCTCTCCGCGCCGGCAGTCGGACGTGGCGGTGGCGACCCCGGGCGGGAAGTCGGCAAGCACCCTGAGGACAGCAAGCCGATCATGGTCAAGGATGGCCGCTACGGCCCTTACGTCAGCCATGGCAAGGTCAATGCCACGCTGCCCAAGGAGATGACTCCAGACACGATCACCCTCGATGAAGCACTGGCCCTGCTCGCCGCCAAGATCGAAAAAGGCCCCGCCAAAAAACCGGTGCGGCGCAAGAAGGCGGCCTGACCGCCTCCCAAAGGTTCATTTCTTCATAAATGTCTAGTAAATTACTTGGCTATCCGGTGACCTGATCGAGGGGGAGGGAAATCGGTTTTTCATTCAATTCAATCTAGAGGAATACAAAATGGCTGTTCTGGTTGGCAAGCAAGCACCCGATTTCAACGCTGTCGCCGTCATGGGCGATAACGACTTCAACGAAAACTTCAACCTGTCCGCCCACATCAAGGACAAGTACGCAGTGATCTTTTTCTGGCCGCTCGATTTCACCTTCGTCTGCCCGTCCGAACTGATCGCCTTCGACCACCGCCTGGCCGAGTTCACCAAGCGCAACGTGGAAGTGATCGGCGTCTCCATCGACTCCCACTTCACCCACCTGGCCTGGAAGAACACCCCGATCAACCAGGGTGGCATCGGCAAGGTTGGCTACCCCATGGTGGCCGACATCAAGCACGAGATCTGCAAGGCCTATGATGTCGAGGCCGACGCCGGCGTCGCCTTCCGCGGCTCCTTCCTGATCGACAAGCACGGCGTCGTCCGCCACCAGGTGGTCAACGACCTGCCCCTGGGCCGGAATATCGATGAAATGATCCGCACGGTCGATGCACTGCAATTTGTCGAAGCCCATGGCGAAGTCTGCCCGGCCGGATGGAAGCAGGGTGACGAAGGCATGAAGGCCTCTACCGAGGGGGTGGCCGAGTATCTGGCCAAGAACGCCGAAAAGCTGTAATTCCAGCCATCGGCATGACGAAGGGGGCCGCGCGCCCCCTTCTTTTTGGTGCAAACATGACAGAACAACCGAGCCTGCTCGCGGTCGTCGAATTCCTGGCCCACAACCGGCTACGTGCCGTATATGAGTCACTGGGTTTTCATGTGCAAAACGAATTTGCCGTGCGCAAGGCCATCGCCTGGCTGCGCAAGAACCGGCCTGAGGTGGTCGTGGCGGATTTTTATTTCCAGCCTGATTTCCGGGACCGGGTGAGCAACCTGGAGTCGCTGCTGGCGACGTTGCAGTCGATGCCCGAGGTGAAGATTGTGGTGTTGTACGACCCCGCGCATCAGTCCGCTCTGGACAAGGTGAAGCAACGCTTTCGGATCGACGCCGCCTTGCCCGTACCGGTGCAGGACGAGGTCCTGCGCCAGGCAATAACACCCGCTAGCGCTTGAGCAGATCGCCCTTGCCGGGCTTGCCATTCCAGGCCTCGGCATCGGGCAGGGGCGGCCTCTTTTCAACAATGCCAGGCCAGATCTTGGCCAGTTCCGCATTGAATGCAATATAGGCACGCTGACCTTCGGGCACGTCGTCCTCAGCAAAAATCGCTTCGGCCGGGCATTCTGCCACACACAGGGTGCAGTCGATACACTCCTCGGGATCGATCACCAGGAAGTTCGGGCCCTCATGAAAACAGTCCACAGGGCAAACATCGACACAGTCTGTGAATTTGCATTGAATGCAGTTCTCGGTTACTACGTAAGTCATATGCTTTCCAGTCGGATGCTTTTTCGCTAGCATAGCTACGTTTTCCGGTTTGGCCAATGCGCCGCCTGCCCCGACGCCCTATCTCATCCACACGAGGTTCCACACATGAGTGAGCACATCCATTACGTCACGGACGACACCTTTGAACAGGAAGTCCTGCAATCCCCCACCCCCGTGCTGGTGGACTACTGGGCCGACTGGTGCGGTCCCTGCAAGATGATCTCCCCCATTCTGGACGAAGTGTCCAAGGAGTACTCGGGCCGTCTCAAGGTCTGCAAGCTGAACATCGACGAGAACCAGCAAACGCCGCCCAAGTACGGCATCCGCGGCATTCCCACCCTGATGTTGTTCAAGAACGGCAATGTCGAAGCGACCAAGGTCGGTGCATTGTCCAAGTCCCAGTTGACGGCTTTTGTTGACAGCAACATCTAAACTTCGCTAGTCTTCCCGTGCCCGGCCGTTCTGCCGGGCACTTCTTCCGCTTCTGACCCCATTCCTCCGAGCCTATTCCGGCGCTGCTTCACCCATAAAATCGACAACCATGCATTTATCCGAGCTAAAACAACTCCACGTCAGCCAGCTTCTCGAAATGGCCGAAGCCAACGGCATCGAGAACGCCAACCGCATGCGCAAGCAGGAACTGATCTTCGCCCTGCTCAAAAGCAAGGCGAAAAAGGGTGAAACCATCAACGGCGATGGAGCGCTGGAAATCCTGCCGGACGGATTCGGTTTTCTGCGTTCGGCGGACACCTCCTACCTGGCCAGCCCGGACGACATCTACATCTCGCCCTCGCAGATCCGCCGCTTCAACCTGCATACCGGCGACACCATCGAAGGCGAGATCCGCACCCCCAAGGATGGCGAGCGTTACTTCGCCATCACCAAGCTGGACAAGGTCAACGGCGAGTCGCCGGAAGTGCTCAAGCACAAGATCCTGTTCGAGAACCTGACTCCGCTGTTCCCCAATGATCGATTCATCCTGGAACGGGACATCAAGGCTGAAGAGAACATGACCGGGCGCATCATCGACATCGTCGCCCCAATCGGCAAAGGCTCGCGCGGCCTGATCGTCGCCCCGCCCAAGACCGGCAAGACGGTGATGATGCAGCACATCGCCCACTCGATTACCGCCAACCATCCCGATGCCGTACTGATCGTTCTCTTGATCGACGAGCGTCCGGAAGAAGTGACCGAGATGAGCCGCACCGTGCGCGGCGAAGTGGTTGCCTCCACCTTCGACGAACCGGCCAGCCGTCACGTCCAGGTCGCCGAGATGGTGATCGAGAAGGCCAAGCGCCTGGTCGAGCACAAGAAGGACGTGGTCATCCTGCTCGA
>JBBIJC010000038.1:1893-22016 GCA_037446165.1 Hydrogenophilales bacterium | reverse complement strand
TAGGCGATCAGAGCGACGAGGGGTAATCAGCCCCCCGTGAGCTTGGAATCAGGCAGGCGTGGTGCCGGAAGTGCTTGCACTGGTATCCGTCGTGGACGTGGCGGGCTGACTGGATTGCACCGCTGAGTGATGGTGGTGATGACCGAAGCCCAGGCGGGAGTTCTGCAGGTTCTGCTCCAGCTGTGCCAGTAGTTTCTGGGCGGAAGTGGTATCGCCTGATTTCAGCGCCTGATCGATAGACTGGACGTCATTCTTGAGCGCCGAGGTGCTGGCAATTACCTGTTGATGACGGGCCTGCTGCACGGCCAGGGCATCCTGTCCCAACTGGGTAAAGGCCTGCTGGGCCGAGGTCAGGCTGCCCGACTGCAGGGCCTGACCGAGTGACGCCCAGTCCGATTTCACGGTCGTCAGCGGATCCGATTGGCTGGTCCCGGTCTGCGCGTTCGATGCCTGGGGCTGAAGTTGCTGTATCGCGGCGTAGGCCTGTTGCGCGCCGGAGATATCGTTGTTGGTCATAGCCTGAAACAGGGTGTTGAAGTCCTGCTGGGCCTGATACAGGGTCGATGACTTCGAGCCCTGGCTTAGCGGGGTGTCAAAACCGATTTTTGAGATGCTCATCGCGGCTCCAATCCAAACGAGGTTTTCCCAAGGCGGTGGCAGGTAATGCGGCAATTATTGCCGGAATCCTTACCCATTCCGCCCGGGCTACGGCAGGAAAATCCGGCTCGGCCAAGCTTCAGGCTGGCAAATCCGGAAAATCCACCGCTATTGGTCGAAGATTCAGCAATAACCATGCCCGAACCGGCCAATCAGATCGGGTCGCTCTCGTTGACGCCGAACAGCAGCTTCTTGAGGTTGTGTATTTCATCGCGCAGTTCGGCAGCGCGTTCGAATTCGAGGTTTTTGGCGGCGGTCATCATCTCTTTCTCGATACGCTTGATTTCCTTGGTCAAGGTCTTGTCGTCGAGCGAGGCGTAGTGGGCGTGTTCCTGAGCGGCCTTGAGCGCCTGCTGCTGCTCTTCCATGTTGTAGACACCGTCGATGATGTCCTTGATCCGCTTCTGCACGCCTTTCGGCACGATGCCATGCGCTTTGTTGTGCGCCAGCTGCTTGGTGCGCCGGCGGTCGGTTTCGTCGATGGCGCGGCGCATCGAGTTGGTGATCTTGTCGGCGTAGAGGATCGCGGTGCCGTTCAGATGACGTGCGGCACGGCCGATGGTCTGGATTAGCGAACGCTCGGAGCGGAGAAAGCCCTCCTTGTCGGCATCGAGGATGGCCACTAGCGAAACCTCTGGAATATCAAGGCCCTCCCGTAACAAGTTAATGCCGACCAGGACATCAAAAACACCCAGCCGCAGATCACGCAGGATCTCCACCCGCTCCACGGTATCGATATCGGAATGCAGGTAACGGACCTTGATGCCGTGCTCGTCGTAGTAATCGGTGAGTTGCTCGGACATGCGCTTGGTCAGGGTGGTGACCATCACCCGCTCGCCCTTGGCCGTGCGCAAGCTGATCTCGCTCATCAGGTCATCGACCTGGGTTCCGACCGGCCGGATGATGATGGTCGGGTCGACCAGGCCAGTCGGGCGGACCAGTTGCTCGACCACCTGTTCCTGATGGTCCTGCTCATATGGCCCCGGCGTGGCCGAGACGAACACCGTCTGGCGCATCATCTTTTCGAACTCGTCGAAGCGCAGCGGCCGGTTGTCCAGTGCCGAAGGCAGCCGGAAACCGTAATCGACCAGATTTTCCTTGCGCGCCCGGTCACCCTTGTACATGCCGCCGATCTGGGGCACGGTGACATGCGACTCGTCCAGGAACATCAGGGTATCTTCGGGCAGGTAGTCGATCAGGGTCGGCGGCGGATCGCCCGGCTTGCGCCCGGAAAAATGCCGTGAGTAATTTTCGATGCCCTTGCAGAAACCCATCTGCTCCATCATCTCCAGGTCGAACCGGGTGCGCTGCTCAATGCGCTGCGCTTCGACCAGTTTCTGGTTGCCGTAGAAGAAGTCCAGCCGCTCGCGCAACTCGGCCTTGATCTGCTCTACTGCTCTCAAGGTTGTCGCCCTGGGCGTGACGTAATGGCTGGACGGGAACACGGTGAACCGGCCGACCTTGGACTGGACCTGGCCAGTCAATGGATCGAACAGCTTGATCGATTCCACCTCCTCGTCGAACATGGACAGGCGCACCGCCAGATCGGCATGTTCGGCCGGGAAGATGTCGATCACGTCGCCCTTGACCCGGAACACGCCGCGCTTGAACTCCATCTCATTGCGCTCGTACTGCATCTCGGTCAGGCGCTTGATGATGGCACGCTGCTCATAGCGTTCGCCCTGCTTCAGGTGCAGGATCATGTCGTGATAATCGGATGGGTCGCCGATACCATAGATGGCCGACACCGTGGCCACGATCACGCAATCCCTGCGCTCCAGGATGGCCTTGGTTGCCGACAGCCGCATCTGCTCGATGTGCTCGTTGATGCTGGAGTCTTTCTCGATGAACAGGTCGCGGGCCGGGACGTAGGCCTCAGGCTGGTAATAGTCGTAATAGGAAACGAAGTACTCGACCGCATTTTCCGGAAAGAACTCGCGGAATTCCGAATAAAGCTGCGCTGCCAGGGTCTTGTTCGGTGCCATGACAAAGGCCGGCCGGCCGGTCCGGGCAATGACGTTGGCCATGGTGTAAGTCTTGCCCGAGCCGGTTACGCCCAGCAGGGTCTGGCATTTCATGTTTTTGCCAACGCCCTCGACCAGCTTGGCGATGGCCTCGGGCTGGTCGCCAGAGGGCTCAAACGGCTGGTGCAGAAGGTAGGGGCTATTGGGGAATGTGACGGCCATAGGTAAAATCGCGAGTATCGTCTGATATTAACATTTCGCGTTCGCCCAGCCGGACGCCATTCGCCAAGGCAAGCAATTGGAACTCTCGCAACGCGTCCGCAACATCAAGCCCTCCCCCACCCTCGCCATCAGCGCCCGCGCCTCGCAGCTCAAGGCCGAAGGCAAGGACATCGTCAACCTGGGCGTCGGCGAACCCGACTTCGACACCCCGCAGCACATCAAGGACGCGGCCGTCGCGGCCATCGCCCGAGGCTTCACCAAGTACACCGCGGTGGGCGGCACACCCAGCCTGAAGCAGGCGGTGGCCGGCAAGTTCAAGCGCGATAACGGTCTCGACTACGCGGCCAATCAGATCCTGGTTTCCTGCGGCGGCAAGCAGAGTTTCTACAACCTGTGCCAGGCCTTCATCGGCCCCGGTGACGAGGTCATCATCCCGGCCCCGTATTGGGTCTCCTACCCGGACATCGTCATCCTGGCCGACGGCAAGCCGGTCATCGTCGAGGCCGGCATCGCCCAGGGCTTCAAGATCAGCCCGGCGCAACTGGAAGCGGCGATCACGCCACATACCAAGATGCTGGTCATCAACAGCCCGTCCAACCCGACCGGTGCGGTCTACACCCTGGCCGAGCTGGCCGCACTGGGCGAGGTGTTGCGCAAGCATCCGCAAGTCCTGATCGCCTCGGACGACATGTACGAGCACATCCGCCTGAACGACCAGCCCTTCGCCAACATCCTCAACGCCTGCCCGGACCTGTACGACCGCACCATGGTCCTGAACGGCGTGTCCAAGGCCTACGCCATGACCGGCTGGCGGATCGGCTACTGCGCCGGCCCCATGGCGATCATTGGCGCCATGGACAACATCCAGTCGCAGAGCACTTCCAACCCGACCTCGATCTCCCAGGTGGCCGCCGAGGCCGCGCTGAATGGCGACCAGGCCTGCGTCCAGCCCATGCTGACGGCGTTCAAGGAACGCCATCGCTTCGTGGTCGAGGGCCTGAACAAGATCCCCGGCCTGAAGTGCGTCGACAGCGGTGGCGCCTTCTACGCCTTTCCGGATGCCGGCGCGGCGATCACCCATCTGCATGCCACCGGCAAGATCGCCGAGCCGAACGACCTGGCGCTGACCAGCTACCTGCTCGACCATGGTGTGGCCGTGGTGCCGGGCTCGGCCTTTGGCGCAGAAGGTTGCATCCGGCTCTCGTTCGCCACCTCTATGGAAAACCTCAAACTAGCGATTGAGCGCATCGGCAAGGCGCTGTCCTGAGCAAACCTCAATGCCCGCGCTGGCGGGCTTGATTAGCGCGGGGAACGGGCAATGTCTCGCTCTCCTGTACAATCCGGCATGACCCAACGCCAGACCGCCTCCTCCACTCCGCCGCCTGTGGACACTGATATGTCCTTCAATCGCCTGCCGTTGACCCCCTCCGCGCTCGCCAACCTGGCCCAGCTCGGTTACCTGAACATGACCCCGATCCAGGCCGCCAGTTTGCCTATTACCCTGGCCGGCCACGACCTGATCGCCCAGGCCAAGACCGGTAGCGGCAAGACCGCAGTGTTTGCCCTGACCCTGCTTTCCAACCTGGATGTGAGCGAGTTGTCGGTTCAGGCGCTGGTGTTGTGTCCGACCCGCGAGCTGGCCGACCAGGTCACTCAGGAGATTCGCCGTCTGGCACGCAGTCAGGACAACATCAAGGTGCTGTCCCTGGTCGGCGGCAGCCCGATGCGCCCGCAGATGAACAGCCTGGAACACGGCGCCCACATCGTGGTCGGCACGCCAGGCCGGATCATGGACCATCTGCAGCGCGAGAGCCTGAACCTGGATGCGCTCAACACCCTGGTGCTGGACGAGGCCGACCGCATGCTGGACATGGGCTTCTTCGACGACATCGTCTATGTTGCCAAGCGCTGCCCCAAACCGCGCCAGACCATGCTGTTTTCCGCCACCTACCCGGAAGGCATCGCACAACTGAGCAAACAGTTCCTGCACAAACCGCAGGAAGTGAAGCTCATGGAACGGCACGAGGCCGACAAGATCCGCCAGCGTTTCTACGAAGTCGACAACGTTGAACGTCTGGACGCCGTCGCCCGCCTGCTCAACCACTACCGACCAGTCAGCAGCCTGGCCTTTTGCAACACCCGGCAGCAATGCAAAGACCTGCTGGATGTCCTGCGTGCACATGGCTTCCATGCCCTCGCCCTGCACGGCGAACTGGAACAGCGCGAGCGCGATCAGGTCCTGATCCAGTTCGCCAACCGAAGCTGCTCGGTCCTGGTCGCCACCGACGTGGCCGCACGTGGCCTGGACATCGCCCAGCTCGAAGCGGTCATCAACGTCGACGTGACGCCCGATCCCGAGATCTACATTCACCGCATCGGCCGCACCGGCCGCGCCGACCAGGACGGCTGGGCACTCAGCCTGGCCAGCAAGAACCAGATGCGCCGGGTTGACGACATCGCCAGGGAAACCGGCACCGAGGTCAAATGGCATCCCATCGCCGATCTGTCCTCGACCAGTGACGAACCGCTGCTGCCGCCCATGGCCACCCTGCAGATTCTGGGTGGCCGCAAGGAAAAGATACGGCCCGGCGACGTGCTGGGCGCACTCACCGGCGAGGCCGGCTTTAGCGCCGACCAGATCGGCAAGATCAACGTCACCGAAACGACCACTTATGTCGCGGTGGCCCGTGAAATTGCCCAGGACGCCTTGCACAGACTGGCGGCGGGCAAGATCAAGGGCAAGACGGTAAAGGTCCGCATGCTGGAAGTTTCCGGTGCGGCAGACTCGGCCCGCCCCTCCCGCGCCAACGCCAGCATCCGGCGGCGCCCCAAACCTTAACCCTCCCGAGACCCGACCATGAAATGGCTGATCCGAAGCTTCTTCAAAACCCTGCGCCTGATACTCGGCCCCGTGCTGCTGCTGAAGGAAAAACTAAACGCCCCTGAAGGCCTGGTGCGTTCGGCCGAAGCGCAGCAGGCTGTCGACCAGCAATGCAGTGACCTGGCCCTGTACCAGTTCAAAACTTGCCCATTCTGCATCAAGGTACGCCAGGAGATGCGCCGGCTGTCGCTGAACATCGAGCTGCGCGATACCCAGCACGATGCCGGCCACCGCGAGGCCTTGCTGAACGGTGGTGGTCGCAGCATGGTGCCCTGCCTGAAGATCACCGACGAACAGGGCAACAACCGCTGGATGTATGAATCCGGCGACATCATCGACTACCTGCGCGGACGCTTCCCCGCTTGAACGCCGGTATCCAGCCGCATCTGCTGCCCGGCTCGATCTCCCGCGAGGAGCTTGCCGCCCTGCCGATCCGGCGCTATGAGGGGAAAGTGCTCCTGGTCGCCACGGCCGACGGGCTGGAACGGGCCATGGCCGACATCCGCCAGGAACAGGTGCTCGGCTTCGATACCGAAACCCGGCCCGCTTTCACCAAGGGAGAAAGCTACCTGCCCTGCCTGGTCCAGATCGCCACCGCCCGGGCTGTATACCTGTTCCAGCTGCAGCAAATCGACTGTTCCGCAGCGCTGGTCGAACTCCTGGCTGATCCGGGCATCATCAAGACCGGGGTGGCGCTGGCCCACGACCTGAGCCAGCTCAAACAGCTGTTTCCGGTAACCCCCTCATCCGTGATCGACCTGGGCCGCATCGCCAGAGGCCAGGGCGTAAAACAGACCGGCCTGCGCAATCTTGCGGGTATATTGATGGGCTTCAGGATCACCAAGGGCACGCGCACCTCCAACTGGGCCGCAGCCCGGCTGTCACCGGCGCAGATCAGCTACGCCGCGACCGATGCCTGGGCCAGCCGCGAACTGTATCTGCGCTTCAAGCAGCTTGGCCTGCTGGCAAACGGGCACGATGCGAACGGCTCAGCGGAAAATGGATAACCAGACAAGGATCAAGGAGCCATCAAGTTGAAAAGCATTCTGGATTACCTGAAAAAGAACGGTGAAAAACTTGATGCAGAGATTGCCGCGTACACAGGCCTGACTCTTGAAAAAACACACCTCCACCTTGCCGAGCTGGCTGCCAAAGGGGATGTGATCATGTGCAGCGTGACCCGCTACGTGGACGACAAAAAGATCGAAGGCATGCTCTGCCGGGTGGCTGGCTTTATTCCGCCGGCCAGTCCGGGCAGAAAACCCAAGGCGCCGGGCTAGACCCCAGCCAAATCAGGCGGTTAGGCATCCTGAACCGCCTTGAGTATCAAGGGCACCAGATGCTCCGGCAGCTTCAGCTTGCCTGAAACGGCAAAAGCCCGCCCGCTGTCGGACATCTTTTTCCAGGTCTTGCGGATGATGATCAGCCATTTTTCCTCGCTGTAGTCGCCCTTCTTCTCCGCAAAGCCGGCCATGTAGTGCTCGATGAAGGTCAACGCAACCACGTCTTCCATCATCTGGGTTTCCGGATTGACCTTCAGCCCCCGCTTGCCAATGATCTTCTTGACCCGTTCGATCATCTCGCCGTCGTAGCCGGCTTCCTGCATCAGGTCGCCCGCGGTATTGGCGTGAAACTTGTACAGTGCGGTGCGCCATTGCTGGTAGCCGTCAGTGGTCATGGGAAAGCCGGATCGAGGGCTTTTCCAGCGCTGGATGTGCTGTGCATGACAGGCGAGGCGCACCGCTTCGGAAGCATCGGGCGCAAACCGCTCGAGCATTTCGGTCATCCGCTGCGCATAGAGCAGTTCTTTCGGCCATTCCTTGCCACTGGCCATTTCCGTGTTGGGGTCCTGGGCGTTGGCAGCGTCGAATAGCGCGATGGCGCGCGCGTAACGTTCGGGGTGGATTTGTGCAGTCATCAGCGCTCCTGGAAAGATGCTCTGCATTGTGCCATGCGACTATCATGAGAGCACCCAGTCCAAGGTTGAGGCCATGCCGATTCCCGCCCTGATCACCGCGCTGCTTGCGCCGGAGGCCTACCCGCACCCGGTGCCGGCAGTGCGCCTGATCGAAACCCACATCTCGTGGGTGCTGCTGGCCGGTGACTTTGCCTACAAGATCAAGAAACCGGTTGACCTGGGCTTTCTCGACTTCAGCAGCCTGGAAAAACGACGCCACTACTGCGACGAGGAAATCCGGCTGAATCGGCGTCTTGCTCCGGACACCTACCTGGCTGTGGTGCCCGTCGCCGGCAGCGTCGCTGCGCCGCACATGGCTTCAGACGGCCCGATACTGGACTGGGCCGTGCAGATGCGCGCCTTTCCGGCCGACGCCACGCTGGACCGGGAGCCAGCAGTGTCGCCAGGGCAGATCGACGCCATCGCCGACCGCATTGCACGTTTTCATGCTGCCCTCGAAGCCGCCCCGGAAGACAGCGACTACGGCACGCCCGAATCGGTCATGCAACCGGTCCGGGAAAACTTCGTGCCGTTGCGCGAACGGCTCCACGGCCGGGCAGACCTGAAGGCCATGATCGGGATCCTGGCAGACTGGAGCGAGGCTGAAGGCACACGTCTGACTGATTTCTTCCGGCAGCGCAAGGCTGGTGGCTTCGTCCGCGAATGCCATGGCGACCTGCATCTGGGCAACATCGCCTGGGTCGAGGAGGCTCCGCTCATCTTCGACTGCATCGAGTTCAATCCGGCGTTGCGCCATATCGACATCGTCAGCGAGACAGCCTTCCTGTTCATGGACCTGATCGCGCGTGGCCATGCCGATCTGGCCTGGCGCTTCCTCAATCGCTGGCTGGAACATACCGGGGACCATGCCGGGCTGGACGGGTTTCGTTTCTATCTGGTCTATCGGGCGATGGTCAGGGCCAAGGTCGCCGCCCTGCGCGCTGCGCAGGCCGGACAGCCCGATCTGGCAGAGGTCCGGCACTACCTCGAACTGGCCGACAGCCTGACCCGGCGCCCGCCGGTGCAACTGACCCTGATGCATGGCCACTCTGGCAGCGGCAAGACCTGGGCCTCACAAGCATTGCTCGAGTCGCCGGGCGCCATCCGGTTACGCTCGGACGTGGAACGCAAACGCCTGTTTGGGCTCGATGCCCTGGCTGACAGTTCGGTCATTTCAGGTGGCATCTACAGCCCCGAAACCGGCTGGCGGACCCTGAGCCGCTTGCTTGAACTTGCCGAATACCTGCTTGCCGAGGGCTATAGCGTCATCGTCGATGCCACGTTCCTGGCCCGTTCCTGGCGCAGCCCGTTTTTCGAGTTGGCCGCTAAACGGGGGATTCCGATCCGCATCGTTTCGATGAACGTCAGCCCGGATCTCATGCGTGAGCGGGTCAGGCAGCGGATGCAGCGCGCGGACGATGCCTCCGAAGCCGGGCTCCAGGTCCTCGAATCGCAGCTGAAAAACGCCGAGCCCTTGAGCGAGGCTGAATTGAGGGTTACCCAGTTCTGGCCGACGTCCCCGTCAAACGCGGTCTGAACTGAAGGTCAGCCTCGAATACGCGCTCAGCAGGCGCTGGTGCAGGTCGCAGCCGGCCAGATCCATGCCGGGGGCGTGCAGACCGAAGAAGCGCCGCTCGCCGCGCAACATCGCCTGCGCCGTTTCAAGGGTCTCGTCGCCATACAGGCTTTGCAGACTGGCGCGATAGGGATCGATATCGGGCAGGTCGAGCAGGGCTTCGATGCAGCGATAGACCTGCCGGCGCGCCGGATCCAACTGTTCGTAGCTGCGCACCCACTGACAGCCTTCGCGGACCGCCGCTTCATCACCAATGGCCAGGGCCAGCAGCAGCTTCAGTTCACCAACCCGCAGATCCTGCCAGAGCGTACCGGCATCGGCCGCCAAACCGATCAGCGCGGCGACCGGGCGCTGATCGTCAAGGCCGAGTGCGTCCAGGGTGTCGAGCAGTTCGCCGATCTCGTCGTCATCGAGTTCCGGCAGGTGCAGGACGGGCTGGAGCAGATGGTTGCCAACACTGTTGTTGTCCCATTCCAGATCGTCCAGCGGATAGATCTCGGACATGCCCGGCACCAGAATCCGGCAGGCGTAGACGCCAAGGTGAGGAAAGTCGGCGATGTAGACGTCTCGCCCGTCGGCGTGGATGGTCTCGCACAGCCAGGCGAACTCCTGCTCGGTGCTGCCGCCGAAATCCCAGTCGGCGAATTCGAAATCGGGCGAGGCGCGCAGAAACTCCCAGCTGATGATGCCGCTGGAGTCGACGAAATGAATCTCCAGGTTCTGCGGATCGGCGATTTCGTCGAGATCGAAGCCCGGCTCCGGAAAATCACCCAGTGCATCCAGGGCACGGCCCTGCAGGAGTTCGGTCAACGCGCGTTCCAGCGCCACTTCGAAGCGCGGATGGGCGCCGAAGCTGGCGAAGCAGCCCTGGTCGTGCGGATTGAGCAGGGTCACGTTCATGACCGGATAGCGGCCGCCGAGCGAGGCATCCTTGACCAGGATGCCAAAGCCGGCGGCGCGCAGGTCGCGGATACCGGCCTCGATCTTCGGATAGCGGGCGATCACCGCATCAGGCACGTCGGGCAGGCACAGTCCCTCGGCGATGATGCGGAACTTGACGTGCCGCTCGAAGATTTCGGACAGGGCCTGAACCCGCGCCTCGGCCGGCGTATTGCCTGCGGACATGCCGTTGCTAACGTACAGATTGCCGATCAGGTTGACCGGAAACCACAGGCTGGCTCCATCTCGCTGTCGCTGGTAAGGCAAGGCGCAGATGCCGCGCGCCTTGTTGGCGGAATTGCGATCAACCAGGGTGCTGGCCGGCACAGTGTCATCCGGGTTGTAGAAGGCACGCAGTTCCTTGTCCAGCAGCCCCGCCGGCCAGGCATCGTCATCGGTCAGGGGAAACCAACGTTCCTGCGGATAGTGGACAAACGCGCGCTCCGCCAGGCTGGCGCCCAGGTAGTAATGCGACCAGAAATAGTTGCAGCCCAGCCGCTCGAAAAACTCGCCCAGGGCGCTAGCCAACGCGGCCTTCTCTGACGCGCCCTTGCCGTTGGTGAACAGCAGAGGGCAATCGCGGTCACGGATATGCACCGACCAGGCGTTGGCAATCGGATTCAGCCAGGACCGTTCCTCGATCAGGAAACCCAGCGCCGCCAACCTGGCCTGCATGGATTGAATCGAGGACTCCAGCGAGGCGTCCTTGCCGGCGATGAAACTTTCGGTTTGCATGTGGTTTCCAGTGAATGTCGGTATCAAGTCTGGAAGTTTAGACTTTGCCGGACACTATCAGGGCGAAAACGACACCACGCCGGAGTGCAGGGTCATGGTGATGCTTTTCAGAAAGCTCATGCCCAGCAACACGTCCTGCAGGCCGTCGTCGCGGACCGGGACGACGGCGATCACGCCCAGGGCCTCGACGTTGGCAACCTTGACCGATTCCAGCACGATGCGCCTGCCGGTGACTGGCCCGCCGGCGGTTTCGTACTGGGCCAGTTCGCCATGCTCGAAATCGATGCCCAGGCGATTGGCCAGCCGTTGCGGAATCACCACCTCGGACGCGCCGGTATCGACGATAAAGCGCACCGGCTCCCTACCGATGTAGCCATCCACATGCGGGATTTCGCCCCCCCACGCGCTGGCGGCTGTCAGGATTAGCAGGCTCAAAAGCAGAACGGCTTTGGTCATGGTGTTCAAGGGCCTGGCATAGGGTTGACTTGCTCGATGCTGCCTCTGAATTGTTACGACCGTGAGGCCCTTCGACAACTATGACTTCGGCACCGGCGTGGTCATGTTGCAGCAAGCCACCACTATCACTGCGGCAACGGATTACAACGGCTACCATCAGTCCTACGTTACCAATCACGAACTCAATGCGAATCCGGTATACCCTCGCCTGATACGGGCGGTCAGGTCTGAACTTCAACTCTATGTGAGCAGCGGGTGCATCCAGACAAATAGCGCCTGGTCCTGCGAATCAGCCAGACGGGCGAGATGCGCCAGTTCGTCGAGCATCGCGGCGATCGCTTCCTCTTCCCAGCCTTCCAGTTCGAACTCTTCGGTCGCGGCCAGCTCGGCAGCGACCTGTTCTAGCGCTTCGTCTTCGAGCTCGACCAGCCTGTCCATCGCCTCATCGGCCAGGCGCAATAGCACAGCCCCCTCAGTAGCCGAGACATAGACCGGCTCGTAATGGACAACCGCATCGTCGAACTGGTCGCCGGTCAGCAGGCAATGCAGGGTCGCAATCTTGGCGGTATCGACATTACGCATCTCAATCCCGCTCCATTCGTCGACAGGATGCAGCGATTCGCCGATCGCTTCGATCTCGTGGTCTTCTGCAGCGATGATGTTGGTCATGATTGCCATGGTCTTGTGCTCCGTTGCCGGCTCTGTTCAATAGCGGGATTGCGCGGCATTGTCAGCGAAAGCCGGAACGAGCGAAAGACTTGCTGCCTACTTCCTACCAGGTTGCGGGAATACACATTGCAAGTCGCAGACGTGATTTTTTTGATTCCAGAATCTTTCAATTATCCAAATTCGAGATTATGATGAGAACCATTCTCGTTTATGAAGCCTGTCATGTCGATCCCTCTCAACCAGTTGCAACCCGACCTGGTCGGCACCATCAAGAGCATCCAGGCCGGTCAGGATTTGCGACGCCGACTGGCCGGGTTGGGGCTTCGGTCCGGCATTCACGTTCGGGTCATTCGGCATTCGCCACTGAACGGACCGATACAAATCCGGGTGGGCAATACCGACCTGATCATGCGCCCCGCGGACGCCGCCCACATTCAGGTCTGTCTCGGACTATGAAGCGGATCGCGGTCCTGGGCATGCCCAATACGGGCAAGTCGACCTTGTTCAACCGGTTGACCGGGGCTGGCGCACACGTCGGCAACTGGCCCGGCGTCACGGTCGAGTTGCTGGCGGCCAAGATACTGATCGGCGATGCCATGGTGGAGGTCGTCGACCTGCCTGGCTTCTACAACCTGCACGGCTTTTCCGAAGACGAGGCCGTGGTGCGACATTTCCTGGAAACCCAGCCGGTCAACCTGCTCCTGATCGTGCTCAATTCCAGCCAGCTCGACCGGCAACTCGCCCTGCCCCTGCAATTGCGCGATCTGGGCATCCCGATGTGCATACTGCTCAACATGTCGGACGAGGCCAACAAACTCGGCATCCGGATCGACATCCCGAAACTGGAACAAGCCCTCGCCTCGCCGGTGATCTCGCTGGCAGCCAAATTCGGAACTGGCATTGAGAAGGTCAAAAAGGAACTGACCAGCCAGCTGCATGCGCACCCGAAACTGACCCAGGCCAATCCGGCGGCATTCGACGCGGATATCCGCATCGAACAGGAGCTCGACGCCCTGGTCCACCAGAGTGTGACCACGCCGGTCACCCTGGGCATCTCCACCACTGACCGCCTGGACCGGGTCCTGTTGCATCCCTGGCTGGGTCTGCCGATCTTCTTCTTGATGATGTTCTTGCTGTTCCAGACCATTTACGGCCTGGGCACGCCCTTGCAGGACGGCATGGGCTGGCTGTTCGACCAGCTCAAGACCGGCTGGCTCGAACCCGCAGTGGCGAACTGGCCGGGTCCGCTCAAGAGCCTGGTGCTGGAGGGGATGTTTGATGGCATCAGCACGGTGCTGACCTTCATGCCCATCATCGCCATGTTTTTCCTGCTCATGGCCATCGTCGAAGACAGCGGCTATCTGTCCCGCGCCGCCTTCCTGACCGATGCCCTGATGAGCCGCCTTGGCCTGGATGGCCGGGCCTTTGTGATGCAGTTGATGGGCTTCGGCTGCAACGTGCCGGCCATCATGGGCACCCGCATCATGCGTTCGCCGGCCCTGCGCACGCTGACCATGCTGATCATCCCATTTTCGCTCTGCTCGGCCCGACTGCAGGTCATCCTGTTCGTGATCGCGGCGGTGTTTTCGCCGCGCGCTGCGCCGGTGGCGATGTTTTCGCTCTATCTCACCAGCTTCGTCATGGCCTTCCTGACCGCATTCATCTGGCGCCGGGGCTACCGCAACCACGAACCTCTGCTTCTGGAACTGCCTCCATACCGCCTGCCTACCTGGCGTTTCCTCGGCCTGGAGGCCTGGCGCGCAACCCGGCAGTTTATCCAGGGCGCGGGCGGCTACATCATCCTCGGGGTGCTGATGGTCTGGTTCCTGACCCATTTCCCGTTCAACGTGCCCGCCGCCGGTCCGCACACCCTGGCCGGCGGCATTTCCCGCGTTCTCGGCCCCGTCTTCCAGCCGCTGGGCATCGACAACATGATGTCCACCGCCCTGCTGTTCGGCTTCGTCGCCAAGGAAATCGTGATCGGCGCCCTGGCGGTCATCTTCAGCGTCGGCCCGGATGCCTTGTCTGGCATCCTGGCCCATCGTCTCGACTGGGTGCAGGCCTACAGTTTCCTGCTCTTCACCCTGATCTACACGCCCTGTGTCTCGACCATTGCCGTGATCAAGCAGGAATCGAAGAGCTGGAAGGTGGCGACCATCGCCGTCGCCTGGCCCCTGGCTCTGGCCTGGCTGACCAGCTTCAGCTTCTATCAAATCGCCCGTCATTTCCTCTGACGGGTGGATTTTCAGACTGGCCGGCAAGCCCAGTCTGTATCATGTATCAGCTTTGATTGCCGACTGATCCATGCGTCCATCCGAACCCTTCCTGACCCGCAGGCTGCTCTTCACCATCGGTGCCGGGTTCGCCCTCTCGCTGCTGCTGATGGCCGGTGTCAGCGTGTTTGGCTTGCATGAGCTGGCGACCACCGATGCCCGGCTCAAGAGCGTGGTCAGCGAAAACATCAGCAAGGAACAATTGGCCAATACGATGCGCGACCTCTTGCGCGCCCGGGCCTTCTCGCTATTGAGCATCGTCGTGGTCACCGACCCCTTCGACAAGAATGACGAGCTGAATCATTTCTATGCGCTTGGCGAGCGTTACCAGCTGGCCCGCCAGAAACTGGATAGCCTGCCCACATCCGCCGAGGAATCGGCGGTTCTCGCCCGCGTTGATGAATTGACCCGGACGAATTGCCCGATTGAACGGCAAGTCTCAGAACTTGGCCTGCAGGGCTATACCTTCCTGGCCTTCGACATCCTCCAGAACAAGGGCATCGCCGCGCAGAGGCAACTCGTCCTGGAGCTGGACAAGCTGGTCGGCATCCAGCAAACCACCATCAATGCTGCCCTGCAGGAAGCGCGTCGAGCCTATGACCGTACTCGCTGGCTGATGACTGTGCTGGGCGCGGTATCCATCACCATGGCCTTGCTGGCCGCGTTCCTGGTCTTGCAGCGGGTGGCCCGGCTGTCGCGTGCGGCCGAGCGCGAGCACACCCGATTCCAGACCCTGTTTGAAACCAATACCGATGGCATCCTGATCCTGGATGGCATGCAGTTCGCGCAGTGCAACACGGCCATGCTGAACCTGTTCCGCATTGGCTCACTGGCACAGTTCCAGGGCTTCGGGCGGCTTGCACCGGAAGGCGATGGCGGAGACACCATTCAGGCCCACATCCTGAAGACCTACGAGCAAGGCCATGATGGTTTCGAATGGCTGTTCAAACGTGCCGACGGCAGCCAGTTCGCGGCCTATGTCGACATGTACGCAATGCAGATCGACGGCCGGCAACACATCCAATGTGTCATACGCGATATCAGCGGGCAGAAGGCCGCCGAGGTCAACATGAAGGCCGCTCACTCCGAGGCCCTGGCGGCCGCCCAGGTGAAATCTCAATTCGTGGCCAATGTCAGTCATGAAATCCGCACCCCGATGAACGGTATCATCGGCATGACCCGGCTGCTTCTGAGCACCCGGCTGGACACCAAACAACGTGAGTTTGCAGAGGCCATCGACAACTCCAGCCAGGCGCTGATGCGGATCATCAACGACCTGCTGGATTTCTCCAAGATCGAGGCCGGCCGACTCAACCTTGAGGAAAGGCCGTTCAACCTGCCCGACATGCTGCAGGAAATCATGGCCATCAACCGGCCTCGAACCGAGGACAAGGGGCTCCAGTTCAGGCTTGAGATCCAGGGCGAATTGCCGGTCTGGGTGCGTGGCGACTCGTTGCGGCTGCGGCAAATCCTGCTCAACCTGCTCGACAACGCGATCAAGTTCACCGAAAAGGGTGAAATCCGGCTGGAAGTGGAGAGTCCGGCTGAGACCTCTGCCGGCCCCTACCGGTTTCGCGTGCTGGACACGGGCATCGGGGTTTCGCCGTCGGCTTTGCCGCATATATTCGAGGCCTTCTCGCAGGCCGACGGCGCGATCAGCCGCCAGTACGGCGGTACCGGGCTCGGACTGGCGATCTGCCGGCAATTGAGTGAATTGATGGGCGGGACGCTGACCGCCGCCAGTCAGCCTGGCCAGGGCAGTCAATTCGAATTGAGCCTGCCTTTGGTCATCATGAAGACACCTGCGACGGCTCAGGCCGATGCGGTCTTGCCGGCGCCAGCCCATTTCCAGGCGGGCCACATCCTGGTCGCGGAAGACAACGTCATCAATCAGAAACTGATTCATTACATGCTGGAAAATCTGGGACTGTCGGTCTTGATTGCCGAAGATGGCCGGCAAGCCTACGACACCATATGCTCGTCTGACATCGACCTGGTATTGATGGATTGCCAGATGCCCGAGTGGGATGGCCTGATGGCCACCCATGCCGTGCGGGAATGGGAACGGAAAACCGGAAAAGGCCACCTGCCCATCATTGCGCTTACCGCCAATGCCATGCATGGCTTCGATCGCGTCTGCACGGAAGCCGGCATGGATGGCTACCTGATCAAGCCGCTGGATGAAACCCAGCTGGTTGACTGTCTGAAAAAATGGTTGCCCGAAATGTACCGGGATCTGGCTGCCACACCTGTCAACCCAGCCCGGACCAGTGTGCTCGACTTCGACAAGATCCGGCACACCTGCCGAAACGATCCTGGCCAGATTCGGGAGATGCTGGAGCTGTTCATCAGCAGCACCGAGGACCTGCTGGGCAAACTGATCGAGGCTCATCAGCAAGACAATGGCCCATTGATGGGCCGCATGGCGCACCAGATCAAAGGCGCCTGCGTCTACCTCGGCGCACAGGGATTGACCGAGCTGTCCACTGAGATCGAAGACGCGACCGATGCAGGCGACATGGAATCGGCCGGAGAACTGGCCCAGGACATGGAAGCCGAATTTATCAGTGTCCGTAATGAAATCGACAAGAGCCTAAACGGCCAAGACGGCTAAACCTTGATCCGGCAGTTGGGCGGGGATGCAGCGTGCGTTCATCGCGTTGTCGGGCAAGGTGGAGAACGCGGCAAATGGTTGTTCCATTTACAAGTTTCGCAACGCCGCTGGGCGACACGAGGGATGTGCGAGGCGCCCCGAAGCGGCTCACCCATCTGGCGAGCTTGGAAATGGCCTCTTTACTCAACACCATCATGGCCTTACCGGGACAAAGAAGCGATCAACTCCCGGATCAAGGTTAAAATATTCCTTTTCCCATTATCTTCAGCACGTCACATGCTCGACATTCAGCTTCTGCGCAAAGACATCCAGGCCGTGGCCGACCGCCTCGCCTGCCGTGGCATGACCCTCGATACTGCCCTGATCACCGCTCTGGAAACGGAACGCAAGGACATCCAGACCCGGACCCAGGATTTGCAGGCCAAACGCAACAGCCTGTCCAAGCAGATCGGTATCGCCAAGGGCAAGGGCGAAGACACGGCTCCGATCATGGCCGAAGTGGCCGGCCTGGGCGACGCACTCAAACAGATGGAGGATCGCCTGACCGGCATTCAGGACGAGTTGAACCAGATCCTGATGGTCCTGCCCAATCTGCCTCATGAAAGTGTGCCGGCCGGCAAGGGCGAAGCTGACAACGTCGAGGTGCGCCGGGTTGGCGAGCCACGCCGTTTCGATTTTCCGGTCAAGGACCACGTCGATCTCGGCGAGGCGCTCGATCTGCTCGACTTCGCCACCGCCGCCAAAATTGCCAGCAGCCGGTTTGTGCTGATGCGTGGCGACCTGGCCCGTCTGCACCGGGCGCTGGTCCAGTTCATGCTGGACGTCCACACCCGTGAACATGGCTACGAAGAGGTCTATGTCCCCTATCTGGTCAACGCCGATTCGATGCGTGGTACCGGCCAGTTGCCCAAGTTCGAGGAAGATTTATTCAAGCTGAGCAACGGCATGTATCTGATCCCGACCGCGGAAGTGCCGGTCACCAACATCGTGCGCGACGAGATCATCCCGAACGAGAATCTGCCCATCAGGATGGTGGCCCATACCCCCTGCTTCCGCTCCGAAGCCGGCTCATACGGACGGGATACGCGCGGCATGATTCGCCAGCATCAGTTCGACAAGGTGGAAATGGTGCAACTGGTGCGTCCGGAAGACTCCTATGCCGCGCTGGAAGAACTGACCGGACATGCCGAGACCATACTCAAGAAACTGGGGCTGCCTTACCGCGTGGTGTCGCTGTGCAGCGGTGATCTGGGCTTCTCCGCGGCCAAGACCTACGATCTGGAGGTCTGGCTGCCGGGCCAGAGCGCCTATCGGGAGATATCCTCCTGTTCCAACTTCGAAGCCTTTCAGGCCCGCCGGATGCAGGCCCGCTACCGCGGCGACAAGGGCAAGCCGGAGTGGGTTCATACCCTGAACGGCTCGGGTCTGGCGATCGGCCGAACGCTGGTAGCCGTGCTTGAGAATTATCAGGAGGCGGACGGCAGCATCGTCATTCCTGACGTGCTGCGGCCGTTCATGGGCGGGATGGAAAGAATCGGCCCCGCCTAGAAGGACCAGCCGTGTTTTCGGCCTTCTGCACCGCTGTCGGCGATGGCAAAACCGGAAGGTTCGAAGCGCTTGAGGATGTCGTAATAAACGCGCACGTTCTCGGCCAGCACCCTGGCTTCCCCTCCCCGCGCATACCCCATTCGCAAGTTTGCGGCATAACCCTGCTTGGCCAGCATGGGCAGTACATCCTTCAAATCGCTCCAGGAGTCCGGGTTCTTGCCGAGTTTCTGAGCCAGACGACGGGCATCCTCCAGATGCCCCATGCCCAGATTGTAGGCTGCCAGCGCAATCCAGGTCCGGTCCGGTTCTGGAATCCGCTCCGGCAATTCGTCCTTCAACAGATTCAGATAGCGCGCGCCGCCCAGAACACTAGACTTGACATCGAGCCGATCGGGCACACCCAGCCGGTCGGCCGTCTCATCGGTCAACATCATGATCCCGCGCACCCCAGTCGGCGAGGTCGCCAGCGGGTCCCATTGCGACTCCTGATAGGCCAGCGCAGCCAGCAGGCGCCAATCCAGACCACTTTCCTCCTGGGCGCGGACAAAGGCCAGCTTGAGTTTAGGCAACAACCGGGTGCGCTTCATCAGAATGCCCTCCACATCGGCCTCGGCCAGTCGATGGACATGGCCGAAATAGCGTTCCCGCAGACGCTCCAGGCGACCATCGAGCCGAATCTTCTGAAAAAAATCGGCCAACGCCTGACGCAAACGCATGTCCGTGTTCATGGGCATCGCCCAAGCGATATCCCGGTTATCGGTCAGTGTCATGGCAACACTCAGCGCAGGCAGAAAGTTCCACATCACGTCGAAGGTGCCGGAGTCGGCAACGGTACAATCACTTAAGCCCGAAGACACCCGCTCCAGCAGATCCTCTGTCGAGTGGTCGTCAACTTCGACCCAGCGCAAATCCGGATACGCCTGGCGCAATTCCAAAAGACGTTCGGCATGGCTGCTGCCTTTGACCACCTCCAGCCGCACACCTGACAGCGCGGCCAGCGAGGTCGGTTTTTTGACGTCGGCGCCGCAGATCACCAGTTCGCGTTCATGCCCGTAAGCTGGCCCAAAGCGCAGTTGGCCAGCGCGAGCCGTGGTGACCGCCAAACCGGCTGCCGCAAGATGGGTCTGACCACGTGCGGTCGCATCGATAAGACTAGGGACATCCTGGGCCACGGCCAGCTTTAGTGTCCAGCCCTGGTCCTTGGCGAACTCCGTCACCAGGTCATATTCAAAACCGGTTGGCTTGCCATCAGCATCCAGGTAATAGGTCGTCGGGCTTTCGCGGGTCAGAACGACCAACTCGCCAGAAACGAAGGGTGAAAGCAGCGGCCGCCAGTGCCAATAAAGGCTCGCCGCAATGATCGGCGCCAGCAATAACCATAGATGCGCCGATTTACTGGTCGCAAAATAGTGCAACTTTCTCGTCAACCCAATCCGATACATGTAGAATGCGCCCTCTTCCGGTTTGGCCATACCAAGTGCGTCATTCCGGAACCCACGGAAAGGTGCCGGAGTGGTCGAACGGGCCGGACTCGAAATCCGGTGTACAGCTTGCTGTACCGTGGGTTCGAATCCCACCCTTTCCGCCAGAACCCTTGTAATGACGCGGCCTTCAAGGCCGCGTTTTTATTTA
>JBBIJC010000038.1:0-1793 GCA_037446165.1 Hydrogenophilales bacterium | reverse complement strand
ATCTTGGCAGATGATTCGGAAGATAACCTATTGTTTTACCCCGGCCAATCAGACCAATAGACTACGCATCTGGTCTGTATAGGCATCAATTTCTTCAATGTATTCTTTATATGCCTCTTTGGCGTTGTCATACATTTGCTGTCTGCCTTCTGCGTTTTCTTCAAAATCCAGCCAGTCCGACATTCCACCAGCCAGCATGTTGCTCACGTAAACCACATCAGCCAGGTTGAGAGGAATGCTGGGCAAAGGCCGCAGGACGTCATGATCCACCATCGAATCGGCGATTTCCTGAGGAACGCCCAAGGCAATCAACAAGGTATAGCCAAGGCTCTCATGCCATCTGGCAACCAGATGCATTGTCGAGTCTGGCCTGATCCGCAGTTCTTCATCCTGGGAAAACTTGTAGAGCAGATAAAACGCGCCGATATCATGCACCAGTCCAGCGAGCATGGCCTCGTCAGGGTTGAACCGAGCGATATGTATGCGTTTGCTGATTACGTAGGCGGCACAGGCTGAACGCAAGCAATGATCCCAAAGCTTTTCTGGCAGATCACCAAAAATGACCATATCCTTTGAACGTAGCAACTGACTCATCGCGATCGCCATTGCCGCACTGCGGACAACGTTCAAACCAAGGAGCTGGATTGCCTTTTTTGTATCCTTTACTTCCTGGCCGCGGTTATACATGGCGGAATTGGCCAAACGGATCAGCCGAAGTGGAATCAACGGTTCAATAGAGATAAGTGCAGTGATCTGGTCAATTGTCTGGTTTGGGTCATGAAGCGCCTTTCTCAGACGGACCAGAAGATCAAAACTCGTAGGGAAAGTCGTCTCGCTCGACAGCTCTGCCGCAATATCTTGCAAAAGCTCGAATCGATGTTTGCTGAGGTCCTCTCCTACGAGATTCGACTGTGGATGGGATTGCATTTGATTGACTCCGCTCCCCAAAACAAGGCTCCATATCTGACCAGTGCCGGATGAATTCATAATAGCCGTCAATACGCGCAAGCAATGCCAATGTCCATCGGATGGGGTACAGTTGAGCAACCTGTCCAATGAACCGTGGTGGAGATTTCCGATCAAACCGTTTCGAAGGTTGGATCGATCTTCCACTACATTTTATTGAACACCGCACCAAAAACCATCTGCAAAGGAAATGCGCATGAAACGATTGTTACTCGCCGCCGTATTGGCCGCAGCTTCGACACCGATACTTGCTGCCGATGTCGGCGTATCGATCAGTGTGGGGCAACCCGGTTTTTACGGTCGCATCGACATTGGCGACTACCCGCAGCCGCAAGTTATCTATGCCCAGCCGGTTGTCGTAGGCAGAGTGGTGACAGATCGCCAGCCAATCTACCTTCACGTCCCGCCCGGCCATGCCAGACACTGGCGCAAATACTGCCATAAGTACAATGCCTGCGGCGAACGGGTCTACTTTGTGCAGGACAACTGGTACAACCATGAGTATGTTCCCCGTTACCAGGAGCGTCATGGCTCGCATATGGGCGATCGCCGCGATGACCGCCACGATGATCACAGGGATAACCACCGAGACGATCGCAGGGATGATCAGCAGTATCAGGATAACCGCCATGACAATGGCCGGAGCCACGGCCGCGATCACTAAGGGTTGGCTCAATCCCATCCTTCCAGCTGGGACTGCAAACCTTGCCAGTCCCGGGTCAAGACAGCAAAAAGACCCGCAACATGTGCCGTTACGGGTATTGCCGGCCGGGTTCTCGACCGGTTTATTCTTGCTATGGCCGAGGTATTCGGCCATCTCGGCCTGG
>JBBIJC010000037.1:0-22082 GCA_037446165.1 Hydrogenophilales bacterium | reverse complement strand
GCCAATAAAAAAGGCGTGACCGTTTGCCGATCACGCCTTTTTGTTGACTGTCACGTGTGCACGTCACAGCCACCTGGCCTACTCGTTGTGGGTCTCCACCATGACCAGCGGTTCGGCGGTTGCCGGGCCGGAACGGGGAATTCGCCGGCGGCGAGTGCGACCAGGCTCGACTGTCTGGCTGACCTCACCTACGGATGCCTCCGTAACAACAGGCGCAGTCTCGATGGGCGTGTTGCTGGTTTCGACCAGCATCAACGGTTCGGCCGGGGCTTCCTGCTGCGGGCGCGGCCGCTGGCGGCGGCGAGCGCCCGACCCGGACCGTGCCGGGCTGGCCTCGGTCTCGGCAGCTTCTTCAGCGTGAGTTTCTACCAGTTCCAGGCCCGCTGCCTGCAGATCCAGTTTGGCTGGCGCGGTGTTGACTTCTGCAACAACCGCCTTGGCCGTCGGCGCTTCGGCAGGAGTTGCTTCAGGTGGTTCGGCCAGGACAGCCTTCGGCTCAACTTCAACCTGCGGTGCGGGCTGGGCAATGGCTGGAACAGCGGCCTCGGCCTGGGCATCGGCCAGGATTTCGTTCACCGTTTCCGTCGCCACTGCGCCAGCCTCATCAGAGCGGCCTTCACCGCGCCGTCCGCGGCCGCGGCCACGGCGACGACTGCGGCCTTCGGCACCCGGTTCTACCGTGTTTGCCGCGGGTTCAGCTGGTGCCTGAACTGCATCTGCGACCTGGGGTTCGGCGGGGATGGCAGCCCGGCGCGGACGTTCCTGACGCTCGGGACGTGCGTTCTGCCGCTCCTGGCGTTCCGGGCGTTCGCCACGTTCCTGGCGCGGCTCGGTACGTTCAGCACGATCGGGGCGCTCGGTGCGTTCGCCGCGGGCTTCGCCGTTACGGTTGCGCTCGCCGCGGCCTTCTGCGGAGCCTTCCCGGCGGGAGTCCTGACGTTCACCTTGCGGGCGACGACCGTCGCGATCGCGTCCTTCTCGGTTGCTGCGTTCACGTCGGGGTTCGCGGGTTTCACGCCGGGCAGCCGGCTTTTTCTCTTCAACCACCGGCTCGGGCTTGGCTTCCTCGGGTTTGCCTTTCAACCAGCCAAACATGCGGCCGAACAGACCAGGTTTGCTGGTCGTTTGGGCGGCAGGGGCGGGGGCTGCAGTTGACGCGGCCGGCAAGGGCGCAGGCTGGGTCGGGGTGATGCCCTGGACCATGGGTTGGGCGCGTTCCGGTTTCTGGGTTGCACTTCCCGTCGTGACGTCCTCCTCGGCCGGGCGTTCCATCATCCGGTAGCTGGGGGCGAGGCTGTCGGACTGGTTCAGCTGGTCGTGGCGGAGACGAACCAGGGTATAGCGCGGTGTTTCGAAGTGGATGTTGGGGATCAGCATCAACTCGACCTTGTGCCGGGCCTCGATGTTGAGGATGTCGGTACGCTTTTCGTTGAGCAGATAAGTGGCGACTTCGACCGGGGCCTGGATGTGCAGGGCGCCGGTGTTCTCCTTCATGGCCTCTTCCTGCAGGATGCGCAGCAGGTGCAGGGCGAACGACTCGGTGCTGCGCACGTGACCCGTGCCGCTGCAGCGCGGGCAGGTCACATAGCTGGTTTCGCCCAGGGACGGCTGCAGGCGTTGGCGGGACATCTCCATCAGGCCGAAACGGGAGATCTTGCCGACCTGGACCCGCGCCCGGTCGTAATGCAGGGCGTCGCGCAGGCGGTCCTCCACTTCGCGCTGGTTCTTCTGGTTTTCCATGTCGATGAAGTCGATCACGATCAGGCCGCCCAGGTCGCGCAGGCGCATCTGGCGGGCGACTTCCTCGGCCGCTTCCAGATTGGTGTTGAAGGCGGTCTGCTCAATGTCGGCGCCGCGCGTGGCCTGGGCCGAGTTGACGTCGACGGAGACTAGCGCCTCGGTGTGGTCGATCACGATGGCGCCACCCGAGGGCAGGGGCACTTCACGCGAGTAGGCCGTCTCGATCTGGTGTTCGATCTGGAAGCGTGAGAACAGCGGTACGCTGTCGGCGTACAGCTTGACCTTGTGGACGTTGTCCGGCATCACGTGGGCCATGAACTGACGGGCCTGTTCGTGGATGTTCGGTTCGTCGATCAATAGTTCGCCGATGTCCGAGGTGAAGTAGTCGCGGATGGCGCGGATGACCAGGCTGGACTCGGCGTAGATCAGGAAGGCGCCTTTCTGGCCCTTGGCGGCGCCGTCAATGGCGGTCCAGAGTTGCAACAGGTAGTTCAGATCCCACTGCAATTCCTCGACGCCACGGCCGATGCCGGCGGTGCGGCCGATCAGGCTCATGCCGCCCGGGACTTCGAGTTGGGCCAGGGCATCGCGCAGTTCGTTGCGTTCCTCGCCCTCGATGCGACGGGAGACGCCGCCGCCGCGCGGGTTGTTGGGCATCAGGACCAGATAGCGGCCGGCCAGGCTGACGAAGTTGGTCAGCGCCGCGCCCTTGTTGCCGCGTTCGTCCTTTTCGACCTGGACTACGAGTTCCATGCCTTCCTTGAGAAATTCCTGCATCCGGCCGCGGCCGACATCGACATTTCCCAGGGACGAGCGGGCGATTTCCTTGAACGGGAGGAAGCCGTGGCGTTCCGTGCCGTAATCGACGAAACAGGCTTCGAGGCTGGGTTCCACGCGGGTGATGATGCCCTTGTAGATGTTCCCTTTACGTTGTTCCTTGGTGGCGGACTCAATGTCGAGATCGACCAGTTTCTGGCCGTCGACAATGGCGACGCGGAGTTCCTCCGCCTGCGTCGCGTTAAACAACATACGTTTCATTTTAGACCCCTGCGCAATCGCGCCCCGGGGCGATAAACCCGCCGCGCTGGCGCGGCAGTGAAGGCGAGGCAGGGGATCAGGCGGCGGTATCTAGGATGTCGCTTTGGGTCTCGTGCATATTTTTCGTTGGTTTATCTTGTTTAGCCTGGGCGTTTGGAACGACCGGGCAGTATCCGGGTGCGGTTGTCGCGTTAAATACGTTAAAATTGCTGCTTTTCGCGCTTCCATCCACGTCAGTACGTCCGCCTTGGCATTCGGGGCCATGTCAGCCTCTCAAACAAGCCGTGGACGTCGGTGGCTGGAACCACGAACCGGTGAGCTTTATTAACCGGCGCTCGGAGGCGTAACGGGGCATGATCTCCAACGCCCTCGGGGTGCCTGCACAAGCGATTGGCAGTATACATAATTAATGCAAGAAACATGCAAAGATGCCGTAACAAAAGTGGTGACGGGCGAGGAATCAGCCGATCAGCGGCTGGATAATTTTCTGTTCCGTTTGCTGAAGGGGGTTCCCAAGAGCCGGGTCTATCGCATGTTGCGTGCGGGCGAGGTACGCGTGAACGGCCGCCGGGTGAAACCGGACGATCGCCTGAAACTGGGTGACGAAGTCCGCATCCCGCCGGTGCGGACCGCGGCCAAGGCCGAAGCGGCGGATCTGCCCAAGATCGGCAAGAGCCTGCTCGGGCGCATCATTTACCGGGATGAGGCATTGCTGGTCCTCGACAAACCGGCCGGTCAGGCAGTACATGGCGGCAGCGGGGTCAGCCTGGGCATCATCGAGCAACTGCGGCGCGAACTGCCGGAATGCAAGTTCATGGAACTGGCTCATCGTCTGGACCGCGAAACCTCCGGCGTGCTGCTGGTCGCGCTGAAGCGTTCCGCCCTGGTGGAGTTGCACCGGATGTTGCGCGACGGCGAGGTGCGCAAGACCTATCTGGCCCTGGCGACCGGACACTGGCGAGACAAGGTGCGCGACGTAAAACTGGCCCTGCGCAAGTTTCATAGCGAGGATGGTCAGCGCCAGGTGGTGGTCGATGAAGAGGGCCAATACGCCCACACCATCTTCCGGCTGATGAATAATTTCACCGATTTCAGCCTGCTGGAGGCGGAACTGAAGACAGGTCGCACCCATCAGATCCGGGTGCACCTGGCCGCCTTGCAGCATCCCATCGCCGGGGACGACAAATACGGAAATTTCGAACTCAACCGGGCCTTGAAAAAGCAGGGTCTGAAACGGATGTTCTTGCACGCGGCCCGGGTGGTCTTCAAGCACCCGCTGACCGGACAACGGATGGAGCTGGCAGCGCCGCTACCGGCGGATTTGAGCAAATTCATCGACGGATTGGACATGACAACGTGAGCAAACGCTACGACCTGCTGATTTTTGACTGGGACGGTACCTTGATGGACTCGGCCGGGGTCATCGTCGCCTGCATCCAGCAGGCCAGCGCCGATCTTGGCTGGCCGGTGCCGAGCCGGGAGGCGGCCAGCCACATCATCGGGCTGGGCTTGAAGGAAGCGGTCCAGGCCCTGTTTCCCGAGAAATCGGAGTCAGACATTCCCCTGTTGGTTGAACGCTATCGGTTTCATTACCTCGGTCAGGATCACCAGATTCCGCTGTTCGAGGGCGCGGCTGATCTGATCCGCGAACTGCGCGAGCGGGGTTATACCCTGGCGGTCGCCACCGGCAAGGCGCGCCGGGGCCTGGCCCGCGCCTTCGAACACAGTGGCCTGGAGCCGTATTTCCACGCCTCGCGCACTGCCGACGAGACCTTTTCCAAGCCGCATCCGGCCATGGTCCTGGAATTGCTCGATGAACTCAGAGTGCCGCCCGAACGGGCGCTGATGATCGGCGATACCAGCCACGACCTGGAAATGGCGCGCAATGCCGGTATCGACGCGCTGGCGGCCGGTTATGGCGCCCATCCGGCCGAGCATCTGGCCGCTTTCAACCCGGTCGCGTTATGTGACAGTTTTGCCGACTTGGCCAACTGGCTGCGGGCGAATGCCTGAGTCCGACTATAATTTTTCATCCAAACAACAGGAATTCAAACCATGCCGGTCGATTCTGAAAACGCAGAACGTAGCGCCCTGGAGCGGCTTTTGCTGGCCAATCTTCGCGAGCAGCGCGGGATTCGCCGGTGGAACCTCTTTTTCAGGCTGCTCTGGCTGATTGTCGTGTTCGGAGTCATCGGCTGGGCCGTATTCCATAAGGATGGCGAGTTGACCGCAACCGGCGAGCACACCTCATTGGTCGAGATCCAGGGCGAGATCGGCGGCGAGAACGGCGTCCGGGCTGATGACATCATCAGTGCGCTGGACAACGCCTTCGAGGATAAAAAGACCAAGGCCGTGGTCTTGCGCTGCAACAGCCCGGGTGGTTCTCCGGTCCAGGCCGGTCAGATCAACGACGAGGTTTACCGTCTCCGGGCCAAGTACCCGAAAACTCCGGTTTATGCCGTGGTGGACGATATCTGCGCCTCGGGCGGCTATTACATCATTGCCTCAGCCGACAAGATCTTCGTCGACAAGGCATCCCTGATTGGCTCCATCGGCGTGCTCATGGACGGTTTTGGATTCACCGAAGGCATGAAAAAGCTGGGTATCGAGCGCCGCTTGCTGACCGCGGGCGAAAACAAGGGCTTCCTCGACCCCTTCTCGCCGGTCGATGCCAAGCAGGAGGATTATGCCAAGGTCATGCTGGAGGAGATTCATCAGCAGTTCATCAAGACTGTCCGCAAAGGGCGCGGCAAGCGCCTCAAGGAGACGCCGGACATGTTCAGCGGCCTGGTCTGGAGCGGTGCGAGCGGCATTGACCTGGGCTTGGCCGATGGCCTGGGCAGCCTCGATTACGTGGCGCGCGAGGTGGTCAAGGCCGAGGACGTGGTGGATTACACACCTCAGGAAAATATTGCCGACCGGCTGGCGCGTCGTCTGGGTACTTCCATTGGCGAGACGGTCCGGCCTCATGCCGAGGCCTGGGTGCATCTGCGTTGATGCCGGATTACGTTCCGATCGCCTGCGTTGCCCACGAACGGCTGGAGTTCGCCGTTCTGAAACGGCGCAAGTTGCATCTCATGTGCCGGGATGCTGATGTTCTGGCCGAGTTCGATGTCATGCCGCTCGATGTCTATACCCGCGACGGTGCCGAATGGCTGCTGGCCAGAACAGACGAGGGTCAGGAAATGACCCTGCGTCTGGATGCAATACTCGATTTCCGCGAAATCGTCCTTTAACCCCCTCTTGAAATATGGACTGCCGCCCCCATTCGATGTGGGGTCGTATGGAGAGAACTGATCATGTCTGAACAAAAATTGAATGCCGACGAGGTTGTTGAACAACAGTCCACCGAACCGGACACGATGCCCAGCCTGGAAGAGTCGCTGCGTCAGGCCGAGTTGCTGGCCCAGGAACATCACGATGCCTGGCTGCGCGCCAAGGCCGAAACCGAGAACGTGCGCCGACGGGGCGCCGAGGACGCGGAAAAGGCCCGCAAGTTCGCGGTGGAGAAGTTCGCCGGCGAGTTGCTGGCGGTGAAGGACAGCCTGGAGGCCGCCCTGGCGACCGGCGACACGGCCAGCATCGAAAGCCTGAAGAGCGGTGTCGAACTGACCCTCAAGCAGCTGACCAGCGTGTTCGAGAAAAACAATATCGCCGAGGTGCACCCACTGGGCGAGAAATTCGACCCCAACAGCCACCAGGCCATCGGCTTGGTCGATGGTGAAGGCGAGGCCAATACCGTGGCCAACGTATTGCAGAAGGGCTATCTGCTCAATGAGCGGGTGTTGCGCCCGGCGATGGTGATGGTGACCAGGCCGAAAGAGGCTTGAAGTTCGCCAAGCCATACCCATATCGGAAACAGTTCAATAATCTTTGAGAGGAAATAACATCATGGCCAAGATCATCGGCATCGACCTCGGTACTACCAACTCCTGCGTCGCCATCATGGAAGGCGGCAAGCCCAAGGTCATCGAAAACTCCGAGGGCGCCCGCACCACGCCGTCCATCATCGCCTACGCCGAGGACGGCGAAATCCTGGCCGGCGCCCCTGCCAAGCGCCAGTCGGTGACCAACCCGAAGAACACCCTGTATGCCATCAAGCGGCTGATCGGCCGGCGGTTCGAGGAGAAGGAAGTACAGAAGGACATCAGCCTGATGCCCTACAAGATCCTCAAGGCCGACAACGGCGATGCCTGGGTTGAAGTCCGTGGTGACAAGAAGGCGCCGCCGCAGATCTCTGCCGAAGTGCTGAAGAAGATGAAGAAGACCGCCGAGGACTACCTGGGCGAGGAAGTCACCGAGGCGGTCATCACCGTGCCGGCCTACTTCAATGACAGCCAGCGTCAGGCCACCAAGGATGCCGGCCGGATCGCCGGTCTGGAAGTGAAGCGGATCATCAACGAACCCACCGCTGCGGCGCTGGCCTTCGGCATGGACAAGCAGGAAGGCGACCGCAAGATCGCAGTGTTCGACTTGGGCGGTGGCACTTTCGATATCTCGATCATCGAAATCGCCGAGATCGAAGGCGAGCATCAATTTGAGGTGCTGTCGACCAACGGCGACACCTTCCTCGGCGGCGAGGACTTCGACCAACGCCTGATCGACTACATCATCGAGGAGTTCCAGAAGGAGCAGGGCGTCAACCTGAAGGCTGACGTACTGGCCCTGCAGCGCCTGAAGGAAGCCGCCGAGAAGGCCAAGATCGAACTCAGCTCGACCACCCAGACCGAGATCAACCTGCCCTACATCACGGCCGATGCAACCGGGCCCAAGCACCTGGTCATGAAGATCACCCGGGCCAAGTTCGAGTCGCTGGTCGAGGAACTGATCAAGCGCACCATCGAGCCGTGCAAGGTCGCGATCAAGGATGCCGGCGTGAAGCTGTCCGACATCGGCGACGTGATCCTGGTCGGCGGCATGACCCGGATGCCCAAGGTCCAGGAAGTGGTCAAGGAATTCTTCGGCAAGGAGCCGCGCAAGGACGTCAACCCGGATGAGGCCGTTGCCGTCGGTGCTGCCATTCAGGGCGGCGTGCTGCAAGGCGAAGTCAAGGACGTGCTGCTGCTCGACGTGACCCCGCTGTCCTTGGGCATCGAAACCCTGGGCAGCGTGATGACCAAGCTGATCCCGAAGAACACCACCATCCCGACCCGCGCGGCCCAGACCTTCTCGACCGCTGACGACAACCAGAGTGCGGTGACCATCCATGTCCTGCAGGGCGAGCGCGAGATCGCCTCCGGCAACAAGAGCCTCGGCCAGTTCAACCTGTCCGACATCCCGCCGGCGCCGCGTGGCATGCCCCAGATCGAGGTCACCTTCGACATCGACGCCAATGGCATCCTGCACGTTTCGGCCAAGGACAAGGGCACCGGCAAGGAAGCCAAGATCACCATCAAGGCGAACTCCGGCTTGAGTGAAGCCGAGATCCAGCAGATGGTGCGCGATGCCGAAGCCAACGCCGCCGAAGATCACAAGGCCTTCGAACTGGCCCAGGCCCGCAACCAGGCCGACGCCATGGTCCACTCGACCCGGAAGGCGCTGAAGGATTACGGCGACAAGGTCACGGCCGAAGAGAAGACCCGGATCGAGGAAGCCATCACCGCCTGCGAAGCAGCGATCAAGACCGGCGACAAGGACGAGATCGAGGCCAAGACCACTGCCCTGGGCGAAGCCAGCCACAAACTGGCCGAGCAGATGTATGCCCAGCAAGGCGCCCAGCCGGGTGCCGAAGCCGGTGCAGCCAGCGGTGGCGCCAAGCACGACGACGATGTGGTCGACGCCGAGTTCGAGGAAGTGAAGGACAAGTAAGGTTATTCCGGACGCATTCGCGCCGTAGTAGCTGGCCGGGTTGAAGGGGTTCGCCCCTCGGCCTGGCCGTTTTGCAAAATGGGATATGCATGTCTAAACGGGATTACTACGAAGTTCTGGGTGTCGCCAAGGGCGCTACCGAGGACGAGATCAAGAAGGCCTTCAAGAAGCTGGCCATGAAGCATCACCCTGACCGCAACCAGGGCGACAATTCGGCCGAAGAGAAATTCAAGGAGGCCAAGGAGGCCTACGACATCCTCTCCGACCCGCAAAAAAAGGCGGCCTACGACCAATACGGCCATGCCGGGGTCGATCCGTCGATGGGCGGGGCGGGTGGCGCCGGGTTCCGCGACTTTGCCGATACCTTCTCCGACATCTTCGGCGACATCTTCGGCGGCGCCGGCGGGCGGGGGCGTTCCCAGGTCTATCGCGGTGCCGACCTGCGCTACAACCTGGAACTTTCGCTGGAAGAAGCCGCGCGCGGCACCGAGACCAAGATCCGCGTCCCGGTCCTGACCGAATGCGAACACTGTCATGGCAGCGGCGCCAAGCCGGGCACCCAGCCGGTGACCTGTCCCACCTGCGGCGGCCATGGTCAGGTGCGCATGCAACAGGGCTTCTTCTCGGTTCAGCAGGCTTGTCCCCGGTGTCACGGCACTGGCCGGGTGATTGCCGATCCCTGCAGCCATTGCCATGGCGAAGGCCGGGTCAAGCAGCACAAGACCCTGTCGGTACGCATACCGGCTGGCGTGGACGAGGGTGATCGCATCCGCCTGGCGGGCGAGGGCGAATCCGGAGTCAATGGCGGTCCGCCGGGCGATCTTTATGTCCAGGTGCATCTGAAGGCGCATGCTGTCTTCAGCCGGGACCACAACGATCTGCACTGCGAGATGCCAATTTCGTTCTCAACCGCGGCCTTGGGTGGCGAGATCAACATACCGACCCTGGACGGTCAGGCCACGATCAAGATTCCGCATGAAACCCAGAGCGGCAAGGTTTTCCGGCTACGGGGCAAGGGCATCAAGGGCGTGCGCAGCAGTGCGCCGGGCGATCTTCATTGTCATGTGGTGGTGGAGACGCCGATCAACCTGACCGACCGGCAAAAGGAACTGCTGCGCGAACTGGACGCCTCCAGCGCTGGCCACGAAGGCAAGCACAACCCGCGGGCCAAGGGCTTCATGGACAAGGTGAAGGACTTTTTCAGCCAGTAAGCCGCCGATGCAGTGGCTTGGGCGCGGTCGGCTCAGCCGAGCAGGCGGGTCCAGTCCTCGATCGGCATTGGTCTGCCGAACAGATAGCCCTGGTAGGCCGTGCATCCGTTGTCGAACAGGAAATCTCGCTGGGTCTGGGTTTCCACTCCCTCGGCAATGACCTGCAGGCCCAGCGATTGGCTCATGGCCAGGATGGCGCGGACGATGGCGGCATCGTTCGGGTCGTGAGTCACATCCTGAACGAAAGACTGGTCGATCTTGATCTGATCCAGCGGCAGTCGCTTCAGATAGGCCAGGGACGAATAGCCGGTGCCGAAATCGTCCATCGAAAAGCCCACGCCCAGTGCGTCCAGTTCCTGCATGCGTTGGATCACCTCCTCGACATTTTCGAGCACCACACTCTCGGTCAGTTCGAGTTTGAGCAGGCGCGGGTTGGCGCCGCTGGCCAACAGGCTTTGCCGTACCTGCTCGACGAAATCACGCTGGTGAAACTGTTTGGCGCTGACATTGACCGCGATTTGCAGGTTCTGGGTGCGACGATCACCAGCCCAGGCCGTCAATTGACGGCAGGCAGTGCCTAGCACCCAGGTCCCGATCTGGATGATCAAGCCGGTTTCCTCTGCAGGTGGAATGAAAGCGGACGGCGGCACCATCCCCCGCTCCGGGCTCAGCCAGCGGACCAGGGCTTCGGCGCCGATCAGGCCGCCAGCCTGGTCGACCTGGGGCTGGTAATACAGCTGGAACTCGCCCCGTTCGAGTCCACGATGCAAGGCGGCAATCAGCGCGGTGTGCGAATCGATTGCGGCTTGCATGGCTGGATTGAAGAAACGGACCGTGTTCCGGCCGGCGTCCTTGGCCTGGTAGAGCGCAACATCGGCCTGCTTCAAGAGGACCTCGACCGGAGTGTCGACGCCACGGAACAAGGTCAGGCCAATGCTGGTCGAGCCGTGAAATTCGGTTTCATCGCCGTTTAGCCGGTAGGGCGCATTGAGCGTAAGACGGATCTTGTCGGCAATCACTTCGGCCTGGTTGGCGGCTGACTCTTCCTGCTCTCCAAGCCCCTCCAGCATCACCACGTATTCGTCGCCGCCCAGCCGAGCGACCGTGTCTTCCTGTCGTATGTTGGGCAGGAGGCGCTTGGCGACCTCGATCAGCAGGCGGTCACCGACGTCGTGGCCTTGGGTGTCATTGAGTATCTTGAAATTATCCAGGTCGAGGATCAACAGCGCGCCGTAGGCCTGGCTGCGGGCGCTGGCGGTCAGGGCATGACCGAGCCGGTCCATGAGCAGGCGCCGGTTGGGCAACTGGGTCAGCGGGTCGTAATAGGCGAGGTTGCGGATTTTCTCCTCAGCCTGCTTGCGTGCACTGATATCACGGGCAATGCCCAGTATGCCGATAACCTGCCCGGAGCCGTCGTACATCGGGGTCTTGGTGGTTTCAAGCAACGCATGATGGCCATCGGAGACATAGTGCACCGACTCCTCGTTGGTGGTGGGGACACCTGTCTGTCGCGCTTCGCGGTCCTTGAGCCGGAAAAAATCGGCCAGTTCCTTCGGCACAAGGTCGTAGTCGGTCTTGCCGATGATCTCAGCCTCCTTGGCCCCGACGAAACGCTCGAACTCCGGGTTGCAGCTCAGATAAACGCCATCGATGTCTTTCAGCCAGACCAGATCGGGAATGGTCTGGACCAGGGTCCTGAGATGGCTGCGTTCGTGTTCGAGCTGGGCTGTTCTGCTGGTCACCTGACGTTTGAGCGTGAACACCCAGATCAGCATGACTGTTCCCGACAGGACGGCCATCAGTACCAGATACCCCAGGTAGTGGGCATAGGGGAGGGTGCTGAGCGGAGTGCCCAGCCACTTGTCTTTCAAAACCTTGTTTTCCGAGTTCGAGAATGCGGCAAAGCCCCTCTGCACCTGTTCCAGTGTTCGTTGATCGCCCTTGTGCACGGCACGGTGGAACTGGCCACTATAGAGGGTGAATGCCTTGCGGAAGTGGCGATCCGCCCCGACGCGGTAAAGCAGGTAATTGGCCGGCGGCTCGTCGAGACAGAAGATCTTGATCTTGCCCGATACAGCGGCGTCGATAATGGCCTGATAGCTGTCAAACTGTTCCAGGGAATGGACGCCCCCCGCGTCGAGTTTGTCGGCGCATTCATCGCCTTTTTTGACGCCAACCAGAAAGCCGCGCAGCGAGGCGACATCGGTAATGCCGGTGATCGATTCATGTACATAGATCGGCACCGGCAGGTCGGCATAGGGATCGGTGAAGTCATATCGGGCTTCACGTTCCGGGGTCTGGAATATGGTGTCGATGACCTCAGCCTGGCCGTTGGCCATGATGGCCTTGGCCTTGTCCCAGTCCGTGGCGATCAGCTTGACCCGGACACCGGTCTTCGTTTGCCAAAGCTGCCAGGCATCGACCAGATAACCGGTCAACTGGCCATCCGCCTTGCGGAAGATATAGGGCGGATAGTTGTCGTCGCTGACCACAGTCAGTACAGGCTGGGCGGCCGCCTGGTCATTGTTCAGCGCATGTGCCGTGCCGGACAGCAAGGTCAGGGCCAGCCAGAGCAATAGTCCGGCCCCGGCGAAAGCAGACCGGAAGCGGCTGGGCGCTCTGGGGCGATTACATGATTGATTCATCGATCTCGATGACTTGGTTGATGTGTACCAAGCTCGATTTTACCCTTCTATCGTGACGGCCCGTTCAACCGAGCTTGACCACGATGTCGTGCAGGGTGTTGGCGCAATGCTCCAGTTTCCCGCCGGCGCGGTCGAGGTGCTGGTAAATCTCGCGTCGTTTGATCATGTTGAGGAAGTCCTCGCCCTGAAACAGCGCGGCCAGCGCCTTGCGGTATAGCTTTTCCATGTGGCGTCCTGCTTTCCGGGCGCTGTTTGCGTCGATCGCGGCATCGGCTGGCAGCTTGCCGAGCTTGCCAAAACCCGCGGCCAGCGTCTGGCAGCCTTCGCGCAGGGTCGTCGCCAGTTCGTAGGTGAAATTGTCCGGGCAGACCTGCAGGGCTTCCATCTCGCTGACGCAGTCCTTGCAGTAATTGACGATTTCATCCAGATCCATAATGGCGCGGTAGATGTCCTCCCGGTCGATATCGGTCGCGAACGCTTCGTTCAGGGTATGCAGGTTGCTGACCTTGACCGTATCGGCGGCATGTTCGTTCTTCCGGATCTGGTCGCCAAACTTTTCATCATTTGTCGCCATGTAGTCGACCAGCAGGTTGACTGTGGCGGTGACTTGCGTGGCTTGTTCGGCCAGGAGCGTAAAGAAGTCCGGCGCCTTGGGAAAGATGCGGTCGAGCACCCGATGCATGATGGAAATGGGGTGGATCACGGTTGCCCTCTTTGCAGGATGGTGAAGATCAGCGAATAGACGATGGCGCCGACCACCGCAGCAGCTGGAATGGTCAGCAGCCAGGCGGTGACGATCTCGCGCGCCTTGCCCCAGCGTACATCGCGGGGATGTTCCGAAGCGCCGATGCCCATGATCGATGTGGCGACCACGTGGGTGGTCGAGACCGGCGCGCCGAGCAGGGAGGCGGATAGAATCACAGCGGCCGAGGTGAGCTGGGAATCGAGTGCATGCAGCGGCCGCACCTTGTAGATGGCGAAGCCCAGGGTGCGGACGATCCGCCAGCCGCCGGACAGAATGCCCAGCGTCATTGCGCTGGCGCAGGCCAGGATGACCCAGAACGGCACTTCGAAGCTGGGGATGTAACCCCCCAGAAGCAGGACCAGGGTCAGGATGCCCATGCTCTTCTGGGCATCGTTGGCGCCATGCGAGAAGGCCAGTCCGGCCGCGGTGACATACTGGCTCAGGCGCAGGTTGCGATTGATGCCGGGCCGAGCGGTACGCAGGGCATAGCGCATCACCGTGTGGAATACGAAGCCGATCAGGAAGCCCAGAATCGGTGACAGGATGAGCGCGAGGATGACTTTGGCCACGCCGTCGAAGCGGCCATGGATCAGATCATGGAAACCCCACATCACATGGTCGGTGCCGGTAGCCAGAACGACCGCCCCGATCAACCCCCCGATCAGGGCATGAGAAGAGGAGGAGGGGATGCCGATACGCCAGGTCAGCAGGTTCCAGGAAATGGCTCCGGCCAGGCCGCTGAGGATGATGGTCAAGGACAGGTGGCGGGGCAGGTCCGAGAGGTTGACGAAATGACCGATCGTATCCGCCACGGCCGTGCCGCCCAGGACCGGCCCGAGAAACTCGAAGCTGCCAACCACGGCAACCGCCATGACCGGACTCATGGCACGGGAAGCGATGACCGTCGCGATGATATTGGCGGCGTCGTGAAAACCGTTCGTGTAATCGAACAGCAGTACGATCATGATGGCCAGCAGACAGAGCAAGGTGATCGTATCCAAGCGAGGCGGGCCTATAATTCGATGATTGTTTCTGAATGATGACCATCATGCGCATCCCGATCAATACCCCCGAATTTTCCGAGTCCGTGCAGAGCGGCACCCTGCTGGAATGGCACCGGCAGGTGGGCGATGCCGTCGAGCGCGACGACATCCTGCTCGACATGGAAACCGACAAGGTGATCCTGGAGGTCTCCGCCCCCGCGTCCGGCACCCTGGCGGCCATCCATGTCGGCAATGGCAGCGAGGTGAAATCCGGTGACGTGCTGGGCGAGATCGAGACCGAGGCCGGCGCGGCGGTAGCGGTCCAACCGGCGGCCGCACCCTCAACACCGGCCCCTCAGCCCAGGCAGGAGGCGGTCACGCCGCCTGTCGCGCCTGCCTACGAGCCGGGTCGCGCCGACCGCCGGGTGCCCATGTCCCGCCTGCGTCTGCGCATCGCCGAACGCATGGTCGAGGCCCAGCGCACCGCCGCCATTCTGACCACCTTCAACGAGGTCAACATGCAGCCGGTGCAGGACCTGCGCAAGCGCGTCCAGGCCGAATTCCAGCAGAAAAACGGGGTCAAGCTGGGCCTGATGTCGCTCTTCGTCAAGGCGGTCTGCCTGGGTCTGAAGCAGTTCCCGGTGGTCAACGCCAGCATCGACGGTCGCGACATCGTCTACCACGACTGCTATGACATCGGCATGGCGGTCAGCTCCGAGCGCGGCCTGGTGGTGCCGGTACTGCGCGATGCCGACCAGATGACCCTGGCCCGGATCGAGCAGAAGATCGCCGACTTCGGCCGGCGTGCCAACAGCCTGGACCTGACCATCGAGGAGCTGGAAGGAGGCACCTTCACCATCTCCAACGGCGGCGTGTTCGGCTCAATGCTCTCGACCCCGATCCTGAACCCGCCCCAGTCCGCGGTGCTCGGTCTGCATCGGATCCAGGACCGGCCGGTGGCCGAGAACGGTCAGGTGGTGATCCGGCCGATGATGTATCTGGCGCTGTCCTACGATCACCGCATCATCGACGGCCGCGAGGCGGTCAGCTTCCTCAAGGCAGTGAAGGACACGCTGGAGTCGCCCGAAGGCCTGCTGGAGTCATGACCGTGGCGACGAAAGATGAAGTTCTCGCCCAAACCCGAAGCTGGCTGGAGAAGGCCGTAATCGGCCTCAACCTGTGCCCGTTCGCCAAGTCGGTCTATGTCAGGAACCAGGTCCGCATCGTGGTCAGCGAGGCCCGCCATCTGGATGCCTTTCTGGAACAACTCGACAGCGAACTGGATCTGCTGGTGGCCACCGATCCGGCCGAGATCGACACCACGCTGCTGATCCATCCCGATCTGCTGCCGGACTTCCTGGAGTTCAACGACTTCATGCACCTGGCCGAGGAAGCCGTGGTCGAACATGACCTGGAAGGCGTGATCCAGATCGCCAGTTTCCATCCCGCCTTCCAGTTCGCCGACACCGAGCCGGACGACATCAGCAACTACACCAACCGCTCGCCATATCCCACCATCCACCTGATCCGCGAGGCCAGCATCGCCCGCGCCGTGGAGTCGATACCGGATACCGACGCAATCTACCAGCGCAATATCGAGACCATGAAGGCGCTGGGTCATGCCGGCCTGAAGCGGGTCCTGGACGGCGACGCATGAAGGCCGCCAGCGTGCAGCTGATCCCGGAAATCCGTCCGGGCCAGTCGATCGATCTGCTCAAGGAACTGCACATCCTGACCCGCGACGGCCGGCTCAACCAGGATACCCGGCGCAAGCTGAAGCAGGTCTATCACCTGTACCAGTTCATCGAGCCCTTGCTGAACGAGGTGCTGGAACGGCGCGGCGACCTGAACCTGGCCGACCATGGTGCGGGCAAGTCCTATCTCGGCTTTATCCTCTACGACCTGTTCTTCAAGGATAAGGAAGTCGGCCATCTGTTCGGCATCGAGACCCGGCCCGAGCTGGTGGTCAAGTCGCAGGAACTGGCCCACCACCTGGGCTTCGGCCGGATGGCCTTCCTCAACCTGTCGGTCGAGGAGTCGATCACCAGCCCGGTCCTGCCCGAGCGCATCGACATCGTTACTGCGCTCCATGCCTGCAACACCGCGACCGACGACGCGATCCGTTTCGCTCTGGAAAAATCGGCCGCACACATTGTCCTGGCCCCGTGCTGTCAGGCCGAGGTCGCCGCCATCCTGCGCAAGAACAAGAACGCCTCGTTCGGCCTCACTCCGCTGTCGGAACTGTGGCGTCACCCCATCCACACCCGCGAATTCGGCAGTCAGGTCACCAACGTCCTGCGCTGCCTGTTGCTGGAAGCGCATGGCTATCAGGTGACCGTGACCGAGCTGGTCGGCTGGGAGCATTCGATGAAGAACGAGCTGATCATCGCCAGCCGCAAGGGTGACGGCAAGCCCAGCGCACGGGAACGGGCGCTGTCGATACTGAAGCTGCTGAATCTTGAGGAATTGACCGGGCGCTTCGTTTATTAGGGTCGAAGGCCCTGGCAAGCCCTATGAGCTGGCCTTCTCCCTGATTTTCTCGACCAGCCAATCGGTCAGTTTCTTGCTGGCGTCCTGGGTATCCCGGCCCGAGTGAAACTGGCCGTGCCATGCCGCCGCTGCCTGTGCCGGTTCGCCCAATTCCTTCAGGAACCTGGCCAGCGGGCAGTTTTCAACGCTGCCCAGCTTGTCCACATCACTGCCATGGATGATTTTCCAGTGATACGCCAGGGCTCCCAGATGGGTATGGATTTCGCCGGTCTGGATGGGGAGCGTGAAGCCCTGGCTCCAGGTCAGGATATCTTCAGCCGGCATCGGTCTGGCGAGGCCGTAGCCCTGACCAAAGGGGGCACCGAGTATGGCGGCGGCTTCGATCAGGCCTTGGTCCTCCAGACCCTCCACCACCACGTTGCGTTCAAAGTCTCGGCCCATCTGGACGATGGCGCCGATCAGGCTGAGCACCTGAACCGGATTGTCCTGGGTGCGGACCAGCAGGCTCTGATCGGCCTTGATGGTATCGAAGGGCAGGGACGACAGGCGTTGCAGGCTGCTGTAGCCGGAGCCCAGGTCGTCCATCGACAGATGTACGCCGATCCGGACCAGCTGATCGATCACCTGGTCCTGGATGTGGTGGTCCATGCTCTCGGTCTCGAGCAGCTCCAGGGTCAGCCGATCAGGGGCAACGCAGTGAACCCGCAGGGCGTCTTCAACCCAACGGGCGCAATCCGTGTCCAGCAAGGTACTGGGCGGCAGGTTCACCGAACCCTCGATGGACAAGCCCTGTGCGTCCCAGGCCGCCAGCTGGGGCAGGATGATGTCGAGGCCCATCCTGAACAACCGGCCCAGATCGGCCCGCCCCAGCAGGGACAGGAATTTCAGCGGCGGAATGATCTGGCCATCCGGCAGCTGCAGGCGGGCCAGGGCCTCGACCTTGACCAGCTTGCCGGTCCGCAGATCGACCACCGGCTGCATGTACATGCGCAGGCCGTCGCCGAAAATCTGTTGCCGGTAAAGCAAGGCCAGTTCTTCCGAAAGGACCGGGGGCGGCGCGCTGCAACGCAGCCAGAGCCCTTCCCAGCGCTGTTCGAGACCACGGGCAAACTGCTGCATCACGACCGACTCAAACTGATTCGGAAAGGCGCCGAACAGGCTGACGATAGCCTCGGATTGACCGATGGCATTGACCACCGGCACGCTCAGGGTGGAACGGACCCCCAACGATTGGGCCACCGAGTGCCAGTACTGGTAGCGGGGGTCTTGCGCATAAGACGGCGAGCTGAGAATTCGCAGTGTCCGCCACGACTGTGCGGTGAGCCCCTGGCCGCGGGGAGAGTTCGGGTCCGCCACGGCCTCGTTGCCCGGCGTCTGCAGCAGGGTGGAGATTTCCAGTCCGTGCGCCCCGGCGGCGGCCTCGACCGAAAAGGCCCCTTCGCTATTCAGCCGCAGCAGCAACGCCCCGTGTATGCCTGGTAGCGCGCCCAAGGCCGAAATCTCGGAATGGGTGGCGTCGGCCCACAGCGCCCCCTGTCTGGGCATCATCTCTGACAGCAGGCTGAGGTAGGACTGGGTTACCGACACGTCGGCCTGGATCTGGGTCTGGATGTCGTCATGCAGGCGACTCTCAACCGTAAGCAAGATCCGGTAACGATCCCTGGCCGACAGGACGGCCTGGTTGAGATGCTCGCTCAGCAATCGACGGTACAACATCATGGCCTGAACCAGCAGGGCGCTCCCGACTCCGGTCAAGGCATGGATCTGGCCCACCTGCTGAGCCCGCTTCATGATCATGGCCCGGGTCGTGGCAGGATCAAGAAGAAAACTCATGTGCGCACCCTGGCGCAACATCAGTGTCGACATCTCCGCGTCGCTCAGGTTGGCCAGGATCTTTTTCGCTTCGGGCAGCTGGGCCAGTTCTGCATAGAAAGTTTCGACAAACTGGGCGGCAATGATCTGGAAATGGACTCGGCTCCGATCCAGCAAGATGGCCGCCTGTGAACTGTAGGGATCGAACGGTTCTTCCCGCTCGGGTGGTGACGGGGTGATTGAACAGAAGCGCCACCAGCGGGCCCGGTCCAGTTTGTGCAGCTTGGCCTGATACATTGCGGCATCGGCCAGACGCAACAGATTGTCGCTCTCTTCCGAATCGAGCGGGAACAGGGCGAGCCCCATGCTCATGCCGACCAGGGCCTGCTTGCCGGGAGCCACCTCGAAGGGGACTTCCACCGCCTGGTGGAAACGTCGCGCGGCCTGGGTGACCTGTTTGATGATCTGCAACTCGTCGAGGTCTTCGATCACCACGACAAATTCATCTCCGCCCAGTCGGGCCAGCATGTCCGGTTCCCTCAACTGGCCCTGCAGTCGCCTGGCAAGCTCCTGCAGCAGGCGATCGCCGGCATCGTGGCCCCAGGTATCATTGACCGGCTTGAAGTCATCCAGGTCGAACATGCCCACCGCCAGCATCTTGCCCATGCGGCGGGCCCGGGCGATCGCCTTGGGCAGATACTGTTCCAGTGCGCGGCGATTGGGCAGGCCGGTCAGGTCATCATGCATGGCCTGATGGCTGATCTGCTCCCTGGCTTCATGCAGTGTGGTGTGGTCGATGGCGCTCCAGAGCACGCCGTGCTCGCCGTTGGCCAGATCGATGGGTGCGCCCAGAACCTCGGCCCAGAGCAGGCTGCCATCCTTGCGCCGGAACCGGTACTCGAAACGCGCGAAGGTGCGACCTTCCAGGGCCTGCTTGAATCGAACCGCATATTCGACAAAGCCCTCCGGGCTTTCATGCAGAATGGCCGCGCTTTGCCCGAGGAGTTCATCGCGGGTATAGCCGAACATGTCACATAGCGCGGGATTGAGCTGGGTAATGACCCGCTGGCTGTTGACGGTAAAAAGCGCCGCGGCATTGCTGTCGAACAGGGTTTTCTGAAAGCTCAGCGATTGGGCCAGTTCCTGCCCCAACCCGGCCTCACGTTCGTGGGCCCGTGTGGTCTCGAGCAGGTTGTACTTGGCCTGTTCCGCCTCCATCCGGGTGATCCTGAGCCGGTCTGCCAGCGCCAGTGACAGCAGGATGGCATCGATCAGCATGCCAAAGTCGACCGCCCGGAAGGTCAAGTAGGAAAAGCGAATGAAGCCGGCCACGGTCAGGGCGGTGATGAACGAGCCGATAAAGCCGGCCGCCGTGGCCGGAATGAAATAGCGGGCGGCCCGGTTCCCGGTCGAAAGCGACAGGATGCCCAGGAACAGGACAAAGGGCGAATAGGCGATCACCCACAGGATCGAGCTCGACACGTGCAGGCCATAGCCGCCAACAATGGCCGTGATGAGCGATGAAGCCACAAGCAACAGGCCGAAGTACCTGGTCCAGCGATAGGCATTGACCAGACGGGTCCGCAGTTCGAGAAACTGGCTGGAGAAGTAGAGCCCGGCCAGCATGAAGACATAGATGAAGGTCGAGTGTGCCCAGTTGCCCCAAATAGGCGAGTTCGGCCAGAGAAACTCGAACGTGAAGCCGTTGTATGTGGCATGCATGACCAGGAAGGCCAGCAGGTAGGCGCCGTAGGCGGCATAGACCCGCTCTCGCACCGAGATGAACAAGACCAGGTTGAACAGCAGCAATGCCGCCAAGGCACCATAGATCGAGCCGAAATAACCCGATTCGCTGCTGTCCGCCTCGAAGTAGGCGCTGCGCTGCCAAAGGGTCATGCCGACGATGAAGGGATCGCGGGTCTGGGTGCGAACCAGCAGTCGGCTCTGACCGGGCGGCAGGGTGAGGTTGAGATTGATCAGCCGATGGGGCAGGGCACGCTGACTGAAGGCCAGGCTGTCGCCAGCTTGGTAGATCTGCCGTGTGCCATCGGGACTGATCAGGGTGACCTGGACCTGATCCAGCCAGGTCGGCTCGAAAACCAGCAGCCTTTGCAGGGGGACCGCCTCCGGATTGTCGAGCCGGATCGAGAACCAGTAGGCCGCATTGCTGAAGCCGAAGCTGGCGACCTGTGTTCCGGGCGTTGCACCGGCTTCTTGCAGCTTGAGAACCGAATCGGCCGTCATGGTCCCGTTCGGGTCCTTGACCAACTTCGCCCAGGGGACGAGAGGCGTCTCGGCCGCTGTGGCATTCACGACCCTGCCGGCGGCCGGACCGCCGACGACCTCTGCCCGGGCGGAAAACGATCCGCCGAGCATCAGTAGTCCGATGATCAAGATTGCGCGCAACGGCATCGGCACCAGGTGGATTCCTCGATTCATTCAGTACAGGCGTGGATTCTGCCAGAGCTGGAGAGTGTGCCAATACTCTTTTCCATTGAGTATTTTGACACTTCGCCCCCAGTGCCTTGAGCCTGAACCTGGACTATCTGGATTTGGCACGATTGCTCCAGGATAAAGATTATGCCTGCGCGCTTCGGTCAGGGCGTCAGCAGCACATCGGTGTCCACAGGCTTGTGCCGGGCGGGACGGAAGCCAACTTTGGCCGACCTGACTTTAGGGAACGCCGTTTAACTCGGTTTCGCCGCTCCCGCCTTCCCCGGATCAAGTCCCAGGATGACGGCGGGTATGACGAATAAGCATCTGCTTAGACCTTGAACAAGCCGACCAGGCGGTGCAATGCCTGGCCCAATGCTTCAACCTCGGAGGCGACCTGGGCGACCTGCCGGCTGGAGTGGCTGTTGCTTTCGGTCATCTGGGCGACCTGCTCGACGCTGCGGGCAATCTCACGCGCCGCCACGCCCTGTTCTTCGAGCGCGGTCTTGATGTGACTGACCGACACGCCCACCTGTCTCGCGGCGTCCTGGATGCCGGATACGGCATCACCGGCCTGATGGGCCATCGAGACGCCCCGGCTGGTTTTGTCCGCGCTGTCCTGCATGTCGCCCATGGCGCGCCGGGCGCCGTTCTGGATGCCCGCGATCATTTCTGTGATCTGCTTGGTCGAGTCCGCGGTGCGCTCGGCGAGTTTGCGCACTTCGTCGGCGACCACGGCGAAGCCGCGGCCCTGTTCGCCGGCGCGCGCGGCCTCGATGGCGGCATTGAGCGCGAGCAGGTTGGTTTGGTTGGCGATGTCCTGGATGACCATGACGATGCTGGAGATGCCATTGGTCTGGGCGGCCAGGTCGCCGATGTTGCGCGCGGACTGATTGACCGAATCGGCAATGATGCCTATTTCGTCAGCCGTGGCATGGATGACCCGGCCGCCTTCCTGGGAAATGTCGCCGGAGCTGCGCGAAACGCTTTCGGCCTCCCGGGCGTGGTCGCCGACCATGTCAATGGAGACCGAAAGTTGCTCCACGGCCGCGGCCATGTTGGAACTGGCCTCGGACTGGCTGATCGACGCCTGGGCGGTGTCGTGGCTGGCGCCCACCAGATGGTGCGAGGCAGAGTCGAGCTGGCGGGTGTTCTGCTTGAGCAGGGCGACCACCTC
>JBBIJC010000036.1:0-22327 GCA_037446165.1 Hydrogenophilales bacterium | reverse complement strand
CGGGAGCATTCCAGTTCGGTTTCGAGCTGACTGCGCGGGATGGGGTAGCGCCGGCCGGCCAGGATTTGATGCAGCTTGAAGATGCGCTGCATGCGGTCCATCAAGCAGCCTTGCTGTGTCTTGTCGTACCCACAGCGGCGGGTAGCCATTTTTTAGGTAGCTGGATTCCCGCCTGCGCGGGAATGACGGTGAGGGTCATCAGATCAAACCCGGTATGACCTGCTTGGTGACCGCGACCGCGATGATGTAACCGATGACAGCGAGGGCGGCGACGAAATAGAGCGCGCGCAGGGTCTTGGTCCGGCCGCGCTTGAGGGCCATGGTGCCGAGCCAGATATAGAGGAGCAGGCCGGTGATCTTGACCAGCAGCCAGGGGTTGGTGAGCGGGTTGAGGCCGCCGGTGATCAGCATGCCGATGGCGGCGGTGAGCAGCAGGGTGTCGTTGAGGTGGGGCACGACCTTGACCCAGCGGTCCTGCAGCCGGGGTGAATCGAGCAGCATCCAGATGCCGCGCGCAAGGAATAGCCCGAAGGTGATGTAGACGGTGCCGACGTGGATCAGCTTGAGCAGCGCATAGCCCATGGTGTCAGTGTTCTCCCGCTCGTTCGGCGATGTCTTCCTCGAATTCTTTCAGACCTTCCCTGGCAACGCCGATTTCTTCCAGGACCCTGGACTCGAACCGCGGCCACTCGCTGTCGTCCTTCATGGAACGGAGGTTGTAGATGTGCTGGGCGGTCTGCAGGATGGCGACCAGGGTGGCGGCCTGGTCGTCGACATTGACCGGGTCGTGGTGCCAGCGCACGGCCTGGCAGACGTAGCCGGGCATCTTCCAGTGCCGGGCGGCCATGTAGCCGACCACGGCGTGATCGGTCATGAATTTGGCATCCTCGGACAGGACATCGGGCCAGATGTAGCCATTGGCGGTGATGAAGGCGTATTCATATTTTTCGATGTGCTGGATCAGGATTGGTACGCCGCAGTCCATGAACAGCGCGGCCAGCTGGGCGTGTTCCGGGAACAGGTTGCAGACGCTGCGCTGCTTCCAGGCGATGGTCCGGGCATAGCGGGCGATGTCGTTGGCGCGGTCCCAGAACCAGGGGTAGAACTTGGATTCGCCATAAATGGCAGCCTCTAGGGACAAGCCCTTGATCATCTCGGCTACGGTTTTCAGTCCGACGATGGAGATGGCCTGGGCGACCGTTTCGGGCGGACGGCGCAGGCCGTACATCGGCTTGGCCAGGGTGCGGAACAGGCCCGCGGTGAGGCCGGCATCGGTCTGCACGACGGCGCCGATGTCTTCCATGCCAGCGTTGGGGTCGTCGAGCAGGCGGTTGAGTTCGTCCAGCAAGGGCGGCGGCGAGGGGATGCGCACCGCCATCTTCAGGGCCGGATCGGTGAATTCCTGATGGGTTGCTGCGGCCTCCGCCGGGGGCTGCTTCTTCATCGCCATTGCTTGCAGTAATCGATCAGTCCATTGGTGGAGGCATCATGACCCTTGGCTGGAGAGTCGGCCTTGATTTCGGGCAGGATGACCTTGGCCAGCTGCTTGCCCAGTTCCACGCCCCACTGGTCGTAGGAGTTGATGTTCCAGATCGCGCCCTGGACGAAGACCTTGTGCTCGTACAGTGCGATCAGGCGGCCCAGGGTTCGTGGGGTGAGCTGGCGGTAGAGCAGGGTGTTGGTCGGCCGGTCGCCGGGGAATACCTTGTGCGGCAGCAGGTCGGCGATGTCGGCCTTGCTCATGCCGGCGGACTCCAGTTCGGCGCGTGCTTCCGCGGCGGTCTTGCCGCGCATCAGCGCTTCCGTTTGCGCAAAGCAGTTGGAGAGCAGAATTTCATGCTGATCGGCGACCGGGTTGTGCGGCACTGCGGCGGCGAGAAAATCGCAGGGGACCAGCTTGGTACCCTGGTGGATGAGCTGGTAGAAGGCATGCTGGCCGTTGGTGCCGGGCTCGCCGAACAGCACCGGGCCGGTCGAGGCCTTGACCGCCTTGCCCTCGCGGGTGACCGACTTGCCGTTGGACTCCATGTCCAGTTGCTGCAGATAGGCCGGGAAGCGGGACAGGTACTGGTCGTAGGGCAGCACGGCGTAGCTCTGTGCGTCCCAGAAGTTGTTGTACCAGAGGCCGAGCAGGGCCATCACCACCGGCATGTTCCTGTCCAGCGGAGCGGTGCGGAAATGCTCGTCCATGTCGAAGCCGCCGGTCAGCAGCTCCTCGAAGTTGTCCATGCCGACGTAGAGCGCGATGGGCAGGCCGATGGCGGACCAGAGCGAGTAGCGGCCGCCGACCCAGTCCCAGAAGCCGAACATGTGGTCGGTGTCGATGCCGAACTGGCTCACGGCTTCGGCGTTGGTGGAGACGGCGACGAAGTGCTTGGCGACGGCCGCTTCCTTCTTCGCGGCCTTGAGGAACCAGGCGCGCGCGGCGTGGGCGTTGGCCAGCGTCTCCTGGGTGGTGAAGGTCTTGGAGGCGATGACGAACAGCGTGGTCTCGGGCTTCACCCGCTTGAGCACTTCGGCCAGATGGGTCGGGTCGACGTTGGACACGAAATGGGCGTCGAGGCCCTTCTTTGCATAAGGCGTCAGCGCCTGGCAGACCATGACCGGGCCGAGGTCGGATCCGCCGATGCCGATGTTGACGATGTCGGTGATCTTTTCGCCGGTGTAGCCCAGCCACTTGCCGGAGCGCACCTGATTGGTGAAGCCGCGCATCTGCTTCAGCACCTTGCGTACATCTGGCATCACATCGTGGCCATCGACCACCACGGGGCGGTCGGAGCGGTTGCGCAGCGCGGTATGGAGCACGGCGCGGTCTTCGGTCAGGTTGATGCGGTCGCCGGCGAACATCGCGTCGCGCATCAGTTCAACGCCGTTTTCTTTGGCCAGTCGAACCAGCAGTTTCAGCGTGTCGGGCGTGACCAGATTCTTCGAGTAGTCGAACAGCAGGTCGTCGAGACGCAGGGAAAAACGGTCGAACCGCTTCTTGTCCTGTGCGAACAGGTCGCGCAGATGCTGATTGTTCCAGGTCTTGCGGTGGGCCTTGAGGGCTTGCCAGGTCGAGGTCGCGGGCATGTTGGGCAGGGCGTAGTGGAGTCTGTCCGCAAGTATACCCCGAGGCGGCCTACATCCTGCGTGCGGAGAGCAGCAGGTTGCGCGGCGTCAGTTCGCGCGGGCAGAAGGTGGCGACTTCAACCCGGTAGCCGTTTTGTTCGAGGTACACGGCCATATCCATGATCAGCCAGACTTCCAGTGCGCGTCGGAAACCAAGGCGCGGCAGTTGCAGGCGCCGCATGCGGGCGGCGCGGAGGTGGCCACGGGCCTCGAAGCGGGCGAGATCGGCGTGGCCGAGGTTCTGCTCGCAACCGGCGCGTTCGGCCATCCGGGTTGCGAAGGTGGTGAAATCGCCGCGCAGCCAGGCCTCCGGTACGGGTGGGAAGGTTCGGTAGCCGGCTTGTCCGGTCAGTTGCTTGCGTAGTTCGAGCCAGGCCAGTTTCCAGGCCAATGCTTGCCGGGATCGTCGTTGCAGCCGCGGCGAGGCGGTGACGGTTTCGGTGACGGCAAGATGCAGGTCGTCGCGACTCAGTGCGAGCGGACCCGCGCAGAGCGGGACATAGGTTTCCGCCGCGATGCGGTAATAGCAGCAGGGTGCCAGATCCAGGGCAGGGCTGGCCTGTGCGACGGCGTGGGTGAGCAACTGTGTATGCAGGTCGCCGCAGGCATGCAGGGCGACGGCGTGGCGACCGGTCAAATGTCGGCCCGAGGCCTGGTCCAATGCGTCGGCGCGGATGAAGTGCTGGTGGTTGTCCAACTTTACCCGCTGGGCCAGGTGTTCGCCGGCTGCACACAGCTCGGCGTCGATCTCCAGGCTGGCGACCGGCCGCTGCCAGCGATGGGCCAGCAGGCGCCCCAGATGGCCCTTGCCCGAGCACCATTCCAGCACCGGCGCGGTGGGTTCGCCGATGGCGTCGGCATAGGCTTCGATCTGGGACTGTTTGCGGCCAGGGATGTCGGTAAATAATCGGCCTGCCTCCTGCTCCGGCCCTTCCCGAACGGGGGCGGAGGGGCAATCGATCAGTTCGACGAGTGCTGCAAGCTCGGGTATGCGGCTGGCCAGGAATCCGATCAGGGGCAGGTTTTCGGCACTCAGCCGCTCGACCGACTGATCGTCCAGCGCCAGCAGTTCAGCGGTCAGGGCAGGGTAAGCGGCACACCAGTCCGGTGTTTCTAACTTGAACGGCTGCGGTCGCCATAGACCCTGGAATCGCAGCAACAGCGATTCCAGGTGAGCCTTGCGCTCGATATGGGTCAATCGTGGGCGAGGATGATCCCGGCCAGGGGTGGCAAGGTGACCACCAGGGAATGACCGAAGCCCATCCAGGCTTGATCTTCAGCCAGCAGGCCGACGCCGTTGCCGAGGTTGGAGCCGCCGTACCACTCTGAATCGCTATTGAATATTTCGCGCCACAGGCCGGCGCTCGGGCAGCCAATACGGTAGCCGTCGCGCGGGATGGGCGTGAAGTTGAAGGCGCAGATCACGGTCCGGCCCTGGCGATCGCGACGCAGGAAGGACAGCACGGACTGGTCGGCATCGTGGCAGTCGATCCAGGCAAAACCGTCGAAGCTGAAATCCAGTTCGTGCAGTTGCGGCAGTTGCCGGTAAAGCCGGTTGAGATCGCGCTGACAGCCTTGCACACCTTCATGCCAATGGATCTTTAGCAGCGACCAGTCGAGTTCCAGGCCGGGATTCCACTCTCGGCCCTGACCGAATTCGTTGCCCATGAAGTTGAGCTTCTTGCCGGGGTTGGCGAGCTGATAGGTCATCAGCAGGCGCAGGTTGGCGAACTTCTGCCAGGCGTCGCCCGGCATTTTGCCCAGCAACGACCCCTTGCCGTGTACCACTTCGTCATGGGAGAAGGGCAGGATGAAGTTCTCGGAATAGGCGTAGAGCTGGCCGAAGGTCAGGCTGTTCTGGTGGTAGCGGCGGTGGATCGGGTCGAGGCTGATGTAGTTCAGGGTGTCGTTCATCCAGCCCATGTTCCACTTCATCGAGAAGCCCAGGCCGCCGACGTAGGTGGGCCGCGACACCATCGGCCAGGCGGTCGATTCCTCGGCGTAGGTGAGCGCGCCGGGGAAGCGCTCGTGGACCATGGCGTTCATCTCACGCAGGAAGTCGATGGCCTCGATGTTTTCCCGGCCGCCGTACTTGTTGGGCAGCCATTCGCCGGCCTTGCGCGAGTAGTCGAGGTAAAGCATCGAGGCCACCGCGTCGACCCGCAGGCCGTCGAAGTGGAACTCGCGCAGCCAGTAGTCGGCCGAGGCGAGCAGGAAGCCTTTCACCTCGTTGCGGCCATAGTTGAAGATGTGGGTGCCCCAGTCCTGGTGCACGCCCAGGCGCGGGTCCTCGTGTTCGTACAGGGCGGAGCCGTCGAAGCGGGCCAGCGCCCAGTCATCCATCGGGAAGTGGCCGGGCACCCAGTCCAGGATGACTCCGAGATTGGCCCGGTGGCAGGCATCCATCAGATATTTCAAGTCGTCGGCTGAGCCAAAACGGGACGTCGCGGCGAAATAGCCCGTGGTCTGGTAACCCCAGGATTCGTCCAGGGGGTGCTCGGTCAGGGGCATGAACTCGACATGGGTGTAGTTCATGTCCTGCAAATAAGGCACCAGGACATCGGCCAGTTCGCGATAGCTGTAGTAGCGGCCATCGGAGTGGCGGCGCCACGAGCCGGCGTGGATTTCATAGATGTTCAGCGGCGCATGCAGCCAGTCTGCCTTGGCCCGGCTTTCCATCCATCCGCTGTCGTTCCATTCGAAACGGCTGGGGTGGGGTACCACGGCCGCCGTGCCCGGCCGTGTCTCGAAGCTTTGGCCATAGGGGTCGGACTTGACCCGGATTTCACCCGTGTTGGCGTTGCGGATCTCGTATTTGTACAGGTCGCCAGCCTTCATGCCGGGAACGAACAGTTCCCAGACACCGGATCCGCCGCGGACCCGCATCATGTGGCTGCGCCCGTCCCAGCGGTTGAATTCACCGACCACCGAGACACGTTCGGCACTGGGGGCCCAGACTGCGAAACCCACACCGTCCACGCCTTCATGGTTGACCGGGTGACTGCCCAGGGTCCGATAGGCCTCCAGCAGGCGGCCTTCATTGAATAGATAGAGTTCCTGCTCGGCGAGCAGGGGCTGGAAAGTATAGGGATCGATGATCTCGAAGGTCTTGCCGTCTTCCTGGATCCGCAAACGAACGGGCTTGGCCAGTGCCTCCTTGCCGCGCCATTCGAACAGTCCGCGCTTGTCTTTCAGTTTCAGGGACTGTGCACCGTCTGGCAGAATCAAGGCCACTGTCTCGGCGTGGGGTCGCAAAACCCTCAGGACATGGGCGCCTGCCTCGGTATGCAAACCCAGAAAGGAGAAGGGGTCGTGATGGCGGGCGTGAAGGATGCGTTCGAGAGCAGTCAGTGTCATGATCTTGATGATAGTTTCTGTAACATGGAACCGATAGTTTCATTCAGCCGTGTGATTGATCAACGCCAGTGCCAGCGTTATTTCGGATCTGCTTATCGCGTACTATATATGAAAGTGACGGTTGCGCTATTGTTGTTCCTGCAACGTTGTCATGTCATCAAACCTCAAGAGGGGAAGTTCCGTGCTTCAAAAAGACCAACCGCGTTTCGTCAGTCTGCTGACCAAGAATACCGTTGCACTGATCCTGGCCGGCGGCCGGGGCAGCCGTCTCAAGGATCTGACCAACTGGCGCGCCAAGCCGGCGGTGCCATTCGGCGGCAAGTTCCGGATTATCGATTTCCCCCTGTCCAACTGCATCAATTCGGGCATACGCCGGATCGGGGTGCTGACTCAGTACAAGGCGCACAGCCTGATCAAGCATGTGCAGCGGGGCTGGGGTTTCCTGTCAGGCGAATTCAATGAATTCGTCGAACTGCATCCCGCGTCCCAGCGACTGAATGACGATACCTGGTACCGGGGGACCGCGGATGCCATCTACCAGAACCTGGATATTTTGCGCGAATACAAGCCAGAGCATGTGCTGATCCTGGCTGGCGACCACGTCTACAAGATGGACTACGGCGAGATGCTGGCCCATCACGCGCGCTCGGGCGCGGACATGACCTGCGCCTGTATCGAAGTGCCGGTGGCGGAAGCGGCGGGTGCCTTTGGCGTGCTCTCGGTGGATGAAAACAACCGGGTGACCGACTTTACCGAAAAGCCTGTGGTGCCGACCGAGATGCCGGGCAACCCGGGTATTGCGCTCTGCTCAATGGGTATTTACGTCTTCAATGCGGCGTTCCTGTATGAACAGCTGATCTATGACGCCGATGACTCGAAGTCGGAGCACGACTTTGGCAAGGACATCATTCCGCGCCTGATCCGGGCTGGCTATCGGGTATTCGCCCACAGCTTCAACGAGAGTTGCGTGCACGGCCCCGACGAGCCGCCCTACTGGCGTGATGTTGGAACGGTGGATGCGTATTGGGAAGCGAACCTGGATCTGGCACGGATCACGCCGGACCTGAATCTGTATGACCGGGTATGGCCGATCTGGACCTATCAGGAGCAATTGCCGCCGGCCAAATTTGTCTTCGACTCGGAAGACCGGCGCGGCATGGCGGTCGATTCCATGGTGTCGGGCGGTTGCATCATCAGCGGCGCCACGGTGCGAAGATCGGTTTTGTTCTCCAACGTCCATGTCAGGGAGGGGTCTTCCCTCGAAGGTGCCGTGATCCTGCCCGATGTCCGTATCGGAAAAGGTTGCGTGCTCAAGAATGTCGTGGTCGACAAAGGAACCAAGATTCCCGAGGGCACCCACATCGGCGGCAATCCGGAAGAAGACCGGAAGCGTTTTTATGTGTCGGCCAAGGGCGTGACTCTGGTGACGCCGGAAATGATCGGCCAAGAGATGCACCACTTCCGCTAGACAAGGCAGTGGCGACCCGGCCGTACCATGAAACTGCTGACCTGGAACATCCAATGGGGTCGGGGCATGGACGGCCGGGTAGATTTGCAGCGCATCCTGTCGGAAATCAAGGCGATGGGGCAGTTCGACGTCATTGCCCTGCAGGAAGTGGCGGTCAACTTCCCTGGCTTGCCTGGCAGCCATGGCGAAGACGGGATGGCTGTGCTGTCGGCCGGTCTGCCCGGTTACGCATCGTTTTTGGGCGTGGCCACTGACCTCCCGGACGACCGGGGTGGCCGACGTCTGTTCGGCAACGCCTTGTTCAGCCGGCTTCCCGTTCACCAGGCCTTTCGCCACCTGCTGCCTTGGCCCGCCGATCCGGCTGTGCCGAGCATGCAGAGAGTCTTGCTCGAGATCGTCGTGGCGGCTGAATTCGGGCCGCTACGGGTGATGACCAGCCACCTCGAATACTACTCGGCACTTCAGCGCGAGGCGCAGATCGACGCCATTCGGTCGATCCATCGCGAGGCCTGTGCCCAGGCCCGCCAGCCCCGGCCGGGCGAGGGTGAGGCTGGCGGGCCGTTCGAAGTCTGGCCCCGACCGGTTTCCGCGTTGCTTTGCGGCGACATGAACTTCCCTGCAGAGGCGGTTGAGCGGTCCCGGTTGCTGTCCAGGTTCGATGACGGCTCGCCGGCCTTTGTCGATTCCTGGGATGTGCTGCATCCCGGGCAGTCGCACGCGCCCACCGTGGGCATCCATAAGGTGGACTGGGTCGAGCGCCCGTCCTGTTTCGATTTCGTCTTCCTGACCGAGGATATTGCGCCTCGTCTCCGTGCTCATCAGGTCAACGCCGAAACCTCGGCGTCGGACCATCAACCGGTCTGGATCGAGCTGTCCTGAGGTATGCTTTGGGACGAGGAGTCCCCTATGGCCGCATGGCGGTCATGTCCCGCATGCCAGGATAAGGATGGCGCAATGAACATCACCTTGAACGAGAAGAATGTGGATGTCCGGCTCAGCGCGTCGGCACAGCGTGCCCTGGCTAGTCGGAAAACCCCGCTGCTGGCCGAAATGGAGTTGCTTTTTTCCTGCCTGATCCGCAAGCGGGTGCATTTTCGGGATCATCTGGATGCGGAAAACGCCACGCCTGTTTCTGATGGTCTGGCGGTGCGCTTCAGGCCGGTGATGACGCGGGCCTGCTCAATGTCTTCGGTTGAAGGTCACGCGCCCTCGGAGGATTTTCATATCGCTGATCCGCGTCCCTATATTCCGCGCTGGCTGAGTATTGATTTTCGCAGGGGGGAGTGGCGGGGGGAGTTCGGTTACTGAGCGATGCCGGACTGTTGGGTGGCGTCGGCCGGGTAGGGAAAGCAAACCCGCCTATTTCAATCGTTCAGCAAACTTTGTCCTGACCTTCACCACCTTGGGCGCGACCACGAACTGACAGTACGGCTGGCGCGGGTTGTTGGCGAAATAGTCCTGGTGGTAATCCTCGGCCGGCCAGAACGTCGTCGCTTCGGTGATCTCGGTGACGATGGGGTTGGCGTAGCTGCTGGCCAGGCTGGCAACCATCGCCTCGGCGGCGGTCTTCTGTTCGGGCGTATGCCAGAAAATGGCAGAACGGTATTGCGTGCCGACGTCGTTGCCCTGCCGGTTGAGCGTGGTCGGGTCGTGGACCACGAAGAAGACTTCGAGCAGGTCTTGGTAGCTGATCAGGGCCGGGTCGAAGTGGATCTGAACCACTTCGGCATGGCCGGTCATGCCGCTGCATACCTGCTCGTAGGTCGGCTGACCATTGGGACCACCCATGTAGCCGGAAATCACCTTCTCCACACCCTTCAGGGCGGCAAACCCGGCTTCGAGGCACCAGAAGCAGCCGCCGGCCAATGTGGCTATCTCAGTCATGGTCTTCCTTTGTTCGCAAGTTTGGCATTGAACCGTTCGGTATCGATGATGAAGCGTTCATGGCGACCGCGGCTGATGATCTCGACGCCGTCGTCGGCCTCGGTCTCGAATACCAGTCGACGGCCGTCGACCTCCACCAGTTTTACCCGCGCGGTGACTGTCATGCCGGCCGGGGTGGCGGCTTCGTGGCTCATGTCGACGTGAGTGCCGACAGTCTGTTCGCGCGGCCAGTCCAGGTGGGGAATGACCGATTGCAGGCAGGCCCATTCGATGAAGCCGACCATGAAGCCGGTGGCGAAGACCGGCGGCATGGTTTGGAATTCTGCTGCTTCCGGGTACAGTCCGGGCACCATCTTGCTGTCCGGCAGGGTGAAGCTGAGGCTGTGGCTGATGCCGGGCTTCAAGGTGTCTTTCATGCCGGTTCCAGGAGATGTTCCGCCAGGCGCGCCCAATAGCTGGCGCCCAGGGCGAGGATATCGTCGTTGAAGTCGTAATGCGGGTTGTGCAGCATGCAGCCGCCCTCGTCCATCCCGTTGCCGATCCAGACATAGCAGCCGGGCCGCTCATGCAGGAAGTAGGCGAAGTCCTCCGCGCCCATCGAGGGATTGAGGGTGGTGTGGACATTGCGCTCGCCGACCAGGTTGGTGGCGATCCGCCGGCAGATCGCAGCTTCGTCTGCCGTGTTGACTGTCGGCGGGTAACCGCGCCGGTAATCCAGGCTGATCTGCAGGCCGTGGGCGGCGCCGATACCGCTGCAGATGCGTTCCATGTGGTTCTCTGCCGCGTCGCGCAGATCGTTGCGGAAAGCGCGCAAGGTGCCGCCGATGCGGACCTCGTCCGGGATGATGTTGTAGGCCTCGCCGGCCTGGAACCGGGTGACGGACAGGACGACCGAATCGAGCGGATCGACATTGCGGCTGACCACGCTTTGCAAGGACTGAATCAGGGTGGCGCCGGCGAGGACCGGGTCGCGGCCCTGGTGCGGCATGGCGGCATGGGCACCGTGGCCGCGCACGACTATGTCAAACTGGTCGGCGCAGGCCATGACCGGGCCGCTGTGCACGGCGAACTGACCGGCGGCCAGGCCGGGCCAGTTGTGCATGCCGAAAACCTGTTCCATGGGGAACTGCTCAAGCAGGCCTTGTTCGATCATCACCCGGGCGCCGCCTATGGTCTCCTCGGCGGGCTGGAAGACGAAGTAGATCGTGCCGTCGAAGTTGCGGCTTTCAGCCAGGTATTCCGCCGCGCCGAGCAGCATGACGGTATGGCCGTCGTGGCCACAGGCGTGCATCCGGCCTTCGTGCTGCGAACGATGGGGAAAGGTGTTCTGTTCGTGCAGGGGCAGGGCGTCCATGTCGGCGCGCAGGCCGATGGCGCGTTGGCTGGTCCCGGCCTTCAATACCCCGACCACGCCGGTTTCGGCCAGGCCGCGATGGACTTCGAGACCGGCCAGGGTAAGTACCGACGCGACCAGATCGGCCGTGCGCCGCTCCTCGAAGGCCAGTTCGGGATGGGCATGCAGGTCGTGTCGCCAGGCGGCCAGACGGGTTCGGTTCTTTTTCAGTGCGGGGATCAGTTCCATGGCATTCGGGACAGCGTCATGCAGGTTCGGGGAATCAGATTAGGCCAGCTTGGCCAGGAAATCCAGTGTCCGCAGGACGGCGATTTGGCTCATGGCCGAGCAGCCAGACGCCGCCTTTGTGCTATCTTTCCACCCATGCAAACCGCGAGGACGCTTCGATGGTGAATATCTCCCAACTTCTCCAGGCCATGGCGCAGATGGAGGCATCAGACCTGTTCTTTACAGCAGGCGCCCGTGTCAGCATCAAGATCGAAGGCCTGATCCGTCCCATCGCTTCACCCGAGTTGACCCCTGAAGATGTGCATGCGCTGGCCTATTCCATGATGAGCCAGGAGCAGATCCGCCGCTTCGAGGCCAACTGGGAGATGAACTTCGGCTACAGCCTGGCCGGTGTCGGCCGGTTCCGGGTCAACGTCTTTCGCCAGCGGGGCGCGGTGGCCATGGTGATTCGCCGGCTTTCGGCGCAGGTTCCGGAACTGGCCGATCTGGGAATGCCACAGGTGCTGTCGCAACTGGCGATGGAACGACGCGGACTGATCCTGGTCGTAGGGGCAACCGGCTCGGGCAAGTCGACCACCATGGCGTCCATGGTCTCCCATCGCAACGCCCGCCAAGCCGGCCATATCCTGACCATCGAGGACCCGATCGAATTCGTGTTCAAGCACCAGAAGTCCATCGTCAACCAGCGCGAGGTGGGAACCGATACCGAGTCTTACCAGAGCGCGTTGCTGAACGCCCTGCGCGAATCGCCGGACATGATCATGATCGGCGAGATCCGCGATCGCGAGACCATGCAGGAAGTGATCAACTTCTCCAACACGGGACATCTGTGCCTGTCCACACTGCATGCCATCAACGCCCACCAGGCGCTGACCCGGGTGCTGAATTTCTTTCCGCTGGAGAATCGCGCGACCGTCCTGTTCGATCTGGCGTCCTGTCTGCTGGGGATTGTCGGTCAGCGGCTGGTGCGCGGTATCGATGGGCGGCGCATCCCGGTGGTCGAGGTGTTCATGGCCGACTATCACATGAAGCAGTTGATCCGCGAGAGCCGACTGGATGAACTGAAAGACATGATGGAACGCGGCGCCAGCGAGGATATGCAAAGCTTCGATCAGGCCATCGTCAGGCTGTATCGTGCGGGCCGGATCGACTTCGAAGAGGCCAAGGCCAGTGCCGATTCGCCGCGGCAATTTCATCTGCTGGTCCACGGCGATGGAGGCGGTCCGGCACTGTCCGCAGAGGCGCCCGACCCGGCGACACGCAACCGGCAAAGCACGTCTTTGCCGGCAATCGAGATGCAGAGTTAGGGAGGAAGGCGATGACAACAGCCAACGATATGGTGGCGGGGATTGATCAACTGGCCTCGCTGCCTGCGGTGTATCACCAGGTCAGGGCAGTGCTCGATAATCCGGACAGCTCGATCAACGATCTGTCCGGCGTGGTGGCGGCGGACGCCAGCCTGACGGTACGGCTGCTGCATGTGGTCAACAGCGTCTATTTCGGGCTGATGAGCCGGGTCGATACCGTGTCCCGCGCAGTCAGCGTGCTGGGCATGCAGCAAGTGCATGACATCGTTCTGGCCAGCTCGGTGTCCACCATGTTCAAGGGGATGAATCCGGCGAGCATGAACATGACCCGTTTCTGGAGCAACAGCGTGATGCGCGCGCTGACCGCTCGAACCGGCGCCGAGATGGCTCGCCTGGGCGATCTGGAACGCTTCTTCGTGTCTGGTCTGCTGGCCGACTTGGGCCATCTGGTGATGTATCAGGTCGAACCCAAGCTCGCGGAGCAGGCGCAAAAGCAATCTGAACTGGTGGGTACGCCTCTGGATGAGGTTGAGCGTTCCTTGCTGGGCTGCGATTACGCCCAGGTCGGCGCGGCTCTGATGACCAAATGGAATCTGCCCCCACGCCTGAGCTCCGCCATCGAGGGCCAGATTCATCCCGCCTCGACGGATGAAACATTCCGGGGCGACGCGGCCTTCCTTAACCTGGCCAGGATCATGACCGATGGCATGGAGCGTAAACAGGATAACGACGTGATCACCAGCCTGGTTGATGAGAGTGTTTGGCAGCTGACCGAGCTCAAGCCGGCCAACGTGGCCACGATTCGCCTGATTGCGGAAATGAACCACGCCGAAGTGGTTTCCCTGTTCTTTCCCCAATTGCGACATGGGTGAGGCCCAAGCCCTTGCAAGAATGACTTCTGCTACCATTAACCCGCTTCTGTAAGTGGTTTTAGGTATCCTGTCCAGACATCAAGGGGTCACAACATGCTAAAGGTTCTGTTTGGTTCATCCACCGGTATCCTGTCCATCATCACAGTGGTTGGCGCAATTACGGTCGTGGCGGGATGGGCGATCTACTGGTACATGAAATTCGGCAAGGACGAGTAACCCGCATCGGGATAAGAGCGTTCCCCATATATACTGAACAAAAACGCCAGCATGCTGGCGTTTTTGTCGTCAACACTGCTGCGGAGCAGGCTGGCTGGTTTGATAGTCCCGGTCAGCGAGACTCTTTGGGGAGATCGAAATGCAGGCAGCGTTTTTTCAGTTCATCCTGCTTGGGTATGTTCTCGTCGCTACAAAAATCGGCCATGGGCACAATGAATTGCTCGCCCTGTCCCGGCGTGTTCTTGGCCGATGCCTCACCCTGATAGCCTCTGGAACTCCAGCCACACGGCATTTCCTGGAAGGTCGTTTTGCCATCCTTGACGCACTTGTAGATGACTTCCTTGGAAAAGGCATCAGCATGGGAGTTTATCGGCAGCGCAAGCATAAAGAGCCATAAAGTCGTCGATATAAGCAGCTTGCCCATGACTATCCTTTCTTATCAAACGTTACAAGGTAACTATAGGATAAAAGGCTTTACCAGGGCGGCCATAATTTATCGAGTTTGGCTCAAACCTGCCTCGCGTATCGCTCGAACGCTTCCTGCTGCAAGGGCTGGCTATACAGATAACCCTGATAGGCATGGCAGCCATGCGCTTCGAGAAACTCGCGTTGCGATTCCGTTTCCACGCCTTCGGCAATGACGTTCATGTCCAGTCCACGGCCCATGGTGATGATGGTTCGGGCGATGGTCTCGTCGTTTTTCTCGCCGGGCAGGTTGCGTACGAAGGACCGGTCAATCTTGAGCTGATCGAGCGGCAGACGCGCCAGATAGGACAAGGACGAGTAGCCGGTACCGAAATCGTCCATTGAAAAGGTAACGCCCAATCGCTTGATCGCGTGCATCTTTTCGATGCTGTCCTCGACGTTCTCCAGAACCAGGCTCTCCGTCAATTCGAGTTTGAGACGTTCGGGAATGGCAGCGCTGGAGCTTAGAGCCTGTGCGACCTGGGCGGCAAAATCAGGCTGCCTGAACTGTCGGGCGCTGACATTCACCGCGATCTGCAAATCACGGGTATGCACATCGTTTTCCCATTCCTTGAGCCGGGCGCAGGCGGTTTCCAGAACCCATTGTCCAATCGGCAGGATCAGGCCGGTGTCTTCAGCCAGCGGGATGAAATCGTCCGGTGGCACCAAGCCACGTTCCGGGTGCTGCCAGCGGATCAGGGCCTCGGCTCCGGTAATGCGGCCGTCGCTCCTTACCTGGGCCTGGTAGTGAAGCAGAAACTGGTTATGCGCTAATGCCTGGCGTAGATCGCTCTCCAGTAACGCCCGCTTTACCAGCGCGGCCTCCATGGATGGATCAAAAAAACAAATCGTGTTGCGGCCGGCCGCCTTGGCCTTGTACATGGCCAGATCCGCCTGCTTGAGCAAATCATCGTGGCTGGCAAGTTGGCCACTGAACAGGGTCACGCCAAGACTGGCAGTGCTGTGGTGATCCACATGATCAAGTGGGTAGGGAAGGCTGAGCGAGGCAAGGATCTTTTCGGCAACGGTTTCGATGTCCTTGGCCGCTTCCCTTTGGTTTGTACTCAATTCCGGCATGACCACTATGAATTCGTCGCCGCCCAACCTGGCCACGGTATCGCTCGCCCGGACACTGGATTTCAGCCGCTGAGCGACTTGCCGCAGCAGCGTATCGCCGATGTCGTGACCTTGCGTATCGTTGAGTATCTTGAAGTTGTCCAGATCAATGAACAAAAGTGCTCCAAAGCGGCCATTACGCGCCCCCGCCGCCATGGCCTGGGACAGCCGATCCATCAGCAGGCTTCGGTTTGGCAGGCCGGTAAGCTGGTCAAAGAAGGCCAGCTCATGAATCCTTTCTTCTGCCTTTTTTTGTTCCGTAATGTCGTAATGAGAACCGACGTAATGCGTCACCTGGCCTTCATCGTTCTTCACCGCCGAGATCGTGAGCCATTTTGGGTATTCCTCGCCATTCTTGCGCCGATCCCATATTTCGCCCCGCCAGCCGCCGGTGCGCTGGATTGACTCCCACATTCCGCGATAGAAATCGGCATCGTGCCGGCCTGACTTGAACAGGCTTGGCGTCTGGCCCACGGCCTCCTCGGCTGAGTAGCCGGTGATGGTCGTGAACGCCTGATTGACGCGCAGAATCACGTTGTTGGCATCCGTAACGATCATGCCCTCGAGCGAATCGAAGGCGGAAGCGGCGATGCGAAGTTCTTCCTCGGCGTGCTTGCGCTGGATGAAACTGGCCAGGATGTCAGCAACAGCTTTGAGAAACTGTTCCTTGGTCTGGTCGCGCTCGAAACCGTGGGACAGATAGAGCACCATGACGCCCACGACATTGCCTTCGGACAGCAGCGGCAGATTGTAGTGCCCATGATCAGCCATCCCGGGATAGCTGATCTCGTGGCGTTCATCCACATGACTGGAGAACTGCAACTCCCGGCTGACTGCGGCGTTGCCGCAATGGCAACGCCCGATCGGTACCTGATCGCAAAGCGTCTGTATCTCCGGTGAAAGTGAGTGGGACAGGAACAGGTGCAGGGTTTCACCGTCTGCCCCCATCAGGAAAATGCCTCCCTTTGGCAGCAGGGAAAGCCAGGACACCGACAGCAGTCGGGACAAGCACAGGTCCAGGGTTTCCTTCAGCGCGCCACCCTTGACCACGAGTTCCAGCATTTCCCGCAACACCGCCTGTTGCTCCCGATCCAGTTGCAGCAAGGCTTCAACGTTCTTGCGTTCGGCGAGCGACTGCTCAACGGAATCGCGCGCCTGCTCAAGATTTTCAGCGAGGCGTCCCGATTCCAGCCGCAGGCGTATCGCCTCGTCGAGCGTCTCATGCAGGTAGCGCGCCCCCATGGTGACGACGCCCATGAACAGGACGGTCATCAGGCCGAATGCCCAGTTGAGTGCCGTATTCGCCTGGAGCAGGATGACCGCCGCCATCGGCACGAGAACCGGAACCGCAAAGGCGCGGTAAGCCGCTGGCACAGGCGCCAGGATCGGGATCGCCCCTGCAGCCATGCCGGACATCACCAAGCCGGTAAATAGATACACGGCGTTAGAGGCATGCCACATGAACAACAGGGTTCCCGCGCCCCAGGCAACACCCGCCACCGCCGTGGCGTAGATATAACGCCGGCGCCATGCCATGGCGCCAATCACATCCGGAACTGCCGCGTGGAAACGGCGCGCCAGTTGATAGCGTCCTGCCGCGATGGCGACAACCAGGCACCACCAGGCGAAGGCAATGCCGCCCGAGACCTGCAAGGTGGTGTTGACATAAGCCAGGAGCGAGGCATTGATGACGGTGACCCATTGCGCAACCCAGGCATTGCGATAGAGCAGGGCGGTCTTCTGCCGCTCTGCTTCAGCCTTTAGATCAGGCTTATGGTAGGCGTGAGGTGTCATGTCAGGTACATCAGCAGGCGTTATCCCTATCCCGTTAATGGTTTTGCTGGCGTAGTTTATCCGTTGCATTGGCGGCTGCGCCAGCGACCGGTGCGACTGAGCGGGACTGACCTCAAGCGCATCTGTTCCGATTGCCGCCTCGACGGGGAGGGCTGCCCTTATTTGCTCGTGGTGAGCGGGTAGCCAATGGGCAGCAGCAGCCACATCCGGCCCTTCTGCTTCATCGCCCCGGCCTGCTTGCCGGCTTCGTCACCGAAACCCCAGAAATAGTCGGCCCGCACGTTGCCGCGGATAGCGCCGCCGGTATCCTGGGCCAGTACCAGGCGATCGAGTGCATCGCTGGAATTGGGTTGCGTGGTGGCGAGCCAGACCGGTGCGCCCAGGGGCAGCGCGCGCGGGTCGACGGCGATGCTCCGCTCTGGCGTCAGCGGCACGCCCAGCGCGCCCAGCGGTCCGCCGTCCTGATTGGGCAGCTCCCTGAAGAAGACGTAGCTCTGGTTTGCCGCCAGCAGTTCGGGCAGGCGGTCGGGATGCTTGCGGGCCCAGTCCTTGATGCCGTCCATCGACGCCTTGTCCAGGGTCATTTCGCCATGATCGACCAGCCACTTGCCGATCGATTTGTAGGGGTAGCCATTCTGATCGGCGTAGCCGACCCGGACCATGCTGCCGTCTTCCAGCTGGATCCGGCCGGAGCCCTGCACCTGGAGGAAAAACAGTTCGACCGGATCATCCACCCAGGCGATCTCCTTGCCCTGCACCGGCGCCTTGCCCGATTCGATCTCGCTCCGGGTGAAGTAGGGTATGACCTTGTTGCCATCCAGGCGGCCGCGCAGGCGCAGGTTTTTCAATTCCGGATAGAGGCTGCTCAGATCGACCACCAGCAGGTCGTCCGGCGGTGCATAGAGCGGATAACGATATTTGGGGGTCAGTTCGCGGCTGCCGTGCAGCAGGGGTTCGTAATAGCCGGTGATCAGGCCCTCTACGCTGCCATCGGCCTGCTGCATCAGGTAGACCTTGAACCGCTGCTGGAAGAAGGCGCGGATGGCGTCCGGATCCGGGTCGGCCAGCTTGGTTGCTGCGGCACAGGCATCCTGCCAGGCCGACTGGTGCTGCAGGACGCGGCAGGATTGCAGGAATACCGGCCAGGCGGCCTTCAGGTCGTCGGCTTTCCAGCCAGTCAAGTCGTTCCAGCGGGCAGGTTTCAGCCAGTCCATGATGATGCTGGCGGTCGGAGCCGCGGTGGGCGTCGCAGCCGGCGGGGCGGGAGCGGCCGGTTCGGGCCCGGGTTTGACGCTGGGGACCGGTTCGGGTGAAGCAGCTGCGCCGGGCTTGCCGGGAGCAGTCTGACAGCCGGCAAGGGTCAGAACAACCGCGAGCAGTAAAGACAGGTAAGGCATGAAGAGGGCGAAACGGACTGGCGCGATGCCCGATTAATGCAGGACACGGGGCATGCTGAGTGAGAATTCCGGTATCTCGGCCTCGAAATGCTCGCCGTCCTCTGCCACCATCTGGTAGCTGCCGCGCATGGCGCCGACTGGCGTGGCGATGGACGTGCCGCTGCTGTATTCGAATTTTTGGCCCGGCTTGAGCAGGGGCTGTTCGCCGACCACACCCAGCCCGCGCACTTCCTGGACTTCCTGGTGGGAGTCGGTGATGACCCAGTGCCGGGAGATGAGCTGGGCCGGGACGGTGCCGGTGTTTTCAATGGTGATGGTGTAGGCGAAGACATAGCGGTTGGCCGCTTCGTCCGACTGGTCGGCCAGGTACTGGGTGACCGGGGTCACGGTAATGTGGTATTTCCTGCTTTCAGCCATGGTTATTCCGGAGCAAAGACTTGATCGGCGGCCATTGCACACGAATTGGAGGAGTCTGTCCAGCAACCATTCGAGCAGGTAGAATCAACCCTTTGCAACGCACCCGGGTAGAACAAAATGACGCAATACATGATCGCCCCTTCCATCCTGTCCGCCAACTTCGCCAAGCTGGGCGAGGAAGTCGACAATGTGCTGGCCGCTGGCGCCGACATCGTCCACTTCGACGTGATGGACAACCACTACGTGCCCAACCTGACCATCGGCCCGCTGGTCTGCGAGGCCTTGCGCAAGCACGGCGTCACCGCTCCCATCGACGTGCACCTGATGGTCAAGCCAGTCGATCGCATCATCCCCGACTTCGCCAAGGCCGGCGCCAGCTACATCACCTTCCACCCGGAAGCCTCCGAGCACATCGACCGCACCATCGGCCTGATCAAGGAAAGCGGCTGCAAGGCCGGCCTGGTGTTCAACCCGGCCACCCCGCTCGACGTGCTTGAATACATGCTGCCCAAGCTGGACATGGTCCTGCTGATGTCGGTCAACCCAGGCTTTGGCGGCCAGAAGTTCATTCCCTACGTCCTGGACAAGGCGCGCAAGGTAAGCCAGATGATCAAGGCAGGTGGCTATGACTGCCGCCTGGAGATCGACGGCGGCGTCGGCCCCGGCAACATCCTGGAAGTCGCCAAGTCCGGCGTCGACACCTTCGTCGCTGGTTCGGCCGTGTTCGGCAAGCGCAACGAGAGCGACCCCAATCGCTACGACACCATCATCGGCGAAATGCGTGCCGAACTGGCTAAAGTGCAGTGACGCCAAGGCGTTATGCAACGGCGTGACGGGTGACGCAAAAGCGTTTTCCGTCCCGCCATTCTGTAACGCAGCACTTGTCACGCTTCTATCGTCACGCATTTGAATAAGCCCATGTCCATACTGAACCCGCTCCCCATCAAAGCCGTCGTAATCGATCTTGACGGCACCCTGCTCGACACCGCTTCGGATCTGGCCGACTCGGCCATGGCTATGGCGACAGACCTGGGACTGCCGCCGATCGACCTCAACACGGTCAAGACCTACATCGGCAACGGCGTCTCGCGCCTGGTCAAGCGGGTGTTGACCCGCGACATGGAGGCCGAGCCGGACAAGGAATTGTTTGCCCGTGCCATGCCCATCTACGAGAAGCATTACAGCGAATGGGTCTCGCGCAAGAGCCGACCCTTCCCTGGCGTGGTGGAAGGCTTGCAGGCGTTCAAGGAGATGGGCGTCCATGTCGCCTGCATCACCAACAAGGCCGAGCGTTTCACCGTGCCGCTGCTCAGGGACACTGGCCTGTTCGCGTTTTTCGAACTGATCCTGTCCGGCGACAGCCTGCCCGAGCGCAAACCTTCGCCCTTGCCGTTGCTGCATGCCAGCCAGTATTTCGGTGTCGAGCCGCAGGAGTTGCTGCTGATCGGCGATTCGCTGAACGACACCCAGGCGGCGCGTGCGGCCGGTTGTCCGGTATTTTGCGTTCCCTATGGTTACAATCGGGGACGTCCGGTGGCTGAACTGGACCTGGATGCCGTGGTGTCCAGCCTTCTGGATGCTTCGAAACGGGTTGTGAAGAAATGAAATCATCCTCTCTGGAAATTGGAAAAGTGAGCTGCCTGTCTTGGCGATGGCGTTCCTGAGCCCTCGCTTGACACACTGCATTTCGCTATTCACGTATTCAGAGAGCCATCATGACTGAACAGGATTTCATCGAACTCGCCCGTCAGGGCTACAACCGTATCCCCGTCTTCCGCCATCAGCCGGCGGACCTCGATACCCCGCTTTCCCTCTACCTCAAACTGGCCAACCAGCCCTATACCTACCTGCTCGAATCAGTGGTGGGGGGCGAGCGCTTCGGCCGCTATTCCTTCATCGGCCTGCCCGCAAGGACGGTGCTGCGTGTACACGGCCATTTCGTGAGCGTCGAGACTGACGGCACACCTGTCGAGCAGAACGACAGCGAAGATCCGCTGGCCTTCATCGAGTCCTACCTGGCCCGCTACCAAGCCGCGCCGCTACCCGGCCTGCCGCGCTTCCCGGGCGGCTTGTGCGGCTACTTCGGCTACGACACGGTACGCTACATCGAGAAGCGTCTGGCCGACACGGTCAAGCCCGATGTGCTGGCCACGCCGGACATCCTGCTCATGCTCACCGACGAGTTGGCGGTGGTCGATAACCTGTCTGGCCGCCTGACCCTGATCGTCTACGCCGATCCGCTTGAGGACAACGCCTATGGCAGGGCGCAATTGCGTTTGGGCGAACTGGCCAAACAACTCAGCCGTGCGGTCGCTCCGCCGAAAGACATCCCGGGTGAGGCGGCCGAGGCCGAGTCCGAATTCGGCGAGGAAGGCTTCAAGGCGGCGGTGGAAAAGGCCAAGCGCTACATCACCGACGGCGACGTCATGCAGGTGGTGCTGAGCCAGCGCATGAGCCGGCCGTTCAACGCCCATCCGCTGTCGCTCTATCGCGCCCTGCGCAGCCTGAACCCCTCGCCCTACATGTTCTATTACGACATGGGCGGCTTCCACGTGGTCGGCTCGTCGCCCGAAATCCTGGTCAGGCTGGAGGGCGATACCGTCACCCTGCGCCCGATCGCCGGCACCCGTCCGCGTGGCGCCACACGCGAGGACGACCTGAAGCTCGAACAGGATCTGCTGGCCGATCCCAAGGAACGCGCCGAGCACGTCCAGCTGATGGACCTCGGCCGCAACGACGTCGGCCGGGTGGCCCAGATCGGCAGCGTGAAAGTGACCGAGAACATGATCGTCGAGCGCTACTCGCACGTCATGCACATCGTCTCCAACGTCGAAGGCACGCTCAAGCCGGAACTGAGCGCCATCGATGTGCTGCGCGCCACCTTCCCGGCTGGCACCGTGTCCGGCGCGCCCAAGGTGCGGGCCATGGAGATCATCGATGAGCTGGAGCCGACCAAGCGCGGCATCTACGCCGGCGCGGTCGGCTATGTCGGCTTCAACGGCGACATGGATGTGGCCATTGCCATCCGCACTGCCGTGGTCAAGGACAAGATGCTCTATGTCCAGGCCGGTGCCGGCATCGTCGCCGACTCGGTGCCCGAGAGCGAATGGATCGAGACCCGCAACAAGGCGCGCGCCGTGGTCCGCGCTGCCGAACTGGCCCTGGCTGGAGTCAACGGGGATTCTGAAAAGTATTCCTGATGATCGACAATGCGTAAGTCGGTCCGGATAAATCCGGTCAGGTAATATTGCCTCGGGCGGGCGCCGACATGCGCCCGACAAGCCGAACTACGAACTGATGACATCAGGGAGCAGGTGGCTGAATTCCTTTCGGACCACCTC
>JBBIJC010000035.1:0-22434 GCA_037446165.1 Hydrogenophilales bacterium | reverse complement strand
TAGTCCCCACCATCGATCAAGCCAGCGTATAACTGGCACCGACCTCCGGCACCTCGACCTTCCAACCGAAACGGTCTCGAATTGAATCAGCAAAGCCCAGCGCTGTTTCTTCCTCGCCGTGGACAACAAATGCCCTCTGAGGCGGCTTGGCGAAACCCGACAGCCAACCTAGCAAAGCATCGCGGTCGGCATGGGCGGACAGCCCGCCCAGGGTGAGTATCTCGGCCCGCACCAGCACCGATTCGCCGAACAGGCGGACATAGCTCGCGCCGTCGACCAGCTTGCGGCCGAGGGTTCCCTGGGCCTGAAAGCCGGCAATGATGATCGTGCATTCCCTGCGCGGCAGATTGTTCACCAGATGGTGCTTGATCCGACCCGCGTCGCACATGCCGGACGCGGACAGGATGACTGCACCCTGCTTGATGGTGTTCAGTGCCATCGAGTCTTCCGGGCTTTCGGTGAAGCGGATGTAGGGCATGCGGCTGCCGTTCTGCTTTTCCCAGTCGACCAGCCGATGCATGTCCTCGTCGAGGATGTCGATGTGCTTCATGGTGATCTCGGTCGCCGCCGTGGCCATGGGCGAATCGACGAAGATGGCGACGCTGCCGGGGATGCGCTCCTGACGGATCAGATCGAGCAGAAAGTAGAGGATCTCCTGGGTCCGGCCGACCGCGAAGGACGGGATGATGACGTTGCCCTTCTTGCGCTGGACGGTATCGGTCACGGCGAAGGCCAGTTCGTCGATGGTGATGTCCAGACTCTTGTGCAGGCGATTGCCATAGGTGGATTCGACGAACAGGTAATCGGCCTCGGCGATCGGCGTAGGGTCGTTCATGATCGGCCGCCGGGGCATGCCGATGTCACCCGAGAACACCAGCTTCGCGGCCTTCTCGCCCTCTTCCAGCCAGAGCTCGATGATGCTGGAACCGAGGATATGACCGGCATCGCGGAAGCAGACCCGGACCCGCTTATGCGGCTCGAAACACTCGCCGTACTCCTTGCGCTTCAGCCGTTTCAGGGTCGTCCTGGCCTGCTCCACGGTATAGAGCGGCGCGATCTCGCCGCGCAGTTCGCCACGCCGCTTGCGCTTGGAGTAGTTATGCCATTCGGCCTCCTTCTCCGCGATGTGGGCCGAGTCCGGCAGCATCACGCCGAGCAGGTCGGCGGTGGCATCGGTGCAATAGATCGGGCCGCGGAACCCCAGGCTGGTCAGCCGGGGCAGCAGGCCGGAATGGTCGATATGGGCATGGGTCAGCAGGACGAAATCCAGGCTTTCCGGGTTGAAGCCGACGGGAAAACGCCGGTTCTTGGCTTCCGCCTCGCGGCCGCCCTGAAACATCCCGCAGTCGACGATAAAGCTCAGTCGCTCCGACTCGACGAGGTAGCAGGATCCGGTGACTTCGCGGGCAGCGCCTAGAATTGTGACTTGCATGACTGCATCATAGAACGATGACGACGGATTTACTTCCTCCTTTCGAGCGGCTTCTGGAACACTTCGGCCCCCAGCACTGGTGGCCAGGCGAAACCCCGTTCGAGGTGATGGTCGGCGCGGTGCTGACCCAGAATACGGCGTGGGGCAACGTGGAGAAGGCCATCGACCGGCTGAAGGCGGCCGACGCGCTCAACTGCCGTGCGATATTGACCCTCGCCGACGCGGAACTGGCCAACCTGATCCGGCCGGCCGGCTATTTCAACGTCAAGACCAAACGGCTCAAGGCGCTGTGCCGGTTTCTCGTTGAACGGTCTGTGGCGGAACAGCCGGAGGCCCTGGCCGAGCAGGATTCCCTCGCTGCATTGCGCCATGACCTGCTGGCCGTGCATGGCATTGGCGAAGAAACGGCCGACTCGATCCTGCTCTACGCCCTGAACCTGCCCGGCTTCGTGATCGATGCCTACACCCGCCGCATTCTCGGCCGGCTCGGTCTGCTCGTCGGGACGGAGTCCTACAGCGCGATCAAGGCCCTGTTCGAAGCGGAGCTGCCCGCCGAAGTCGCCCTGTACAACGAATACCACGCCCTGATCGTGCGCCTGGCCAAGGACTACTGCCGACCCAGGCCGCGCTGCGCCGGCTGTCCTCTCCATCCAATCTGCCCCACTGCCCCGATATGAAGAACCCCTGCCCCTGCGGCCTTGCAGCCGATTTCGAAGATTGCTGCGGCCGTTACCTGTCCGGCGCACCGGCCCCGGACGCCGAAAGACTGATGCGCTCCCGCTATAGCGCCTACGTATTGGGAGATGAGGCCTATCTGCTGGCCAGCTGGCACCCGGATACCCGCCCGGAATCACTCGGCCTGATGGCGGAGGAGCCGGCCAAATGGCTGGGCTTGAGCGTGAAACGGCATGAGCATCTGGACGACAGTCACGCCACGGTCGAATTCATTGCCCGCTACAAGATCGGCGGCCGGGCTCACCGGCTGCATGAGGTCAGCCGATTCGAACGGCTCGACGGTCGCTGGTACTACCGCGATGGCGATCTGCTCGCGAAATAGGCAACGCAGGACAAGTCATACAAGAGGCTTTATAGTTGCCAGCACTGTCTGTCCCTCTGTTCAGAACCCTCACAGGAGAATCTCATGCGCAAGTTCATGTTCATCCTGGCTGCTCTCCTGCTGGCAGCCACTGCGGCCCAGGCCAAGGTCGTCGGCAAGGAAGTCCGCTATACCGACAACGGCGTCACCCTCAAGGGCTACATGGCGTACGACAACTCGATCAAGGCCAAGCGCCCCGGCATCCTGGTGGTGCATGAGTGGTGGGGCCTGAACGACTATGCCCGCAAGCGCGCCCGGATGCTGGCCGGCATGGGCTATACCGCCCTGGCAGTCGACATGTATGGCGATGGCAAGACCGCCAGCCACCCGGACGACGCGGGCAAGTTCGCGGCCGAGGTCAGCAAGAACATGCCGATGGAAAAATCCCGGTTCGAGGCCGCGAAGAAACTCCTCCAGGCAAACAAAACGGTCGACAAGGACCAGATCGCCGCCATCGGCTACTGTTTCGGTGGCGGCGTGGTGCTCAATATGGCGCGGATGGGCGAAGACCTGAAGGCGGTTGCCAGCTTCCACGGCGCCCTGCCCACCGACACCCCGGCCCAGCCGGGCATGGTCAAAGCCAGGGTTGCCGTGTTCACCGGCGCGGATGATCCGATGGCCCCGCCGAAAGTGGTCGAGGCCTTCGAAACCGAAATGAAAAATGCCGGCGTCGATTACCACCTGACCAGCTACCCGGGCGCCAGGCACAGCTTCACCAATCCGGATGCCGACAAACTGGGCAAGGAATTCAACCTGCCTCTGGCCTACAATGCCGCCGCCGACAAGGACTCCTGGAAACAGCTGAGCGAACTCCTGACATCCGTGTTCGGACAACAAAAGTAACTCAGGCACTCCCTTGCGGCACGGCCAATGGGCCGCGCCTTTTTCGGGCAGCCATCTAGAATTCAATCAAGACATCGAGATCGGAACCTGTATGACCTCCCAAAATCCCCGTGACTATCTCGTCATCACCGCCACTGGCGAAGACCAGGTCGGCCTGGTGCAACGTTTTACCAGCCGCATCCTGGAGGCCGGCTGCAACATCGAAGAATCCCGGATGTCGCTGCTGGGCGGCCAGTTCGCCATCATCATGCTGATCTCCGGCCGCTGGGACGCGCTGACCAAGCTGGAAGACCGGCTCACCACCGTCGGCGCCGAACTGGGCCTGAGCATCGTCCAGAAGCGGACCAAGGAACTCGAACGCAAGGCGCCCCTGGTGCCCTACAGCATCAACGTGGTCGCCATGGACCATCCCGGCATCGTCCACAACCTGGCCAATTTCTTCGCCCAGCGCGGCATCAACATCGAGGAACTTTCAACCGACACCTACCCGGCCCCGCATACCGGCACCACCATGTTCTCGGTCAACATGACCGTGGGCATCCCGGCCGACACCCACATTCCGACCCTGCGCGGCGATTTCCTCGACCATTGCGACAACCTGAACCTGGACGCCATCTTCGAGCCATCGCGGGCCTGAACAATGGCGATCTGCCATGAAAACCCTGTCCAGAACCTCCTCCCGGCTCGCCATTGCAGTAGGCCTGGGCGCGGCGGCGCTGTTCTGGATCCTGGATCTGCTGGTCGAATGCTGGTACTTCCAGCCTAAATGTGCCTGTCTGGACCTGCTTCTGCACCCCGAGCCGAGCCGGCTGTGGGTTCGCCTGCTGGCCAGCGCGCTCATCCTGTTGCTGATCATCCAGAACACGCTGCTGCTTCGGCACCGGGAGGAAGCCGAAGCCAAGGATTCCCATAGCCGGTTCCTGCTTGAGGAACTGACCATCGAGCTCAGCCAGAAGAACAAGGCCCTGCACCATGAGATCACCCGGCGCAGGACCATGGAAAAGGCATTGCAGGATCTGGCCGTCACCGATTCGCTCACCGGCATCTACAACCGGCGCAAGTTCGATGAGCTGCTCAAGCTGCAAATGCGCCAGGAAATCCGCTACCCGCGTGGCCTGGCGCTCCTGATCATCGACATCGACCATTTCAAGAAGGTCAACGACCTGCTGGGCCATGCCGTCGGTGATGAAGTGCTCAAGGAATTGACCCGGTTGATCGGCGATGTGAAGCGCGACGCCGACGACTTCTTCCGCATCGGCGGTGAGGAGTTTTGCCTGATCACCTTCTGCGTCAACGGCGGCAGCCTCGAAACCACGGCCGAGAAGTTGCGCACGACGATTGAAAACCATGATTTTCCCAAGGTCGGGCGGGTGACCATCAGCATCGGGGCCGCCCGGTTCAAGCCGAACGACGATGAGCACACCCTGTTCAAACGCGCCGACGATGCCCTGTATCAGGCCAAACAAACCGGGCGGAACAAGGTCGTCATCGTCTGAGCCGGTATAATCGCGCCCTTTCCCGCATTTTTTGTTCCCGCGCAGGCGGGAATCCAGTTCTCGACCTATGACCAGTTTTCCGCCCGACATCCTGCGCGATGTGCAGCGCCGCCGCACCTTCGCCATCATCTCCCACCCCGACGCGGGCAAGACCACACTGACCGAGAAACTGCTGCTGTTCGGTGGCGCGATCCAGATGGCCGGCACCGTGAAGGCACGGAAAAGCGCACGCCACGCCACCTCGGACTGGATGGAGGTGGAAAAGCAGCGCGGCATCTCGGTCACCAGTTCGGTGATGCAGTTCGACTACGCCGGCCACACCATCAACCTGCTCGACACCCCCGGGCACGAGGACTTCTCGGAAGACACCTACCGGGTGCTGACCGCGGTCGATGCGGCGGTGATGGTGATCGACGCGGCCAAGGGCGTGGAGACCCAGACCATCAAGCTGCTCGACGTCTGCCGCCTGCGCAACACGCCGATCATCACCTTCGTCAACAAGATGGACCGCGAGGTGAAGCCCCCGGTCGAACTGCTGGAAGAGATCGAGTCGGTGCTCAAGATCGACTGCGCGCCGGTGACCTGGCCGATTGGCATGGGCAAGGCCTTCCGCGGCGTCTACCACCTGCTGCACGACCAGACCATGCTGTTCACGCCGGGCGAGGAACGCGCCGGCGGCGAGACCGAGCTGATCGACGGCATCGGCAATGCCAAGCTGGACCAAATGTTCCCGATGGAAATGGGCCCGATGCGCGACGACGTCGACCTGCTCCAGGCCGCCAGTTCGCCGTTCGACATCACCGCCTTCCTGGCCGGCCGGCAGAGCCCGGTGTTCTTCGGCTCCGGGATCAACAACTTCGGCGTGCGCGAGATCCTGCAGGCCCTGATCGAATGGGCGCCGCCGCCACAGTCGCGAATCGCCGGAACCAGCGGAGCCGACAGCCGCATGGTCGAACCGGCCGAGGCGCCGTTCACCGGCTTCGTGTTCAAGATCCAGGCCAACATGGACCCGAAGCACCGCGACCGGATCGCCTTCTTCCGGGTCTGCTCGGGTCGCTACACGCCGGGCATGAAGGTCCAGCACCAGCGCATGGGCCGCGAGATGAAGATCGCCAACGCCCTGACCTTCATGGCCAACGAGCGGGTGCACATGGAAGACGCCGTCGCCGGCGACATCATCGGCATCCACAACCATGGCCAGCTGCAGATCGGCGACACCCTGACCGAAGGCGAGGCCCTGCACTTCAAGGGCATCCCCTACTTCGCCCCGGAAATGTTCCGCACCGCCCGCTCGCGCGACCCGATCAAGTCCAAGCAGTTGCAGAAGGGCCTGAAGGAACTGGGCGAGGAAGGCGCAATCCAGGTCTTCGAGACCATGACCGGGAGCATGCTGCTGGGCGCGGTCGGCCAGCTCCAGTTCGAGATCGTCGCCCAGCGCCTGCAGACCGAATACAACGTCGACGCCATCTATGCCCAGGCCGACATCTACACCGCGCGCTGGCTGACCTTCCCCGACGACGCGGTCTACCGCCAGTTCGAGAAGGACCAGCAGATGCGCATGGGCCACGATGTCGACGGCAACCCGGTCTACCTGGCGACCAACCGCTACAATCTGGAACTGTTGATCGAAAAATGGCCGCAGGTCGGGTTCCATGCCACTCGGGAGCACGGACAGCGGTTCCGCTAGGGATTTCAGCACACGACGGGGAAATCGAGCATGGATGAAGCCCGACCTGGCGATTTCGCCGAACTGCGCAACCGCCTTCTGAACGACGCGCTGTTGTGGGTCAGCATCGCTGCGCTGCCTGCGGTCATTCTCTCCCTGTCACGCATGCAGGTCATCGGCTGGCGACCGGTGATGCTGCTCCATGTCATTGTTCTGGCTTCTCTGTGGCTGATGTGGCTGAACCGGACCCGCATCGCATACCCGGTACGCGTTTATGGCCTGCTGCTTGTCGCCTGGGCGGCCACGCTCGGCGGCCTCGCGCAGTTTGGCCCTAGCGCCATAGGCGGCGTATTCGCAACCCTGTTTGCCTTTATCGCCATTCTTTTTCTCAACGCACGGGTCGCAGGCTGGATGATTGCCGTCAATGCACTGAGCCTGGCGCTGCTTGGTTTGGCCGCGACCCGGCACTGGCTCTCGTTCGACCTGGATTATCAGGTGTATGTCTATCATCCCCTGGTCTGGCTGAACGCCATCTGGAGCATGTCCGCCTTCGGGGTCGTCCTCGCCCTGATCGTCTGGCGCATGGTACGCAGCCTGCTGGAGCGCGAGGAAGCGGTGCAGAAGCTGGTAGAACACCAGCAAATGATTGCCGCCAACGTCCCCGGCATCCTGTATCAATTCCTGCTGCGCCGGGATGGCCACGCCAGCTTTCCCTATTTCAGCGAAAGCACGTTTCACCTGATCGGCGTCGAACCGGAAAAACTGATGCAGGACGCCTCAATGGCGTTTGCCCTGGTCCATCCGGACGATGTCGACCGGGTCAAGGCAACGATTGCGGCCTCGGCCGAGAGTCTCACCCCGATTCTGGAATCCTTCAGAATCATGCAACCCGGGCGCGAAGCGCGTTGGGTGGAGCGGATCTCGACCCCGGAACGCTTGCCCAACGGCGATACGCTGTGGCACGGCTTCATGATGGACATTACCGATCGCAAGGTTGTCGAGGCGGCCTTGCTGCAGAACGAACAGCGCTTCCGCGGCCTGTTCGAGCTGTCGTCGGTCGGCATCGCGCTCAACGACTATGTCACCGGCCGGTTTCTCGAAGCCAACGACGCCCTGCTTGCCGCCACGGGTTACAGCCGCGACGAACTGCTGGCCCTGAGCAACCGCGAAATCACCCCGAAACATTTCGCTGCGCAGGACCAGGAATCCCTGAAGGAAATGGAAACCTCCGGCCGTTACGGCCCCTGCGAAAGGGAATACCTGCGCAAGGATGGCGGCCGGATCCCGGTCATGCTCCAGGGCTTCAAGATGGTCGATTCAAGTGGCCGGCCGGTGGTGTGGTCGATCGTCCAGGACATCAGCGAGCGGCGCCGGGCAGAGCAGGAAATCCGCGATGCCAAGGATGCCGCCGAAAGTGCCAGCCGGGCCAAATCCGCCTTCCTGGCCAGCGTCAGCCATGAACTGCGGACCCCGCTCAACGCCATCATCGGCTTTGCCCAGATGCTCGAAATGGGCCTGATGTCGCCGCTCAACAGCGAACAGCAAGGGGCAGTCGAGCACATCCTGCACGGCAGTCGGCACCTGCTCGAACTGATCAATGAAATGCTCGATCTGGCCCGCATCGAGGCCGGCAAGATGGATATTCAGATCGAGCCGGTGGCGCTCGGCCCGGTCATCGCCGACACCGTTGCGCTGCTCAATCCTGCCGCCAGCCGCCGCCAGATCACCATCCGTCACGCCTGCCCACCGGGCATCTACCCTCTTGCCGATGAGCGCCGGCTCCGGCAGATCATGCTGAACCTGCTTTCGAACGCCGTGAAATACAACCTGGAGGGCGGCTTGGTGACGGTGTCATGCCAGGTCAGGGGCACGGTGGTACGCATCACCGTCATCGACACTGGCCCCGGCATACCCAAGGAGCGCCACTCCCAGCTGTTCGAGCTCTATCAGCGGCTGGGCCAGGAACGCACGGCTGTGGAAGGCACCGGCATCGGCCTGGTGGTGTGCAAGAAGCTGGCCGATGCCATGGGCGGCAGCATCGGCTTTGACAGCGAGGTGGGCGTCGGCAGCCGATTCTGGCTGAACCTGGCCCTTGCAGAAGCCGCTCCAATCGCGGACCCCGGCACGACAGTCGAAAACGCGGCGCCGGCGCCCCAGGATGAAGGCAAGACCCTGCCCTTTTCCCGTGTTCTCTACATCGAAGACAACCTCTTCAACCAGGCCGTGATGCGCCAGATCTTCCGCCAGCTGCCAGGCGTTGAGCTGCTGCTCGAAGAAAGCGCCGAAGCAGGGCTGGAAGTGATCCGGACGAAACAGCCGGTTCTGGTGCTGATGGACATCAACCTGCCCGGCATGAACGGCCTGGAAGCCCTGAGCATCCTCAAGAGCGACCCAAAAACGGCGGCGATACCCATAATCGCGGTCACCGCGGCGGCCTTGCCGAATGACGTGCAGGCCGGTCTGGAGGCCGGTTTTACCAATTACCTGACCAAGCCGTTCGATGTTGCCACCCTGCTGGCGCTGGTACGTAATCTCATAGAACAGGACGCAAAGCCAGCAGAAGCACAGGACGACCTTGCCAGACCGGATCAGCGGCCGTAAATCGGCGCCTGTCCGGTTTTGAAGGCGCGGCAGAAGGCGGCGTAACGTTCTGAAATGGCCTCGTCGCCGCGTTCGCACTGTGCCCTGGCCAAGGCCCAGGCCTGTTCGGGGCAATGTTGGAACACGAAGTCCAGGTCCTGCTGGTGATAGGCCTGGCTGCACTGCCGGGCCAGGCTCTCCGAATCCGGCGTTGCCGGTTCTACGGCACCAGCCGGCGGCCCGGCCAGAATGGCCGGCAAGGCAAGCAGAAGCAGTTTTTTGCGCACCGTTTCGTCCCTTACAAACTGCTGCATTGGTCTGATTATATCTACAGCTCCGGGGCTGGCGGCGGCTATACTCGACGCAACTATCCGGCCCCATTTCGACCATGGAACCACCCGAAGGTACCTTACAGGAAGCCATCGCCCAGCAGCGCAAGGCATTGCGCGCCATGCTGCATGGCCCCTTGCAGAAAACCGCCGAGCTATGCAGCTTTGCCTGGCAGGAGCGGACCGCCCTCGACGACGCCCTGGCCGAGTCCTTCGGCCTGATTCCGTCCTGCAAATATCTCTACGCCCTGAATACGGACGGCATCCAGATCAGCAGCAATATCGCGGCTGACGGCAGATACCCCAATGATTTGGGGCGGAATCGCTCGCAACGCCCCTACATGCGCGAGAAGGTGCCGTCCGACGGCTTCGTCCTGTCCCAGGCCTACATCAGCATGCGCGCCAAGCGCCCCTCTCTCACCGCTATCCAGCTGGTGCGCGGCCCCGACTGGCGGGTGCTCGGCTTCGTCGGCGCCGATTTCGACCTGATGGATCTGCCCATCACCCAGAAACTGTATGCCGAACCCACCTATTGGCGCCAGATCAAGGGCGATCCGGCCATACGCGGCACGGTCTTCCACCAGACCCGCTCGGACAGCATCATGGACACCAACATGGAAACGGTGCTTTCCGTCGTGGAGGAACTGATGACGGCGCACGGCGTGCATCACGTGATGCTGCACTTTTCCAGCAGCCGGGCCGTGATCTGGCTGACTGAGGACCCGCTGCGCTATCGCCTGCTCGACATCGACGCGCTGACCGACCCGAACATCTGCCTGACCTACCCGGGCCGCCCCTACCCGGCCGACGCACTGGTCAGCCGGGACCTGATCCGACCCGTACTGGACAACCTGCGCGCCCTGCGCCTGATGGACGAGATGTTCTACCTGCGTACCGGTACGCTCAACATCTTCAACGGCGTGGTCGGCCTGACCTTTTCCTGCGACGGTTCGCACTACATCCCGGTCGACGAGTTCCTCGACAAGGGCGAGGGCTTCTGGCTGGGTGGCGGCCTGGAAAGCTGAGTCAGGCCAGGAACATTTCCAGCAGGTCGTTGAGAAAACGCCTGCCCAAGGGCGAGGGCCGAATGATCAGACCCTCCCGCTCCAGCAAAGCCCGCGACTCTGCCTGTCCGACCTCGGCGCGCACGCTCTCCCAGGGCAGACCGGTCCGTTCGCTGAACAGAGCGCTGTCGAACCCGGCATTCAGCCGAAGCGCGTTCATCATAAATTCGAAGCGCAGGTCGTCCGCGCCGAGCACGCGCTCTTCCGACCGGAAACCTCCGGTCGCGACGCCATCCATGTATTCACGCGGCAGCTTGCGGTTGGCGCGGCGCAGCACGCGGTCGTGGAAACTGAGCTTGGAGTGGGCCCCGGCGCCGATGCCGAGGTAGTCGCCAAACTGCCAGTAATTGAGGTTGTGCCGGCAGGCCTGGTTCGGCTTGGCATAGGCCGAGGTTTCGTAGTGGACATAGCCGACCTGTTCGAGTGTCGCCTCGATGGCATCCTGCATGGCGGCGGCAAGATCGTCGTCCGGCAGGTTCGGCGGCGACGCGGCGAAGGCCGTGTTCGGCTCCAGCGTCAGGTGGTAGCAGGACAGGTGCGAGGGCGCGAACGACAACGCGGCGTGCAGGTCGGCTTCCAGCTCCGGCAAGGTCTGCTCGGGCAGGGCATACATCAGGTCCAGGTTGATCCGCTCGAAGATGTCCCCTGCCGCGGCCACTGCGTTTCGTGCTTCGCGGCTGTCGTGGATGCGGCCCAACGCCTGCAAATGCCGGTCGTTGAAGCTCTGGATGCCAATCGACAGCCGGTTGACCCCGGCGTCGCGGTAGGCCCGGAAACGCGCCACTTCGAAGGTGCCCGGATTGGCTTCCAGAGTCACCTCCGCCCAGGGCCGCAACGGCAGCAAGGTCCGGACCGACGTCAGCAGACGGTCCAGCCCGTCCGGGGTGAGCAGGCTGGGGGTGCCGCCGCCGATGAACACCGTCTCGATCGGCCGACCCCAGATCTCCGGCAGCGACTGCTCCAGCTCCTGGATCAGCCTGTCGAGGTACGCCGCTTCCGGGATCTCGCCCCGCACCGCATGCGAATTGAAGTCGCAGTAAGGGCACTTCCGCACACACCAGGGCACATGGACATAAAGCGACAACGGCAATATCTCCGTCATCGCCGAGCTATACCCTTTGTTGTATTGTGGTGATTGTTGATCAGGTGCAATCATCGACTGTCCATATCTAAATAGGAGGTTTCATGCTATTCGGTAACTCTGAAAAGCTCAGCCGGCTGCATCAGGAAATCCAGTTGCTTCAGCAGGACCGGGCGACCATGGATCGACATCTGGACGAGATCCGAATCCGCGCCGACAGCCATGAAACGGAAAAAAACCTTATCGCACGCGAGCTGACTGTCCTCAAGGGCGTCAGCCAGCACTTATCATCCTATAGCGATACGCTCAAGGAATCGCAAAACTCGCTGGCCGCGCTGGCCCAGTCGATGAAGGCGGAAACCGTGCAGGTCAGTTGCGCCTGCGACAGCGTCGGCGGCACCCACCATACGATCGAAAGCATGACCGGCCGGATCGAGAACTTCGCCAAGCGCCAGCAAAGCACAGCCGAGGCCGTTACCCAGCTGCACATCCGTACCGGCGAGATCGACGGCATCGTTCGTCTGATCAAGGACATTGCCGACCAGACCAACCTGCTGGCGCTCAATGCCGCGATCGAGGCCGCCCGCGCCGGTGAGGCCGGTCGCGGCTTCGCTGTGGTGGCCGACGAAGTGCGCAAGCTGGCTGAGCGGACCGGCAAGGCGACCAGCGAAATCTCCGGCCTGGTGCGCGCCATCCAGGGCGAGGCGAACCAGGTCCGGGACCAGGTCCAGCTTGCGCCGGAGGAAACCAGCACCATCCGCAACGAGGGCCGGCTGGCTTACGATGGCATCCAGCAACTGATGGCGATCTCGAACAACATGATCGGCACCATCGCCGCCAGCGCTCTACGCAGCTTCGTCGAAACCTCCAAGGTCGACCACCTGGTGTTCAAGATGGATATCTACAAGGTTTTCCTGGGGCTTTCCGACCAGAACGAAGCCGACTTTTCCAGCCACACCCATTGCCGGCTCGGCAAGTGGTACTACGAGGGCGATGGCCACAGCTGTTTTTCAAACCTGCCCGGCTACCATGAAATCGAACCGCCTCATGTCGACGTGCATGAGCAAGGCATGCTGGCAGTGAAGCACTACCGGGCCGGCCGCATCGAAGACAGCATGGAAGCGCTCGGCAGGATGGAACAGGCCAGCATGCTGGTGCTCAAGCACCTGGAAACCATGGCGATGACCGGCGAAAAAACGCCGTCCGCGCTCTGCGTCTCGAAGTTCTAGGCAGTTGCCCCGAGCCGTTCGGCCAGCGCCATCAGGGCCTGGCCCCGGTGGCTGATGCCGTTCTTCTCGTCGGCGGTCAATTCGGCTCCGGTGCGACCAAATGCCGGCACCAGGAAATAAGGGTCATAGCCGAAACCACCGGCACCGCGCGGCTCGTCGATGATCTCGCCGTACCAGGCACCCTCGGCGATGATCGGCTGGGGATCGTCTGCATAGCGCACATAAACCATGACGCAGTAGTAATGGGCCTTGCGGTTCGGGTTGCCTTTCAGGGCCTCGATCAGCTTCTGGTTGTTGCGTTCATCCGACTTGGGCTCGCCGGCATAGCGGGCCGAATACACGCCGGGGGCGCCATTGAGCGCATCGACGCAGATGCCGGAATCGTCGGCCAGCGCCGGCAGCCCGGTATGGGCCGAGGCGTGCCGGGCCTTGGCGATGCAGTTCTCGACGAAGGTCACGTGCGGCTCGGGGCATTCCGGCACGCCGAAACTGCTCTGCGGCAAGGCCTCGATCGCCAGTGGGGCAAGGATTTGTTGAATTTCACGCAGCTTGCCCGCGTTGTTGGATGCGATTACCACCTTTTTCATGTCAGCCCTCGCTTATCGCCTGTTTCTGTTCGTTCACCAATTGTCCGATGCCGGCCTGGGCCAGGTCGAGCAATGCATCCAGTTCGTCCCGCTGGAAGGGCACGCCTTCCGCCGTGCCCTGGATTTCTATGATGCCGCCGGAGCCGGTCATCACCACGTTCATGTCGGTGTCGCAGTCGGAGTCCTCGACATAATCCAGGTCCAGGACCGGCACGCCCCGGTAGATGCCGACCGAGATCGCGGCCACGTGGTCGCGGATGACCGAGGCCGGCAGCTTGCCTGCCTTGACCAGCCATTCGATGGCGTCATGCACCGCTACCCAGGCACCGGTGATGCTGGCGGTACGGGTGCCGCCATCGGCCTGGATCACGTCGCAGTCAATATGAAGGGTGCGTTCACCCAGTTTTTCCAGATCGACCGCCGCGCGCAGCGAGCGTCCGATGAGACGCTGGATTTCCTGGGTCCGACCGCTCTGCTTGCCCTTGGCTGCCTCGCGCTCGCCCCGGGTATGAGTCGCCCGCGGCAACATGCCGTATTCGGCGGTCAGCCAGCCGGCACCGCTGCCCTTGACGTGGAAGGGCACCTTTTCCAGCACGCTGGCGGTGCAGAGCACCTTGGTATCGCCGCACTCGACCAGAACCGAACCTTCGGCGTGCTTGGTATAGCGGCGGGTGATGCGGATGGTGCGCAGTGACTTGGCGTCGCGCCCGGAGGGGCGGATGAAATCGTTCATGATCAGCTTTTCTTGTCGTGTTTGAGGAGGGCGTTCTGTATTTCTTCAATGGCCTTGTCGATGTCGACATCGCTCATGGTCGGATGCTGGTCCAGGCGCTTTCCGGACAGTTCGCGCAATTCGGTGGTGAAACCGTCCAGACCCAGACCATCCAGTACCTTAGTGTCAACGTCGTGCATATCATCGCCGCAGCGCATGGCAATGACCGACAGGTTGTCGCCACGCTCGCCAGCCCGGTATTCCGCGTGATCCAGCAGCTGGACCAGGGCCTGCTTGAGGGAATAGATGCGCAGGATGGACAGCATCTCATCCGGGTCCAGTTCCGACCAGAACCCGTCCGTGCCGAGCAGAAGGATATCGCCTTCGCGCAGGTTGACCCCGGCCGAGAGTTCGATGTTGGGCAGCATGAATCCGCCCACACTGTTGAGGAGCTTGTTCCGTTCAGGATGGGTATTGACCTCGCTCTGACTGATCAGGCCATCGTCCAGCAACTGCTGCACGGCGGAATGATCGCGGGTACGAAAACTCAGGCCGCCCTGGCTGAAGTGATACAGCCGGGAATCCCCGACATGCGCCCAATAGGCGCGACCGGCATGGATGATGCAGATGACGCAGGTGGTCCGCGGCGTATCCTTCATCTTGTGTTCGAGCGCGTAGGTATTGATGGTGTCATGCGCGCTATAGATGCTGTCCAGGAGAAACTCGGTGATGTCCTCCAGGGCAGGCCTGGCCAGCTTCTTGAACAGGTTGATGACCACGTCCACCAGCAGTTGCGCGGCCACTTCGCCCTTGGCGTGTCCGCCCATGCCATCGGCCAGGACCATGACGATGGTCTCCGAGGTGTAGGAATAACCGATCCGGTCCTGGTTGGAGGATCGCCCGCCGATTCGACTTTCCTGATAAAGACTGTACTTCATAGGGGTCTGGTCAACCTATCCTTGATGACATTGAGCAATGTGGGCTTGACGACGGCCTTGGCGTGCGTCGGCACCAGCCCGATCAACCGTTTCTGAACCGAGAACACGCTTTGCGGCCGGTCGGTATAGGCAAGACGGAGCAAATTATCGATCAGTTCCAGGAACTCCCTGGAATACCTGCCAGAGAACTCCTTGGTCGCCGGCACCATCTTGTCATCCTGCTGCCGTTCATTGGAAGGCGGCGGCGGTCGTTTAGCAATGCAGGCATAGATGCTGGCGCCCACGCCATAGATATCGGTCCACGGTCCCAGCCGGTCGCGCTGGTTATATTGTTCCGGCGCAGCAAAGCCAGGGGTGTACATGGGCACATGGTGCTGATCGGCCAGCAGGGCCTGCCGGGCCGCGCCGAAATCGATCAGCAACGGCGAGCCGTCCTGGCGGATGTAGATATTGGACGGCTTGATGTCGAAATGGAGCAGGCGCCGGGCATGAATCTCGCGTAAACCGTTGAGCAACTGGATGAACACGCTCCGGATGAAGCCTTCACGCATCGGGTCAGCCTGCATCTCGAAGATATGGCGTTGCAGGGTCTTGCCTCGCTCATACTTCATCACCATGTACACGGTCTCGTTGGCGCGGAAGAAATTCTCCACTTCCACCACATTGGGGTGACGAATGTTGGCCAGGGTGCGGCCCTCGTCGAAAAAGTATTTCATGCCCTGGCGGAAGGTCTTTTCCTTCTCTTCCGAGGTCGGCCTGACCACACCGCCAGCCTCGCGCATGACCATGCCATCCGGCAGATATTCCTTGATCGCGACCGGTTGCCCGGCAGGATCATAGGCCAGATAGACCAGGCTGAACCCACCGCCGCCAATCTTGTGGTCGATGGTGTATTCGGCTAACCGGTATCCACTGGGCAGTGGGTCAGGAATTTGAGCGGCCATTCAAGCCCAAGTATGATGATTGCTGTTGCTGCATAACCGAGAGAATAACGAAAACGTGGCGTCCTTGAACAGTATGACCGGTTTCGCGTCGGCCTCCGCCAGTTTGGCGAACGGCGCCATCAGCCTGGAACTGCGCGCAGTCAACTCGCGCTTCCTGGATCTTTCATTCCGCATGGCCGAGGATTTCCGCACCCTGGAACCCGCAATCCGGGAACGCATCAGCGAGCAGGTCAAGCGCGGCAAGCTGGAATGCCGGGTCAACTTCGCCGCCAAGGACGGCAGTCTGCTGCCGGGCGAGCCCAACGCCGCGATGCTGGAGCAGCTGATCAGGCTGGCCGACACTGTCACCAAGGCGATACCCGAATCGCGCCCGCTCAGTGTGGCTGAAATCCTGCGCTGGCCGGGCATGCTGGGTGAAGCGGCGGACATGACCGAGGCCATGCAGGCCACTGCCCTCGCCCTGCTGACCGCCGCGCTGAAGGACTTCAATGCCAGCCGCGCCCAGGAAGGATCCAAGCTGGCCGACATCATTCTGCAGCGGGTCAACGCCATGCGCGCCCTGGTCGCCGGCCTGCGCCCGAGGACCGCCGACATCGTCGCCGCATTCAGGGAAAAGATCGGCCGGCGCATGGAAGAAATCCTGCTCAGCGCCGACCACGAACGGATCCATCAGGAAGTCGCCCTGTTCGCCCAGAAGGTCGATGTGGACGAGGAACTCGACCGCCTCTCAACCCATCTGGACGAGGTCGAACGGGTGCTCAGGCAAGGCGGCGCTGTCGGCAAGCGGCTCGATTTCCTGATGCAGGAACTCAACCGCGAAGCCAACACCCTCGGCTCCAAGGCCGTGGTCATGGAACTCAGCCAGACCTCGGTCGAGATGAAAGTGCTGATTGAGCAGATGCGCGAACAAATTCAGAACATCGAGTAGAGGCAATCATGTCCGGCAACCTTTTCATCGTCACCGCCCCCTCCGGGGCTGGCAAATCGAGCCTGGTGAAGGCGCTTCTGGAAGCCGACGCAGGCATCCAGCTATCCATTTCCTACACTACCCGCGCACCCCGTCCCGGCGAGGAAAACGGCGTGCATTACCACTTCGTCAGCGTCGATGAATTCCGCGACATGCTGAACCGGGGTGACTTTCTGGAAAGCGCGGAGGTCTACGGCAACTACTACGGCACCTCGCAGCCCTGGATCGAAGACCAGATCCGCGCCGGCCGGGACCTGCTGCTGGAGATCGACTGGCAGGGCGCCACCCAGGTCCGCAAGCTGTTCCCCGATGCCGTCAACCTGTTCATCCTGCCGCCCTCGCTGGCCGAATTGAAACGCCGGCTGGAAGGTCGCGGCCAGGACTCGGCCGAGGTCATCAGTCGCCGCCTGGCCGCGGCCCAGGAAGACATCTCGCAGGCCTATTCGTTCGATTATCTGGTGGTCAACGACGATTTCAACGTCGCCCTGGCCGATATCCAGGCCATCGTCCGGGCCCGGCGGCTGGGCATCCAGAACCAGATGCGGGCACTGGAGCCGCTGCTCAACGACCTGCTCAGCCGCTGACTTCCGGCCCGACCCAGACCCGACCGTTGTCGATCTTGACCGGATAGGTTTTCAGCGGACAGTCGGCCGGCTCGGTCAGCGCATTGCCGCTGGCCAAGTCGAAATAGCTCCCATGCAACGAACACTTGATCTTCTTGCCCTGGATACAACCGAACCAGAGCGAGTAATCCTCGTGGCTGCACATCTCGTCGACGCAAAAGTACTCGCCCTCGGCGTTGCATAACAGGAGCGGCTTGCCGGCCGCGTCCAGCCGCTTCATCTGGCCGGGCTGCAATTCGTCAACGCCCGCTGCATCGATCCAGGCCATCACTTCACCCGTGCCAGGGCCTTGCCGGAATCCAGCGCGGCGCGTGCCAGGTCGGCGCCCTCGACCAGCGTCCGGGCCTTGCCGACGTGGTTCAGGATCAGGGCGGCGCCCAGGACCAGAGAGTCGTAGGTCGGACCCTTGTTGCCGGCCAGCGCCGCCAGGCCAGCCTCTGCCGCAGCCCGTGCCGTCGCCTGCACGTCAACCATGATGGCGACTTCATCGCCGTCGCGTTCGGACTTGGGCAGATCATCCGGCAGCGGGACGGCACGGACGGTCTGGGTAATGCCCAGGGCCACAGGGTCGATGTCCATTTCCACTTCCTCGCCCCGATCCTGATAGGCGGTGAACTTTCCGGCCTGGCGCAGCGAAGGCATCACGCCACCCTCCACCCCGCGAATGATGAGTGCTGAGTCAAAACCCGCATGGCGGGCGAGTTGTGCGTAGATGGGTGGATAGGGCTTGTGCACATAGCCGGTGACGAAGTGGGTCCGCTTCCTGCCGACGATGGGCTTGGCCTCGGTCTCGACCGTGGTGACCACCTGGCGCTTGATCATGCGCACCCGCAGCGGAATCATGTCGTGCAGCTTGGGACAGAATCGGGCCTGATCGACATAGGCCCAGCCCATCGCCGGGTCGGACAAACGGGCTGCGGCCTCAACCGGGCTCTGATCGACGTTCACCCCTGCCGCCTTCAAAACGTGGCGGGCAGTCACGCCGTATTTCGGGCCGACGGCATCGAGGCCGTGGTTCACCGCCGGCACGCCCAGCTCGGCCAGCAGGGCCGGCAGGAACGGCGCCGCCGGCAGACAGCGGTTGTAGCCATCATAAGGGTCGGCGATGTCGACCACTTCATCGACCTCGGCGGTGACCCGTAGCGTCGCGGCCAGGGTGGCGTCCAGCACGCCCTTGAACTCGTCCATGGTCTCCCGCTTCATGCGCAGGGCAATAAAGAAGATGCCAGCCTGGACCGGGTCGATGTGACCATCGAGTATGGCCTGCATGCCGATGGCCGCCTCTTCCTGGCTGATGTTCTTGGATAGTTCCGGGCCGGTGGCGATGCGCTGGATGATGGAATGCATCACCTTCCTGGGGTCTTGGCTTTCGGTGGGGGCGTTCATTAGCAACTCCTGAAATAACCCACGCAGGATATTTTTGCCAGCCGTCGCAGTCAACCGACAAGGAACCCTATTTTTCCCGGGCCTACCCGGATCAGGTCCCCAGCTTGCGATACAGGGTCCGCTCGCTGATGCCCAGCTTCATGGCCAATCCACGCTTGTCGCCACCCATCTGATCCAGCGCCCAGCGGACATACTCGGTCTCGACCCGCTCCAGGGGCATAACGGTGGACAAGGTTTCCGGCAACGCACCGGATTCGTAACCGGGCATGGTGGCGGTCATTTCTTCAGGAAAATGCTCCGGGCGCAGGGTATCGGCATCGGCCAGAAGGATGGCCCGCTCCAGCAGATTGCGCAGTTCCCGGATGTTGCCTGGAAAATCATAGGCAACCAGGCGGGCCATGGCCTCTTCACTCAAATGGATGGGGCGGTCCGGAGCCAGCCGGGCCAGCAGGCTTTCGACCAGGATCGGGATGTCGTCCCGACGCTCGCGCAGGGCCGGCAGGTGGATGGGAAAGGCGGAGATGCGGTAGTACAGATCGCGCCGGAACGTCCCCGCTTCGACCATCTGTTTCACCCCCCGATGGGTCGCGGCAACCAGGCGAAAATCAGCGCGCAGTGTCTCCACTCCGCCGACCCGGCGGAAGGTATTGGTTTCGAGCAGGCGCAGCAGCTTGACCTGGAGATGGAGCGGAATGTCACCCACCTCGTCCAGGAACAACGTGCCCCCGGCCGCCGCCTCGACCAGACCGATCTTGCGTTGGCTGGCGCCGGTGAAGGCCCCTTTCTCGTAGCCAAACAGTTCCGACTCGAACAGGGTTTCGGTCATGCCAGAGCAGTCGACCGGCACGAACGGTTTGCTGTGCCGCGGGCTGAGGGTATGCAGGGCCTGCGCCGCCAGTTCCTTGCCGGTGCCCGATTCGCCCAGCAGCAACACGGGGGTCATGGCCGGCGCGGCGCGGTTGATGAACTCGACCATGTGATTGAAGGCCGGCGACCGTCCGGCCATACCCAGACCATCGGTCTGACTGCCGATCTCGCGCAGGAAGGTCATGGTCTCGACGAAATAGGCCAGCTTGCCGTCCGGATCATTGATCGGGATCAGTTCGACATCGACATGCTCCTCCCCGCGCGGGGTGTGATGCAGGTGCAGCACCCGGCTCGCTTCGCCGCTCCGCTCGGCGGCGGTGCGCGGGCAGGATTCGCCGCACTGGTCGCACGGCTTCTTGAAGTGATGGGAAACCTCGTAGCAGGTTCGGCCAATGATGGTGTGCGGGTTGCCGAATTCACGGCGATAGGCCTGATTGGCAGCCATGATCCGGTACTCGCTGTCGACCAGAATGCGAGGCTCGGGCAAGGCTTCCAGCAGGGAAATCAACTCTGAAGGTGGGGTCATGTCGTTATAGGCAAAGGGACTGCCAGCATTGTCAGCAGGATTTGGCAAGCCAGTCAATTCATATCGTCGAGCCCGGCCAAACCGGGTGCGACGATATACCGCATTCCTCTCCAGCCCTTGCAAAACTAAGCTTTTAAAGCCGACTAAATGGTCCGATTTTAATTGGCACACTTATTGCGCTTAGTCATCCACTTGAACGAGAGAGAAGCCCATGAACCGATTCCGAGCACCCACCCTGCGCCGGGAAATCGTCCTGATCCTGCTGGTCAAGGTCGCCCTGATTTTCGCTATCTGGTTCATGTTCTTCGATCACCCCAACCGTCCTGGCACGGAGGGCACGGCCCGCGCCCTGCTCGACCGGCCGACCATGGAAAGGAATGCCACCCATGAATGAATCCCTGATAGAACTCTCCCGGCTGCAGTTCGCCACCACCGCGCTCTACCACTTCCTGTTCGTGCCACTGACCCTGGGCATGACCTTCCTGCTGGTGATCATGGAAGCCACCTATGTCCTGACCGGCAAGCCGATCTACAAGGACATGGTGAAATTCTGGGGCAAACTGTTCGGCATCAACTTCGCGCTTGGGGTGACAACCGGCATCACCATGGAGTTCCAGTTCGGTACCAACTGGGCCTATTACTCGCATTACGTCGGCGACATCTTCGGTGCGCCGCTGGCCATCGAGGGTCTGATGGCCTTCTTCATGGAGTCCACCTTCATCGGGCTGTTCTTCTTCGGCTGGGATCGTCTGTCCAGGATGCAGCATCTGACGGTGACCATCCTGATGGCGGTTGGCTCCAACCTGTCGGCGCTCTGGATCTTGATCGCCAACGGCTGGATGCAGGACCCGGTCGGTGCTGAGTTCTCCTTCACCACCATGCGCATGGAAATGACCAGCTTCTGGGAGGTGTTGTTCAATCCCACGGCCCAGGCCAAGTTCGTCCATACGGTATCGGCCGGTTACGTCACCGGCTCGCTGTTCATCCTGGGCATCTCGTCCTGGTATCTGCTCAAGGGCCGCGACGTCGAATTCGCCCGCCGCTCCTTCCGCATCGCCGCCGCCTTCGGCTTCGCCGCTTCGCTGTCGGTAATCGTGCTGGGCGATGAATCGGGCTATGCCGTGACCGAGTCGCAGCAATCCAAGATGGCCGCCATCGAGGCCATGTGGGAGACCGAACCGGCTCCGGCCGGCTTCAACCTGTTCGCCATTCCGGACGAACAGGCCGAGGTCAATCACTACGAGATCCGTGTTCCCTACCTGCTCGGCCTGATCGCGACCCGTGGCGTCACCAAACAAATCCCTGGCATCAAGGAAATCCGCGAACGCAACAAGGTGCGGATCGAATCCGGCATCATCGCGGTCAAGGCGCTGGAACGTCTGCGCAAGAACGCCCACGACAGCGAGGCCAAGACCGTGTTCGACGCACACCAGGTCGATCTGGGCTACGGCCTGCTGCTCAAGCGATATGTCGCCGACGTCGCACAGGCCACGCCCGAGATGATCGCCAAGGTCGCGCACGACACGGTGCCCAAGGTCGCACCCCTGTTCTTCGGCTTCCGCCTGATGGTGCTGATTGGCTTTTCCTTTGCGCTGCTGTTCAGCCTGTCATTCTGGTATTCGGTGAAGGGCACCTTCACCGAGAAGAAATGGCTGCTGCGCTGGGCCGTGTGGTTCATCCCGATGCCCTGGATCGCCGCCGAACTGGGCTGGGTGGTGGCCGAATACGGCCGTCAGCCATGGAGCATCTTCGGCATTCTGCCCACCAGCCTGTCCGCCTCGACCCTGTCCGTGAACAGCCTGTATGGCAGTCTGGCCGGCTTCATCGGCTTCTACACCATTTTGCTCGTCGTCGAGATGTACCTGATGTTCAAGTTTGCCCGCCTCGGGCCCAGCGCGCTGGGTACCGGTCGTTATCACCTTGAACGCGAAGTCGTCGCGGCCTGAACGGAGAGATGCCAAATGTTTGATTACGAAACCCTGAAACTCATCTGGTGGCTGCTGGTCGGCGTGCTGCTGCTCGGCTTCGCCATCATGGACGGCCACGACATGGGCGTCGGCACCCTGCT
>JBBIJC010000034.1:0-23512 GCA_037446165.1 Hydrogenophilales bacterium | reverse complement strand
CTCACAATGTGGGCGTTTTGCTTTGCTTGGCCCTCACTTGAATAGGGTTGACCGGTTTGCCACCAGGGCTACAATCTTCCCGAAACCTAACAACGGAGTCTGGCGTGGAAGAAAAAGAATTGTCCAAGGAACAGCAGATCATGCGTGCGATGCGTAAAACCTTGACTTCGGTCGTCCGGGACTGCGCACCACGTGCCGATCAGCCCAGCCCTTTGACTGAGCAGACGGTTGAAAATGTCAGGATGTGTCTCGGCTTGATCGCAGCACGGGAGGCGGAATTGGCTGAGTCACTGGGGCTGTCGCGCAATGAACGGCCACATTATTCGGATGAAGTCAAATCGACTGAGCCTATCCAGTTTGTGCCGCCACCCTCTCGAAAAGATCACTGATGGCCGAAGCCATAACCGAACTGATCGGCGAGGACGCAGGTGAAATCCTGCACACAGGACCGGTGTTGATCTATTCACCATCAGGCCGCAATCGGAAACGGTTTCCCGAAAACTGCGTAACGGTTCAGCCTAGCCTGAAGTCCGCAATGGCAGCGGCGCGCCCTGCAGAGGGTTACCATGCTGCGATCGCCAGCGGCCCTTCGCGGTCTTCGGAAGGATTTCGCCTCTACTACCTGCTCCGCTGGCTGGACTGAAAGCGCGCTAACCCCCGTTTATTACGAGTCGCTGATAGTAAGGCCTGCGTGCGCCGCTGCCAGACGAGCAACGGGAACGCGGGGACTGGAGCAGGAAACGTAGCTCAATCTAATCCGGTGGCAGAAACGTATGGACTGTGGGTGACCGCCATGCTCACCGCAGATGCCGATCTTCATGCCAGGCCTGCTTGCACGGCCCCAGTCGATTGCCAACTCCATCAACCGCCCAACCCCTTTTTCGTCTAGAACCTCGAACGGATTGTCCTGCAGGATGTGATTCTGGTTGTACATGGGTAGGAATTTGTTCTCTGCATCCTCACGCGAGAACGAGAAAGCTGCCTGGGTCAGGTCATTGGTGCCGAAGGAAAAGAACTCAGCCTCTTCCGCCAGGTTCCCTGCTCGCATGCATGCCCTGACAACTTCAAGCATCGAGCCAAACTTGAAGGTGAGTTTAATTTTGTGCGTGGCTTCGACATCAGCGCGGATGTTCTCTACCCATTCCTTGACCCGCCTAAGTTCCTGAGCGGTGCAAACCTGAGGCACCATGATCTCCGGGTGGACTTCGACGCCCGCCTTCTGGCACTCGGCCGCGGCTTCAAGGATGGCGCGGATCTGCATCGAGTAGATCTCGGGATAGGTCAGGCCAAGGCGCACGCCACGATGGCCGAGCATGGGGTTGACCTCGAACAAGGCGCGGACCTTTTTCAGCATGGCCTCCTTCTTTTGGATGGCCTCGTCGATTAGTGCGGGATCGGCTGGCAAGGTGACTTGTGGATGGGTGTTCCGGGTGCGATAGATGAAATCGACCGCATCGGACAAAATCTGCATACCGCTCACGGTCTCGCGCAAGTGGCGCAGCCGGTCGAGTTCCTCGACCAGCTGATTCTCCGAGGGCAGGAATTCGTGGATGGGTGGATCAAGCAGCCGGATGGTAACCGGGCGCGGGGCCATGACCTTGAAGATGCCGACGAAATCCTCTCGCTGGATGGGCAGCAACTTGTTGAGCGCTACTTGCCGGTCGGCAGCGGTTTCGGCAACGATCATTTCAACCACAATCGGCAGCCGTTCAACGGCGTTGAACATGCGTTCGGTCCGGCACAGGCCGATGCCCATGGCACCGAAGCGGAGTGCACGTTCGGCATCGTGTGGGGTGTCGGCATTGGCCATGACCTTGAGCCGTGCGGCTTCGTCCGCCCAAGAAAGCAGGGTGGCCAGTTCGTCGGTAAAATCAGCTTCGATCATGGCGACTTCGCCGATGTAGACATCGCCGGTGGTGCCGTCGATGGTGATAACCGCGCCTTCGCCAAAGACCTGGTCGCCAACGATGGCCTGACGGGTACGCACATCGACGTGTATGCCCTCCGCGCCGGCGACGCAAGGCTTGCCCATGCCGCGTGCAACCACGGCGGCATGCGAGGTCTTGCCGCCGCGACTGGTCAGGATGCCTTGTGAGGCGAAGAAGCCGTGGATGTCCTCCGGCTTGGTTTCCTCGCGTACCAGGATGATTTTCTCACCGGCGCGGCCCAGCTTCTCGGCACGGTCGGCATCGAACACCGCGATGCCGGAGGCCGCCCCCGGCGAGGCGGGCAGACCCTTGGCCACCGGCTTGCCTTTGGCCTTGGGGTCGAGGCGGGGAAACAGCAACTGTTCCAGCATCTCGGGATGGATGCGCAGCAGCGCCTGTCTTTTGTCGATCAGGCCATCCTGGAACATTTCGACAGAGGTACGCACCAAGGCTGTGGCGTTCATCTTGCCGTTGCGGGTTTGCAGGCAGTAGAGCACGCCCTTCTCGATCGTGTACTCGTAGTCCTGAACTTCCTTGTAATGCGCTTCAAGCCGGTCACGCAGCTCGACCAGTTGCCGGTACAGTTCCGGCATCTCGCGTTCCATCTCGGCCACGGGCTTGGGTGTGCGGATGCCGGCTACTACATCTTCGCCCTGGGCGTTGACCAGGTATTCGCCGAACATCACGTTCTCTCCGGTACCCGGGTCGCGGGTGAAGCCGACTCCGGTGGCGGAGTCGTCGCCCATATTGCCGAACACCATGGCCACCACGTTGACGGCGGTGCCGTTGGCCAACTCGGGCGTGATCTTGAATTCGCGCCGGTAATCCACGGCACGCTTACCTAGCCAGGAATTGAAAACCGCCTTGATGGCGATAGTGAGTTGCTCGTAGGGGTCAGCCGGGAAGGGTTTGCCGGTGGTGCGCTCGACAACCTTGAGGAAGCGTTCGGCAATGTCGGCCAGATGTGCAGCAGACAGGCCAACGTCGTGTTTGACGCCGGCGTCGGCCTTGACCGCCTCGAACTCGGCATCGAATTCGTTATCGGGCACGCCCAGTGCGACCTTGCCGAACAGTTGAATGAAGCGGCGATAGGCATCGTAGCCAAAACGTTCATTGCCGGTCTGACGGATGAGGCCCTGCAGCGTATCGGCATTCAGACCCAGATTGAGGATGGTGTCCATCATGCCGGGCATCGACATCGCCGAACCGGAGCGGACCGAGACCAGAAGCGGGTTGTCACGGCCGCCGAATGTTTTGCCGGATTTCGCTTCGACGGCGGTCATGTGCAGGCGTACCTGATCAAGTACGCCATCGGGCAGTTTGCGCTCGGGGTCGTCAAGGCACGCGAGACAAGCCTCGGTGGTGATCACGAAGCCGGGCGGCACGTTCAGGCCGATTTGTGTCATCTCGCACAGGTTGGCGCCCTTGCCGCCGAGCAGTTTCTTGTTCTTGCCATTCCCTTCCACGAAGGCATAAACCCATTTCTGGCTCATCATGATGATCCCCCTAGCGGTTGCCAAAATGGGCCCACCAGAGCAGGCCCATGACTGATTTTGCATCGTCGATTCTGCTGTCTCGCACCATCTCCAGTGCCTCCGCAAAAGGCAGGCGGATAACCTCGAGAAACTCGTCGTGGTCGAGGTTGTCGCCCTCGTGAGTCAGTCCGCGTGCCAGGAAATAAACCAGACGTTCATCGGAGTAACCGATGCACGGGTACTGGGTATTGATTGGGCGCCATTCCTTGGCGACGTAGCCGGTTTCTTCAAGCAGTTCGCGCTGGGCGCAGGCGAGCTCGGTTTCGTCTGGGTCGAACTTTCCGGCCGGCAGTTCCAGGAAGTCGCGCCGCAACGGATAGCGGTGCTGCCTTTCCAGCAGGATGTCGCCATTCTCAAAGATGGGCAGAATAACTGCTGCGCCCGGGTGAATCAGGTATTCACGCGTTGACTCTGTGCCATCGGGCAGGCGAACGCGATCCCGTTTTGCGTGCAGCAAGCGGCCCTGATAGACGGTTTCGGACTCCAGTGTGTATTCGGTCAGGTCGATGGGCATGGTGAATCTGCAGGCGATCAAAATTACAGTATAGCCTTGGCTGACGGCAGCTCTGTCCGGAGTTACGATGACGATTGCCCTGGCCGTTTACCTTGGGGGATAGGACGGTGCAGGTTTGACGACGCATTCGAGGAGCGCTAAATGCCGGATACCAAAATTCTGCTGGAAGAAAAAGACATTCCGACCCATTGGTACAATGTGGTGGCGGACATGCCCAACAAGCCGTCACCGCCACTCGGGCCAGATGGCAAACCGGTCGGACCGGAAAAGCTGGCGGAGATCTTCCCGATGGCTATTCTGGAGCAGGAAATGTCCGGCGAGCGCTGGATTCCCATCCCCGAACCGGTGCGCGAGGCCTACCGCATGTGGCGGCCCAGCCCGCTGGTGCGCGCCCATCGTCTGGAGGCCGCGCTGGGTACACCGGCCAAGATCTATTTCAAATACGAAGGTGTTTCGCCGGCCGGCTCACACAAGCCCAATACCGCCATTCCGCAGGCCTATTACAACCAGCAGGCCGGCATCAAGCGCATCTCGACCGAGACCGGCGCCGGTCAGTGGGGGTCTTCCATGGCCCTGGCCGGGCGCATGTTCGGACTGGAAGTGCGGGTCTACATGGTCAAGGTCAGTTATGAGCAGAAGCCTTTCCGGCGCTCGATGATGCACACCTGGGGCGCCGAAGTGTTCGCCAGTCCGACCACCATGACCCAGGCCGGTCGCGATGCCCTGGCCAAGGATCCCGATTCCCCCGGCAGCCTGGGCATCGCCATCTCCGAGGCGGTGGAAGAGGCGGCCAGCCGTCCGGACACCAACTACGCCCTGGGCTCGGTGCTCAACCATGTCTGTCACCACCAGACGGTCATCGGCCTGGAGGCCAGGAAGCAATTCGAAAAGGTGGGCGATTATCCTGACATGATCTTCGCGGCCTGCGGTGGTGGCTCCAACTTCGCCGGCGCGGCCTTCCCGTTCTTCGCTGACAAGGCGGCCGGGGACAAGCGTGCCCAGAACATCCGTCTGGTGGCGGTCGAGCCGACCTCGTGTCCGACCCTGACCAAGGGCATCTACACCTACGACTTCGGCGACGCCTCCGGCTATACCCCGTTGATGCAGATGTATACCTTGGGTCATGATTTTGTACCCCCGGGCATTCATGCCGGCGGCTTGCGTTACCACGGTGATTCGCCCCTGGTGTCGCAACTGTTGCACGAAGGCCTGATCGAGGCCATGGCGGTACCGCAACTGGCCACCTTTGAGGCCGGCGTGCAGTTCGCCCAGGCCGAGGGCATCATCCCGGCACCCGAGTCCTGCCACGCCATCCGCGCCTGCATCGACGAGGCATTGCGCTGCAAGGCGACCGGCGAAGCCAAGACCCTGTTCTTCAACCTGTCCGGTCATGGCCACTTCGACATGGCGTCCTACGACAAATACTTCGCCGGGGAACTCGAGGATTATGTTTACCCGGTCGAGGCAATAAAGGATTCACTGGCTCACCTGCCCAAGTTGGGCTGAGCCCGCGCCCCAAAGAAAAAGGCCGCATTTGCGGCCTTTTTCAATTCCGCGGAGCTCGTGATTACTGGAGGTGCAGCTCGACCCGACGATTTGCAAAGCGGCCAGCCCGGGTCTTGTTGTCGCCGATCGGATCGGCTTCGCCAAAACCCTTTGCCGTGAGGCTTTCGGCCGGGCAGCCAGCGTCAATCATGAAACGCATCACGGTCATGGCGCGCCGTTCGGACAGCTTGAGGTTGTAGGCATCCTTGCCGACATTGTCGGTATAACCCGCCAGTTCGGTCTTCGGGAACTTGTTCTGTTTAAGTATTGCCACGTCATGGTCCAGAATTGCATAGGATTCAGGGCGCAACCTGGGGGAGTTGAAGTCGAAAGTGACGCCCTTCAAAACGATGGCATTCTTGATCGAGCAGCCGTTTTCGTCGACCTTGTCACCGGCGGGGGTGTTGGGGCACTTGTCGCGGAAATCAGGCACGCCGTCATGATCGCTGTCCAACGGGCAGCCGTCGGCATCGACCTTTACGCCAGCGGGGGTGTCAGGGCACTTGTCCATCGAGTCAGGGACGCCATCATGGTCGCTATCCATTGGAGCGGCGGGGGCGACTGGTGCGGGAACAGGAGCCGGAGCGGCAACTGGGGCTGGAGCGGGGGCGACGACCGGGGCGGGCGCGGGGACATCGCAAGGCTTGTCAAACAGGGCCTTGCCCGGGCAGCCGATGGTTCGGACTAGCTCATAGTTTGTGGTGAAACCGGTTGGGCTGTTCGGATTGGCGGGGTTGTAATAAGGCTGTTCAGCCTGGGCACTGTGAATGCCTGAGGAAATCAGTACCACTCCGAGCGTGGTCATAAAGCCAATATGCATTGTTAACCCCTTGTGAAAAATGATTGATAAGTCTCCCGAATATCGCGATGCAAAAAATCTTGCTGCGGGAAGCGGGATGATAGCCGGAACCGTCCCATAGAGGCATCTGCCCAAGGTCGATTGGCCAGGTGGCCAAAGAAAAAGGCCGCAAACGCGGCCTTTTTCAATTCGACGGGAGCCAGTGATTACTGGAGGTGCAGCTCGACCCGACGGTTTTCAAAGCGGCCTGCCTTGGTCTTGTTGCTGCCGATCGGATCAGCTTCGCCAAAACCCTTGGCAGTGAGGCTGTCGGCCGGGCAGCCCTTGCTGACCATGTAGTCCTTGACGGCCTTGGCACGGCGCTCGGACAACTTCTTGTTGTAAGCGTCCTTGCCGATGCTGTCGGTGTAGGCTGCCAGTTCGGTCTTCGGGAACTTGTTCTGCTTCAGTGTTGCTACGGCGTGATCCAGGATGGCATAGGACTCGGGGCGCAGCTTGGCAGAGTCGAAGTTGAAGTTGACGCCCTTCAGAACGATGACGTTCTTGATGGTGCAGCCGTTTTCGTCGACCTTGTCACCGGCGGGGGTGTTGGGGCACTTGTCGCGGAAATCAGGCACGCCGTCATGATCGCTGTCCAACGGGCAGCCGTCGGCATCGACCTTTACGCCAGCGGGGGTGTCAGGGCACTTGTCCATCGAGTCAGGGACGCCATCATGGTCGCTATCCATTGGAGCGGCGGGGGCGACTGGTGCGGGAACAGGAGCCGGAGCGGCAACTGGGGCTGGAGCGGGGGCGACGACCGGGGCGGGCGCGGGGACATCGCAAGGCTTGTCAAACAGGGCCTTGCCCGGGCAGCCAATAGTACGGAACAGCTCATAGCCGTTGGTGAAGCCGGAGCCGCTGGCTGGATTGGCGGGGTTGTAGTAGGTCTGATCGGCCTGGGCGCCGGTAACGCCGGCGGAAATCAGGGCAATGCTGAGAGCGGTCAATAGGGAAATACGCATTCTTGTGAACTCCTTGAGTGAGGGGAAAGGTTATTTGTTGAGGGAATCGCGAATTTGTCGCAGTAGCAGAATGTCTTCGGGTGTGGGCGGGGCCTCGGCAGGGGCCGGGGCTTCTTCCCGTTTCATGCGATTGATGCCCTTGATGAGCATGAAGATCACGAAGGCGATGATGGTGAAATTGATCATGGAGTTGAAGAATACGCCGTACTTGATCAGGGGTGCGCCAGCCTTTTCAGCGGCAGCAAGGGATTCAAACGTGGTGCTGCCCAGATTGATGTAGAGCTGACTGAAGTCGACGCCACCGGTGATCAAACCAATGGGCGGCATGATCACATCCTTCACCAATGAATCGACGATCTTGCCGAAGGCGCCGCCGATGATGACACCGACAGCCATGTCCACGACATTGCCACGAATGGCAAATTCCTTGAATTCCTGCATCATGCCCATGATGATTTCCCCTCTAGTGGACGAATGTTGTTGACGGTTACCAAAATCGCCCACCATCTTATTACAGCAAAGGATTGAATGGCTGGTATGAAACGACCAAGCAAACCTTGCTAATTGTACGCAAATATCGGCTCAGTCGCCGCTTTTGCCACGCAAAATAACTTTGTGGCTGGCGGCAAAGTCCAGCATCCGGTTGATCGAATGGACCGCCCTGGCGCCGATGTCTTCGGCCACGTGGATTTCGTTGATGCCGGTTTCCAGCACCTGCAACAGGTTGCGCAGGCCATTCATCGCCATCCAGGGACAATGGGCGCAGGACACGCAGGTTGCGCCGCGTCCACCGGTGGGGGCTTCGAGCAACAGCTTGTCTGGCGCTACCTCGTGCATCTTGTGGAAGATACCGTTATCGGTGGCGATGATGAAGGTTGGTTGGGGCAGGTCGCGCACGGCGTTGATCAACTGTGTGGTGGAGCCGACCACATCAGCCAGGGCGATGACCGCGGCCGGCGATTCCGGATGCACCAGCACCGCTGCTTCGGGGTGAGCCATCTTCAACTCACGGATACCCTCTGCCTTGAATCGCTCGTGCACCACGCAGGAGCCCTGCCACAGGATCATGTCGGCGCCGGTGGTTTTCTGAACGTAATCGCCCAGATAACGGTCGGGTGCCCAGACGATCTTCTCGCCTTTCTCGTGCAGGTGCCTGACCACCGGCACGGCGATGCTGGAGGTGACCATCCAGTCGGCGCGCGCTTTCACGGCTGCTGAGGTGTTGGCATAGACCACCACGGTGCGGTCAGGATGCTGGTCGCAGAATGCGGTGAAGTCATCGGCCGGGCAGGACAGGTCGAGCGAGCACTCGGCACCCAGGTCGGGCATCAGCACCCGTTTTTCCGGATTCAGGATCTTCGCGGTCTCGCCCATGAATCGAACGCCGGCCACGACCAGCGTCCTGGCTGAAGCAACATGGCCGAAGCGGGCCATTTCCAGCGAGTCGGACACACAGCCCCCGGTCTCGTTGGCCAGATCCTGCAGGTCGCCGGAGGTGTAGTAATGGGCCAGCAGGATGGCGTCCTGCTCTTTCATCAATTGCTTGATGCGGGCCTTCAACTCAGAGCGCTCCGCTGCATCGAGTGCTTCCTCGACCACGGGCGGGACGTTGGTGACGGGGCGGGCGGTGATGATGCGGGTTTCGGCCATGATGGAATCAGGCGGGCTGGTCTTTCATGGCCAGCCAGGCCATGCGCAGGTAATGGAACATCGACCACAAGGTGAGAAAAGCGGCGACATCGAGCAGGATGTTGCCGAACCAGCCGCAACTCAGACCGAGCAAGGTGTCGTGGAACAATAACAGCAGGATGGCGAGCATCTGCGCCGTGGTCTTCAGCTTGCCGACGAAGGACACCGCGACGCTCTTCGATTTGCCTTCCTGGGCCATCCATTCCCTCAGCGCGGAAATGGCGATCTCGCGGCCGATGATGACCAGCGAGGCGACGATGCCGGCCCGATTCAGGTCAACCAGGACCAGCAGCGCCGCGGCCACCATCAGTTTGTCGGCGACCGGGTCCAGGAAGGCGCCGAAGGCGGAGGTCTGGTTGAGCCGGCGGGCCAGCCAGCCATCCAGCCAGTCGGTGACCGAGGCCAGGGCGAACAGGCTGGTGGCGACCAGATTGACCAAATGGGGTGCCAGCCAGTCACCCGGCAGATAGAAAACCACCACGAACAGCGGGATCAGAACGATGCGCAGCCAAGTGAGGGTATTGGGCAGATTGAAGGCCATGCCTCAGTGTAATGCCCGATACAGCTTTTCCGCCAGTTCCCGGCTCATGCCCTCGACCTGGGCCAGTTCCTCGATGCCGGCCGACTGGATGCCGCGCAGTCCGCCAAACGTTTGCAGCAGCCTCTGGCGCCGTTTCGGACCGATTCCCGGAATGTCTTCCAGCGACGAGGTGGTGCGCTTTTTGGCACGCTTGGCGCGATGGCCGGTGATGGCAAAGCGGTGCGCCTCGTCGCGCACCTCCTGGATCAGGTGCAGCGCCGGGTGGTCGGGCGGCAGGCGCAGCGGTTCCTTCTCGTCGGGCAGGATGAGCTGTTCCAGCCCGGGCTTGCGCGCCTCGCCCTTGGCCACGCCGAGCACGGCGACCTGGCCCAGGCCCAGTTCGTTCAGCACCTCCAGCGCCACATTGAGCTGGCCGCGGCCACCGTCGATCAGCAGCAGGTCAGGCAGTTTGCCTTCACCCTCGGCCAGCCTGGAGTAGCGCCGGGTCAGCGCATCGCGCATGGCGTAGTAATCGTCGCCCGGGGTCGGCGTGTCGATATTGAAGCGCCGGTATTCGGACGATTTCATGCCGCCGTTGTCGTAGACCACGCAGGACACCATCGTCGCCTCGCCCATGGTGTGGCTGACGTCGAAACATTCGATGCGCTGGATGCCGGTTTCGCCCAGCGCCTCGTTCAAGGCCGCCAGCCGTTGTTCCTGACCGACACGCTGGCCCTCGCGGGCAAGCAGCGCCAGCTCGGCATTGTGCTCGGCCATGCGCAGCCAGTTGCGCCGCTCGCCGACCGGATTGTCCACTACCTGCACCTTGTGCCCGGATTCCTCGGCCAGGAAGGACGCCATGCCCTCGACCTCGGTCCCGAGCACCAGCACCGACGGCACCGAGCGGCCCGCATAGTGCTGGGACAGAAAGGCCTCCAGAACCCAGGCCGGTTCGGCCTCCTCGGCATTGCTCGGGAAGAAGGCCTTGCCGCCCAGATTGCGCCCGGCCCGGATCATCATCAGATAGACGCAGGCCGTGCCGCCTTTCAGGGCCAGGCCGACCACATCGGCATCCTGCGCGCCACGGCTCTCGACGAACTGCTTCTCTCGCACCCGCGCCAGCGATTGCACCTGGTCGCGGTAGATGGCGGCCTCCTCGAAGCGCAGCTCGGCCGCCGCCGCCTCCATCTTGGCCATCAGATCGCCCATCAGCTCGTCGTCCTTGCCTTGCAGGAACAGGGCGGCGTTTTGCACATCGCGGGCATAGTCCTCCTTGCTTACCAGTCCCACGCACGGCCCGCTGCAACGCTTGATCTGGTGTAGCAGGCAGGGCCGTGAGCGATGCTCGAAGACCGTGTCCTCGCAGGTCCGCAGGCGAAACACCTTCTGCAGGATCTGCAGGCTGTCGCGCACCGCGTAGGTATTGGGGAACGGGCCGAAGACCTGATCGCGCCGGTCCGGCGTGCCCCGGAAATAACCCAGCCGGGGAAACGCATGACCAGTCAGCAGGACATAGGGATACGACTTGTCGTCCCGGAACAGGATGTTGTATTTCGGCGCCAGGCCCTTGATCAGGTTGTTTTCCAGCAGTAGCGCCTCGGACTCCGACCGGGTGACGGTGATCTGGATGTCCCGGATGCGCGCCACCATGAGCCGGATGCGCGGCGACTGGTCGGATTTCTGGAAATAGCTCGACACCCGCTTCTTCAGGTCGCGCGCCTTGCCCACGTACAGCACTTCGCCGCCATCGCCCAGCATGCGGTAGACGCCAGGCAGATTGGGCAGCGTGGCCAGGAGGGGGCCGGGGTCGAAAACGCTTGCCGGATTGGTGGTCATCAACGATCCGGTGGGTCCGCCGCGCCGGATTTTTTCAAGCCGGTAACCCGGTTTCTTCCGCTGGCCTTGGCCTCATAAAGTGCGTCATCCACCCGCTTCATCACGGCGTCGACGCTTTCGGACGCAGTGCAGACGGTTACCCCGAATGAGGCGCTGACAGTCACTTCGGGATGCGCGCCGAGCAGTCTGGTCTTTGCCAGGCACAGTCGTAGCCGTTCGGCGCATGCCATGGCTTCGGCGAATGACGTGCTGGGCAATATGCAGAGAAATTCCTCGCCGCCCCAGCGGCCAAAAATGTCGATTTCGCGCAGGCCGGCCAGCATCAGTTTGGTTAATCCTTGGAGCACGCGGTCGCCGGCCTGGTGACCATAGCTGTCGTTGATCCGCTTGAAATGGTCGATGTCGAGAATCACCACGGCAAATTCAATGCCATACCGTTTGAGTGCGTTCAGATTGCGATCGAGTTCCTGCATCAGATGGCGTCGGTTGTAGGCACCGGTGAGCACATCCTGCCGGGCAAGAACCAGCAGCTGTTCGTTGGCCGCGCTCAGCTTTTGGTTGGCTTCCTCGATTTTTCGTGATTTGTCCTCCAGGCTCTCGCGCAGCGCCTGTTCCCTTTGGTGGCTGTCCTGTGCTTGAGTCAGCGCCTGCTCTCGTTCGAAGCCCCGTTCAAAGGCGATCCGACCCAGCTTTGTGATGTTGCGCGCCGCCACCAGGAGCAGGGCTGTGTAGACCGCGATTCCGAAGAATACGGAAACCTGCGCGTCCTGTTTCAGATAGGGCGTATTGGTAAAAAGGTAGAGCGAAATGATCAGGGCGAGCGGGATGATGAAGCCGATATAAACCGGCAGCATGATGCCAAACGCATTCACCATGATGCCCATGACGGCGGCCAGTGCGGCAATCTTGAACATGAACAGGAAGTCCAGTTGGCCGGTATCGAGCAGAAACAGCATCGATCCCCAGCCCGCTCCATAAATCGCGCTCAGGACGATGCTTGCATTACACCAGCGCCTGAGTTCGGAGGGGTTGCTGTCCAGGTTGAACCGCTTGCCTGCCATGCCGCCGCGAACGATCAGCACCAGGGCCATAAAGAGCAGCCAGCCCAGGCTGTTCTGCACCGGGACCGCGTGTCGATGCACCCAGGCAATCGTCAACATGGCCGGGAAGGCCAGGGCGGCGGAGACCCCTCCCCGTTGCGCAAGCTCATTACATTGAGCAACGATGAGGTGGAACGGGTCTTTGTGCGTCGAGCATGAATCGATCGAAATGGCGATGGCTTCCTCACTCACCGTTGACTTCCCGCAGACAGGGCGGATTCATGCTACCTGCTTTTGTTTGAGTTGAGCAGGTCTGGGCGGGCCGGGTTTGGATTTGCCCTGTCGGCGCGCATTCGGAATGCGATTTCGACCTGTTAAACTCGCGCCTGTGGGGTAGGCGCGGGTCAATGCGCACTGCCAAATTTATTGATACCGCTTAACGACATAGATCAAGGTGTAAACCATGCAGTCCGGTCCAAGAGAGATTGTTACCCCGTTTCGCCAGATTCCGCTTGATGTCCCGGAGGGAATGAAGCCGAACGAGTTCTTCAACAGCACCGAAAACCTCAACGACCTGGTGCACAACAACGGCCTGCTGCAGAGTCCTGAAGGGCTGCTGCTGTATCGCAAGGCCTTGGGCCACAGCAACGAGTTCGATACCTCGATCATCTACAACACCTCGCAAAGCATTCTCGATCCACTCGGCCGTCCGGTGCGCCGCACCCAGGTGCCGGACTCGGTCAAGAACGTCTGGAACCGGATGAACCAGATCATCGTCGAGTACATGCTGGAAACATATCCCGACCCGGATGAGACCCTGGTGCTGGCCGGCGAGGCGAGCCTGGACGCGACCTGGCCGCTGACCTCGCCCGGGGTGCCCAGCATCCGCATGCTGCACAACCATTTCATCGTGTTCAACAAGGCGCAATTGCGCGCCGCACCGATCGCCGATGCCAACAACCCGAACCTGACCGATGGCGGCCAGCACTCGTTGTTCCAGGCGCACATGCGCGACGTCTACCGCGCCTTCTTCGACCAACTCGATTTGCGCATCCTGAAGCCGTGCCAGTCGGGTTCATGCAAGATTGCCCTGACCGGCTATCCGCAGGGCCTGCCGAGCTGGGAGATCCAGGGCGGCGTGGTGGCCCTCAAGGAGGTCCGCTTCTGGAAGGAGTACGACACCATCCTGAAAGGCTTCATCGATTTCTATCGCACCTTCTTCAGCCAGGTATCGACCCGGAATGCACCGTTGCCGCGCGATATTTATTTCCCTGAGCTGGTGGAAGAGAAGCTGCAGTTCAACAATGATTTCCTGAAGACGGCGAAGATGGTGCGCGACCATTGCATCAGGGACGCCAAGTACGCCAACGCAATCCGCTGGCAGCCGGCCTTCAAGCAGCTGATCTACCGCAACGACCAGGGCAACCTGATCGTCACTATCAGCCAGAACTCGATCGGCAACGCCATCACCGAGCTGCTCGGGGTGGTGGTCAAGCGCACGCCCGATGCCGATGCCTATGGCCGCGATGAACCGGCGTTGATTGAAAAGCTGCTGGAGGTGCGGCGACGCCTGGTCGAGGCCGATCTGGGGCGTGGGATTGCGACCCCGTACTGGGGCGCGGACTGAGCAGTATCAGGCGCTGAAGGTGACCAGCGCCAGCAGGACGGCCGCCAGCACCAGCAGGCCGATGACCCAGGGCCAGCGGCGCTGTTTGGGGGCGTCGCATTTTGGACAGGACATGGGGTAGGGGCCGGTTTGGGTGATCAGGCGCGCCGGGTCTTTTTCAGGTGCTGCAATACCAGCGTGGCGACCTGGACCCGGTTGTGGAAATTGAGCTTCTGCATGATGTTGGCCAGATGGTTGCGCACCGTGTTGTCGGACAGCCCCAGCTTGGCGCCGATCACCTTGTTGCTGTAACCCTCGGCCACGTATTCGGCAATTTCAAGCTCCCGGGTGGACAGGCGGGTCAGCGGGTCTTCCTGGGTGTTCGCACGGTAGAGCTTTTTCAGCACTTGCGGCGGGAACGCGCCGGCATCCTGCAGCACTACGCCTATGGCATGGCTGATCTGGTCGGTGTCGGACGATTTGAGCAAATAACCGTCCACTCCGGTCTCGATCGCTGCGCGGATCTCCTCATCCCCGTCCTCGACGGTGAGGATGATGACCTTCATGCCGGCGGCCTTGAGCACCGGCACCAGGTCGAGCCCGTCGCCATCTGGCAGGCTGCGATCCAGAATCGCGACATTGGCCTTGCCATCTCCGGCCAGCCAGGCATGGACCGCAGCCAAGTCCGCACATTCGCCTGCGACCGAGAGGCCGGGTGTGCTTTCCAGTGAACGCCTCACCCCCAGACGGATCAGGGGGTGGTCGTCGATGAGGAGGACTTGGATTGTGTTCATGTCGGGTCTGTGATTGGCGTTTGTGGGCGAATCTTAGCGCAAACGCTCAACTCCATGTGGAACGGGTCGATGACCATCGTCGGCTGCCCGTCATTTTCGCTTCTTGCCCTTGACCGGGGTGCTTTCCATCTTGATCAGTTCGTCGGCGACGGCCAAGGCCTTTTCGTGGCTGCCGGTCATGGAGGCGGAGGTGAGGTATTTGCCGTTGATGGCCAGGGTCGGCACACCGCTGATCTTGTAGGCACTGGCCAGCGCCTTGGCCCGGGTGATGTCCGCATTGACCGCGAACGAGCTGTAGGCCGCCTTCAGCTTGGCCCGATCCAGGCCGTGCTTGGCGCCCCAGTCGAAGAAGGTATCGGGGTCCATCAGCTTCTGGTCCTGGACATGGATGGCTTCGAAGACGTCATCATGCAGACGGTCGACGGCGCCCAGCGCCTTGAGCGCGAAATAGGCCCGCGCCATCGGTTCCCAGCTGTCGGAGAAGATCACCGGCTGCCGCTTGAGAACGACGTTCTTGGGCAGTTTTTTGGCCCAGGCATTCAGTTCCGGTTCGAAGTGGAAACAATGCGGGCAGGTGTAGGCAAAAAACTCGGTGACTTCGATCTTGCCTGCGCTTTCGGTCGGCTGGGCGGGCGACAGGGTGAGGTAATCCTTGCCGGCTTCCAGCGCCGAAGCGGCCATGGGAAGGGCGGCCAGGGGCAGGGCGATGACGGCAGCGGCAATAAACTTGAGCAAACGCATGTGAGTCTCCTTATGGGGTAACGGCTTCTTTGAGTGCTCGGGCCTCGAATTTGTTCTCGGCCAATTTCTTTTGTGCCGATTCGGCGGCCCCTTTGTCGCTGAACGGGCCGACCCGAACCCGGTAGAACATGACATCGGCCTTGGCCGCGGGCTTGATCACGGTACTGAAATTGAGCAGTGCCAGCTTGGCCCGCAGTTCATCGGCATCACTGGCACTTTTCAGGGCGGCGACCTGTAACCACCACTGCTCCTTGCTGGACTTTGCCGGCAGGGGCTTGGGCGCCTTGTCTCCAGGCAGGATGTCATAGAAGGTGTAATTCGATGGATTGGGCTGCGACTGTTCAGGCAAGGTGGCCGGCTTGCCCGGTTCGGGCACCGGTTTGGCCGGAGTGGCTTTGGCTGAAACCGAAGGCTTCAATTCGGGCGCGGAGACAGCTTTCTTGAAATCCTGGGCGCGCGGCCAGAGCAGCCAGAGCAGGGCGCCCGCCAGCAGCAGGCTCAGAACGATACCCACCAGCACGCCCTTGAGCAGGCTGCCGCCTTTGCGGTCTGACCTGGTCGAACCGCTGCGCCGGGACGCGCTGGATTTGTAATCGCGTTGCGCCATGTCTGCCCCTACATCTTGTCCGGTGCGCTGACGCCGAGCAAGACCAGGCCATTGCGCAAGGTCTGGCGGGTCGCGTCGATCAGCGCCAGCCGGGCCAGTTTCAGTTCCTCGTCGTCGACCAGGAACTGGCAGGCGGCATACAAACCGTGCAGGTCGGCTGCCAGGTCTTTCAGATAATAGGCGACCAGATGCGGCGCCAGGTCCCGCGCGGCTGCGGCGCAGGTATCCGGAAACTCGGCCAGGCGGTTGAGCAGGGCCAGTTCCTGGGGCTGGTCAAGACGAGTCGGGTCAGCATCCTTCAGGTCGGCCTGGTCGCCGCCCCAGGTGTCCATGACGCGGCTGATCCGGGCGTGGGCATACTGGATGTAATAGACCGGGTTGTCGTTGCTCTGGCTCTTGGCCAGGTCCAGGTCGAAGTCCAGGTGCTGGTCCGACTTGCGCAGCACGTAGAAGAAGCGGCAGGCGTCGTTGCCGACTTCGTGGCGCAGTTCGCGCAGGGTGACGTACTGGCCGGAGCGGGTCGACATGGACTTCTTCTGGCCGCCTTCCCAGAGCACGGCGAACTGGACCAGCGCCACGGTCAGCCGGTCCGGATCGGCACCGGCGGCCTTGAGGGCGCCCTTGACGCGCGCGATGTAGCCGTGGTGGTCGGCGCCCCAGACGTCGATGACCTGGTCGAAGCCGCGCTCGAACTTGTTCAGGTGATAGGCGATGTCGGCGGCGAAGTAGGTGTAGATGCCGTTTTCGCGCTTGACCACCCGGTCCTTCTCGTCGCCGAAGTCGGTGGAGCGGAACCACAGCGCGCCGTTCTGTTCGTAGATGGTGCCGTTCTTTTGCAGGGCCGCCACGGCGTGGTCGATCAGGCCGGCGTCGTGCAGGGTGCGTTCCGAAAACCAGTGGTCGAAGATGACGCCGAATTCGGTCAGGTCGTTGCGTCCGTCGCCTAGTTGCTCTTCCAGGGCGTGGCCGTGGATGTAGGCGTAATCCGGGCCGAGCAGCTGTTTGGCGCTGGCGATCAGGGCATCGAGGTGGCCTTCCGGATCGGCGGCCGGGTCGGGCGCGTTCGCCATGACCTGTGCGGCACTGCGTTTGTAGCGGTCGTCATGCAGGTCGAAGATGGCCTTGGCCATGGTTTTCACATAGTCGCCCTGATAGGCATTGCCGGGGAACGGCACGGTCTCGCCGTTCAGTTCCAGATAGCGCAGCCAGGTCGACAGGGCCAGGATGTCCATCTGCCGGCCGGCGTCGTTGACGTAATACTCGCGATAGGCCTGGTAGCCGGCAAAGGCCAGGCAGTTGGCGAGACTCGCGCCGAACGCGGCGCCGCGGCCATGGCCCACGTGCAGCGGTCCGGTCGGGTTGGCGGAGACGAATTCGAGCTGCACCTTCCTGCCATGGCCGAGATTGTTGCGGCCGAAATCGGCGCCCGCGGCCAGGATGTGGCTGACCAGGGCCTGTTTCGCCGCTGGCTTGATGAAGACGTTGATGAAGCCCGGCCCGGCGATCTCGGCCTTTTCCACCAGGTCCGAGGCCGGCAAGGCGGCCATGATCTGGGCGGCGACTTCGCGCGGGTTGCGCTTCAGCGGCCGGGCCAGCTGCATCGCGGCATTGCAGGCGTAGTCGCCGTGGCTGGCCTGTTTGGGCCGGTCCAGTTCGATGGCGATTGCGCTGTCGGGGGCGATCTGGGCGATGGCTTGTCGGAACAGGTCGGCGAGATGGGTCTTGGGCTCGATGTAATTCATGTTCAGCAGCAGGGTGCAAGTCGGCGGATTATAGCCGAGAGGCCACCTTGCCATTTAGGTCATCGTTACCAGTCCAGCGGGTCGACATCCAGCGACCAGCGCACGCTGCCGGATTTTTGTTCCCGCAGGGTCGCGATCCAGGGCGTCAGGAAGGCCTGCAACCGGGCGCGATTGCCCGACTGGATCAGCAGTTGCGCCCGTTCCCGGTTGGCGACGCGCGGCATCAGGGCCGGCACCGGGTCATACAGAAGCACGCCTGCGGCCTGGTCCTGGCCCAGCGCGCGGGCCGTTTCCAGAAACCCGATGGCCTCGGCCATGGAACGGGCATCGACCCGGATCAGGGCCTGGTGGCTGTAGGGCGGAAACTCGGCCGATTTACGTTCGCGCAAGGTCCGCTCGGCAAAGGCCGGGTAATCGTGCGCCACCAGGGCGGCGTAGAGCGGGTGATGCGGGTACTCGGTCTGGATCAGCACCTGGCCGCTGTGTTCGGCCCGCCCGGCACGGCCGCCGACCTGCATGAGCTGGGCGAACAGGCGTTCCGAGGCCCGGAAGTCGGTGGACATCAGCGCCTGGTCGGCGCCGATCACCCCGACCAGGGTGAGCATCGGGAAGTCATGGCCCTTGGCCACGATCTGAGTGCCGACCAGGATGTCCACTTCCCGGGCCGAAATGGCCTCGCGCATGGCGGCGAAGGCGCCCTTGCGGCCGGTGGTGTCGCGGTCGACGCGCAGGATGCGGGCAGTGGGGAACAATTCTGCCAGCGTGTCCTCGACCTTTTGCGTGCCCTGACCGGCGGGCCGCAGGTCCAGGCTGCCGCAGGCCGGACAGGATTCGGGCGGCCGGGCCGCCAGGCCGCAGTGGTGGCAGCGCAGTTGATAACCGCCACGGTGGCGGTGGATGACCTGATGGGCCGCGCAGCGCGGACATTCGGTGACATGGCCGCAGGCCCGGCAATACAGCACCGGGGCGTATCCCCGGCGGTTGATGAAGACCAGGCTTTGTTCGCCGCGTTCCAGGTTTTCCTGCAAGGCTTTGCGGAGGCTGTCCGACAGCCCCTGAGCTGGCCTGTCGGTGCGCGTGTCGATCAGCCGCACCGTCGGCAGGCTGGCCTGGGCATGGGCGCGTTCGGGCAGGCTGAGCAGGCGGTAGCGGTTCCGTTTCGCATTGGCCCAGGATTCCAGGGCCGGCGTGGCCGAGCCGAGCATGATCGGACAGCCAATCTGCCGGGCGCGCCAGACCGCGACGTCGCGGGCGTGATAGCGCAAGCCCTCCATCTGCTTGTAGGAGGCGTCGTGCTCCTCGTCGACGATGATCAGCCCTAGCCGGGGCAGCGGCGTGAAGACGGACAGCCGGGTGCCGAGCACGATGTCGGCCCGGCCATGCAGGCAATCGAGCCAGCCGGCCAGACGTTCGCCGTCCGACAGGCCGCTGTGCAGGCTGACCAGTTTCCGGCCGGGGAAGCGGTGACTGAAACGCTCCACCATCTGCGGGGTCAGATGGATTTCCGGGGCCAGCACCAGGGCCTGTTTTCCGTCGGCCAGGACGCGTTCGATCAGGCGCAGGTAGATTTCAGTCTTGCCGCTGCCGGTGACGCCATGCAACAGCCAGACGGCGAATCCGGGCGGCGCTTCGGTCAGCGTTCTCAGCAGGTTTTGCTGTGGCCCGGTCAGGTCAGGTGCCGGCCGGGTGCCGGAGTCCGGCGGCGTTATGTCGGCGGCAACTGCCAAGCCCTTGCGCAGCCAGTCGCGCAGCGGCGTGCGCAGGTCGGCCAGGTGCTCGGCAGCGACCGGGCCGTTGGCCAGCAACTCGGCCAGCCTTTGCTGCGCCGTGGCCCGGGCCGGAATGGCGGTGCAATGGTCATGGCCGGCCGGGGTCAACGCATAGGCCTCCGGGGCCGGCACTCTGAAATTGGCCCGCTTCAGCGCCGGGGGCAGCAGGGACAACAGCACCGGACCAAGCGGATGCTGGTAATACGCCGCGGCGAACCGGGCGAGTTGCATGACCTCCAGCGGCAATGGAGCCAGTTGCCGGTCGATCTGGATGACCGGCCGCAGTTGTTCGACGGCTACCGAAGAAGAGTCGATCAACCCGACGACAATGCCCACCTGCTCCCGCTTGCCGAACGGCACCCGCACCCGGCGGCCAATGTCGGATGGCAATGCGCCGGGCGCCAGATAATCGAACAGGCGGGCCAGCGGGGCATCCAAGGCAACTTGCAGAATCGGGATGAAAGATGAGGTCAATTGGCGCGTTAACTTAAAGTGGTTTCGAGATGATGAGTCGAAACCCTATGTTGGAATTGGGGGTTTCAAGGTTGTCCACGAAACCTGTGGATAACTTTGTGGACAACCTGTCTTCAAACCGTCAAAAAGCCTTGAATCAAGCCGGCCCTGATGGCTCAGCCCAAAAATTATGCAACTATTAATGTCTTTGTAATCAGTCACTTAAAAATACTGAAAAATTTACGCTGGATTCGGCTTGACAAGCCCGGAAGGCCCGCCGAATGGTGTGTATAAGTCAACGCTAAACTTTTGGGAAAAATTGACATTTCCGCTGGATCAGTGCAGCTAATGTCTGCCGTGCATCGCCCACGTCAGTACCGCCGCCTGCACATTGTCCACTTTACGGTCACCCGTATCGCTGATGAAGAGTACCACCACCTTGCGCCGGCCATCGGCGTCCAGCACATAGCCGGCCAGATTGTGCACCCCATCCATACTGCCGCTCTTCAGCCAGGCACGGCCAGCCAGCGGCGAATCCTTGAGTCGATGCCGCTGCGTGCCCTCCAGTCCGAGCGCTGGCAGGGAGGCCGCGAATTCGTAATACAGCGGCTGCCGAGAGGCCCAGACCAGCAGTCTCGCCATCGATGAGGCCGATATCCGTTCGATGCGAGACAGGCCGGAGCCGTTCTCAAGCACCAGTTCCGGCATGTCCAGGTCCTTCTCGCTGAGCCATTCGCGGATCGCACGCTGCCCCTTGTCCCATGTGGCCGGCGCCCCGAACCGGGCGGCGCCAAGGTCGAGAAACAGCATCTTGGCCATGACGTTGTTGCTGAATTTGTTGGTGCCGCGCACGATCTCTGACAAGGGGGGCGAGTCGAAATCCAGCAGCGGCGTCGCGCTGGCCGGCGTCTCGCCTTGCCGGACCTGCCCGGCCAGAACGCCGCGCTGTTCAGCCCAATCGGCGCTGAACAACGCGGCGGCAGTGGCCGAGGGTTGCATCAGATTGAGCCACAGGATGCGGTCGCCGCAGGTTGGCTGGAACTGTCCGGAAAGGTTCAGCCGATCGCCATCGCGGTTAAACGTCAAACCATCCGACCAATCTGCGCAGCCCGCTTCATGGCCGACACGTATCCCGTTTTCGACCGGCAGCGCAGGGGGATCGAGGTGGGCCTCGATGCCATTTTTCTCGGGCATCAGCCGCAGTGGCAGGACGTTGTAATTGACCAGCAAGGCCGCGGGTTCGGCGTTGTAAGGCTTGAGCGGCTCGCCGTCGAATGCGCCGGGGCCCACCGAGTCGATGGCAAAAAGGCGGTTATCCAAAATGACATCGCCATTGATCTTGCGGATGCCTCGCGCGCGAATCTCGTGCAACAGCGTCTGGAAATGCTCCAGGTTCAGCGCCGGGTCGCCACCGCCCTGGATGATCAAGTTGCCGTTCAAAGTGCCATCGCTAACCGCCCCGTCGATCAATACATGGGTTTTGAAGGTATGGGCCGGGCCAAGTGAATCGAGAGCGGCCAGCGTGGTGATGACCTTCATCACGGAAGCCGGATTGAATGCGACGGATGCATTGAAGCTGGCGGTCGCCTTGTTGCGGTCAAGCGACTGAACGACAAGACCAATATGGCTGCCTGGTATGTGCGCCTGTCTGAGCGCGGCGCGGATCGTAGCCGGCAGCGGCCTGGCCTGGGCGATCGAGGTCGTGAACAGGGCAATGCAGACAACCAGGGTTGGGAGTGATGTACGCATGGCGGAACGGGACGTGATTTGGCCAACACCCTACCCCATACCGACACGCCGGGACAACCGGATACGCTAATATCCGCGCATGAAAGGCCCTGTCCTGACACTTGAAATTGGCGCGTCGCGTTGGCTGACATATCTCGTCATCGCGGTTCATCTGCTGGCCGGCGCGGCGCTATGGCTGGCTGAACTGTCCTGGCCCCACCGCGTGCCGATATTCATGGCGATCGCGATCAGCCTGGGGCTGTCCCTGAAAACAGGAGCGCGTCAGGGCCTGAAGTTGCGCTGCCAACCAGACGGAAGGCTGGAGGCGCGGACAGCCGACGACTGGGAAACGGTGCGGTTATTGCCAGATACCCTCGTGCTGTCGTGGTGTGGTGTGGTGCGCTTTCAAAGGCCGGGGCAGCCTCGCCCGGAAACCTGCGTCATTCTGCCGGACAGTTTGAACGGCGATGATTTCAGGCGGCTCAGGGTGTGGCTGAGATACCGTGCATCGGCATTGCCGGCACGCGGCGATGCAGACAGAGACATCGGGAGAGGGGCTCAAGGCTAATCGAGCGGATTTTGGTCATTGGCCAGATTGCGCCAGCCCACTACCTGGGTTCCCTCACGCTGATAGTGGTCTTCGCCGCCATAGACGATGCAGGGCGTTTCTGCATCGTCCCCGACCACAGTCCGCCATTTCCGGAGCGCCTGTGGCCAGTCATTGGCAAAGGTTGCGCCAGATTTTATTTCAATGGCCTTGAGTCGGCCCCCGGTTTCATACAGCAGGTCAATCTCGTGGCCGGTGTTGTCACGCCAGAAATAAAGGTCAGCGGGCTGGCCAGCATTGAAACGGCGCTTGACGAACTCGCTTACGATCAGCGTTTCGAACAGGGCACCCCGCTGGGCGTGTGTGTTCAGTGATTCGGCATCGCGCACCCCGATCAGCCAGGCTGCGAAGGCAGCGTCGAGAAAATATAGTTTCGGGGCCTTGATCAGGCGCTTGCCGAAATTTCGGTGGTATGGCGGGAGCAGAAAGACGAGGTAGCTGGCCTCCAGCACGCTCAACCATTCACGGGCCGTGACATGCGAAATGCCGCAGTCCGCGGCGAGTGATGAGAGATTTAGCAACTGGCCGGTGCGTCCGGCACAGAGCTTGATGAAACGTTGGAACAGGCTCAAGTCGCGTACCGCAAGCAATTGCCTTACGTCGCGTTCCAGATACGTGGTGGCGTAGTTCGGAAACCAGTGTCCGGGGGCAAGTGCGCGGTCATATAGCGCCGGGTAGCCGCCGCGCCACACCAGTTCATCCAGCGTGGCAGGAGCTGGCTGGCCTGGTCGAGTTCGGTCATGGTGAGCCGGTGAGAATGAAATCGCCCATGCGCCGGCGTTGATCGACCAACCCCTGGAGATAGGAAAACAGTTCAGGGCAGCGCTGTGCTTCGTCAAGGATGGCGCCGTCAGGGAAACGGGCCAGAAATCCACGTGGGTCGCGCAAGGCGAACTCACTCGTCTCGGGATCTTCTAGCGTGACATACGTCCGATCATCGAACACGGCACGGGCCAGCGTGGCTTTTCCGGATTGTCGCGGCCCGGTCAGGGCGACGACTGGAAACCCTTGGGCCAGCGTTCTCAGGGTGGCTTCGGCGGTGCGGATAATCATGT